>CAIMLG010000153.1 GCA_903842235.1 uncultured Verrucomicrobia subdivision 3 bacterium
AAAAATCCTCGCCGCCCCATCGCTACATCTTTTCTGTCAATGCTCTAGGTTTGCCAATCATCTTTTCCGTTCGCTTGCTTTCCGACGTAGCCGGCCAAGCAGCCGGCATGGTCAGCTTAAATTGTTCGCCATTGTATTCTTCCGGCCACCGGTTTGACCTTCGCCGGGTAATCTGCTTAACCCGAATTCCGAAGCCGGAAGGCAGGCGGGCGGGAGGCCAGCGATGGGCCGGGGCAAGGGGAGGCAGCTACAGCGGCGATAAATCGCTCGCAGTCCAAACGCTTCGCGCCAACCGGGCGGCACAGCAGCGCGCGTCAGCGTCTGGACGGCGCGGGCTTCAGCCCCGCTTTTAACCGCACCGCCACCACCCCCCACCCGGGAGCAACTGCGGCTTCCATTTCGGAATTCGGGCTTAATGGATTTCGACTCTGGACAAACCCAGGTCAATAAACTGGCTGCCAATACCCTCGCCTTTCTTGCCCTTTTGGCAGTGAACCGCAAGGACGTTGGGGCCATTCTGAACGAGCGCGTTTTTGCCCGCCTCAGTGAGGGGTTGCATGACATACGGCAGGGGCGCGGACTGCACGTTCTGATTGGATAGCGTGCCCGCCAGAACGCCGTTCAGGTAGATTTCGCAGTCGCCATGATGCGAGACGTATAAAACGAGTTGATCCAATTCTTGCCGGGTCAATGGGCCAAGGTCAAATGTCCGGCGCAGCCAAATGTCTGACGACTGCCAACTGGTGCGGCCCTCGAGACCGAAGGCGGCCGGGCCGGAGGCCCACCCGGCGTCATCAACCTTCCCCGCAAACCAATTCGTTGCCGGGGCGCTGGTCGTGTATTTCCAATGGATTCCCGCCTCGATGGACGCTGGAACGACCGTCGTCAGGGTGAGCGACCCGGTGATGGCTTTGTGGTTCGACGCCTGGATCCGGTTCAGGTCGGTTTTCATTACGCGGTCATAGGTCAGCAATCCGTTGCCCTCGTTTTCCACGTCCGTGATCTCGGTGTAAACGGCGGCGCTCAAACCCTGGCTGGATTTGAGCCAGACGAGGTCATTGATGAACTGATCATACTTGCGTTCCAGTTCAGCGGGGTCGCCGGCTTTGGTATAGGTGCCGGCGGTTAGGGTCGGGTTCCAAATATGGCCCGGGATCTGGCAGAAGATGCCGCCGTATTCGCCGCAGGCGCGCGCCTGCGTCAGGGTGACGGGACCGGCCGGCGCGGGATAACTATGCACGTCCGCGATATCGCCCACCCCAAAAAACACATGACCGCTGGCCTGATTGACGAGCCGCGAGGGATCCTTGGCGGCGATTTCATGAACCAGGGCTGCCGTGTCGTGTTGCCCCTGGCCTTCATTGAAGATGACCCAGAGGATGATGGCCGGACTGTTCCAAAGCGTCTCCACCATGCGATTTAATTCCGTGCGAAACTGCGGCGCGTCAATCGGCTGCTTGGTTTGCGTGTAGGAATTGATGCTCGGCATGTCCTGCCAGACCAGGATGCCCAGCTTGTCCGCCCAATAATACCAGCGGGCGCGCTCCACCTTGATGTGTTTGCGGACCATGTTGAACCCGAGCGCCTTCTCCTGTTCGAGGTCGAAGCGCAACGCCTCGTCGGTGGGGGCCGTGTAATTGCCGTCCGGCCAGAAGCCCTGATCCAGCGGCCCGATCTGGAAGACGAATTGATGGTTCAACAGTATTTTCTTGATGCCATCCACCGTTCCCACGGAAATCTTTCGCATCCCGAAGTAACTGGTCACCGTGTCCTTGACCACGCCGTCCTGCAGCGTGCTGATTTTCAAGTCGTAGAGGAACGGATGGTCCGGCGACCACAGCGCGGGATGGGGAAGGGGAAGCTTCAACTCGGTGTTTGGCGCGCCGGTGATGGTGGCGACCGGCACCTCGTTGCTGCTTACGGTCACGGAAACAGAAACGCCGTCGGCGACGGAGGCTGCCACGGTGAGATGCAGTTGCGCGTTGTCCACATCCGGCACCATTTTCAAACCACGGATGCCGGCGGCCGCCACCGGCTCCAGCCACACCGGCTGCCAGATGCCGCTGGACGAGGTATACATGATGCCGCGCGGATGCAACGTCTGCTTGCCCCGCGGTTCGCCCGCGTTGTCCACCGGTGAAAACACCCGCACCATCAGTTCCTGTGACCGGCGGCCTTTGAGCTGGTCGGTGATGTCGTAGGTGATGGGATCGTAGCCGCCCCGGTGAACGCCCACGCTGGTGCCGTTGATGAAGACTTCGGATTCCCAATCCACCGCGTCGAGGTGCAGAAGGATACGCCGCCCATTCCAAGCCGGCGGGACCGTGAACATACGCCGATACCATGTATGCGGATGATACGCCATCACCCCGGAAAGAGGCGACTCCATCGGGTAGGGCACGAGAATTTCTCCCGCCAGATTTTTCCCGACAGGTACCCGCCCGTTGGTATCGCCGGGTTCAAACTGCCAAAGGCCGTTCAGGTTCAGCCAATCGGCTCGCACCATTTGCGGGCGCGGGTATTCAGGCAACGGCGCATTCGTGTCCACCTGACGGGCCCAGCGGGTCATCAAGGGAGCCGGTTGCATCTGCCAAGCTTCGGCCAAGCCCGAGGTGAAAACAAGAGAGGCGGACAAAATCAAGAAAGCGTTCGGGATTTTCATGATGTAAATTAAAAATTGTGACCGCCGGCTCGAGAGGCCTCAACGGGCGGCGATGCGGCGATGATCAGTTAATTGAGCGGTTAATATTTTTTTGCGAGTCGGGGGTCAGAATCTTTGCCATGGCCTCAGTGCGCGAGCGAACGTGCAGTTTTTCGTAGATGTTCCGCAAGTGGTTGCGCACGGTATTCACGCTGATGGCCAGCAGGGTTGAAATTTCCTTGTTGGCGTAGCCTTTGGTCAGATAGGTTAGAATCTGCTCCTCCCGATCAGTCAGCGCCACCCCCGCGCCCGGCTCGGCCGCGGGTTCGCGAAAGGATTGCACCACCATGCGGGCAATCCGGCTGCTCATCGGCGAACCGCCGGCCAGCGCGTCGCGAAGGGCGGCCAGAATATCCTCCGGCTCCGACCGTTTGAGAAGATACCCGGTGGCGCCCGCCTGCAACGCCCGGAAAATGTGATCCGCATCGTTATACATGGTCAGCATGACGATCTGGGTTTGCGGCAACAGCCGCTTGAGACCGTGGGTGCAGGCAATGCCGGACATCACAGGCAGATTAATGTCCATCAAGATCACTTGCGGCTTCAACTCGGGGAATCGCTTCAGCGCCTCTTCGCCGGTGGCGCAGGCGGCCAGACAACGAAACCCGTCAGCTTCGCCCACCAACCGCGCCAGACTGTCGCGCACCTTGGAGTCGTCTTCCACAATTCCCACGCTGATTTTGTTCATGCCTGGTTGCATTAGATCGTTCCCATAATCAGCCGCTTCAGACTTGAAAACCATCTCGCCAGCCAGGCCAATTGAGTTCATGGCCCGAAAATACCATCCGGGGAGGCGGTTGGGAACCGTCCAAAACGACTAGCCCCGACATCGAAGGGGGCGGCTTCATTTCCGCAGGTGGAAGTTTACGGTCGTGCCCTTGCCGAGGACACTTTCAATTTCGCAGCGGCCGCCGATGCTTTCCAGCCGCTCCCGCATGTTTCGCAAGCCATTGCCTTTGCGGCCGGCCAGTGGTGTCGGGGCGAACCCCTGCCCATTGTCCCGGAGGCTGACAATCACCTCCCGGGCGGACTCCCGGGCGATGAGCGTGATTTCGGTGGCATGGGCGTATTTGGCGGCATTATTCAAGGCTTCCTTGAACGCCAGATAAAGGTTGTGGCGAACCTCGGTGGAGAGGTGGAAATCCGAAACTGGATCCGGCAAGTCCAGCCGGCACCGAATCGCGGTCGCGCCTAGGAATTCGCCCGCAAAGTCGCCAAAATAGCCCAGCACGTCGTTCAGCGAATCATTGCGGGGATTAACGGCCCAGACGATCTCGTTCAGGCTCGAAGCCATGCGCCGCGATTTCGCGCGGATTTCCAAGGTCAGTTCCATGATTTCCCGCAAGGGCGTGTTTCCCCGACTGATTAACGCACTCATCAGACTGATTTGGGTCAGGCTCGCGCCAAGGTCGTCGTGCAAATCCCGCGCAATCCGCACCCGTTCCAAGTCAATTTGGCGGTCCCGTTCCAACCGTTCCAGCCGGAGCCGATAACGGTGGCGCACGGACAAGCCAACCAAAAGCATCAGACCCATAAAGATGGCGGCAATCACGAAGGCCTTAAACCACCAAGTTTCCCAGAGGTGCGGCCGGATGGTGAAGGCCAGCATCGCGCCGTTGTCGTTCCATCCGCTGCTGCTGGTCGCCGCCATGACGCGAAACCGGTATTGGCCCGGCGGCAAGGGCGCGATATTCACCAACCGTTCGCTGCCGGACTCGTGCCAGACCGAATCAACCCCCTCCAACATCCAGCGAAATTGAAGGTCATCGGGCCGGATATAGTTGAAGGCGGTAAAACGAATTTGCAGGGCGTGATGGCCCGGTGCAATTTGCAAGGGTGAGTCGTTGGCCGCCGCACGGGTTGACAGCGCAAACGGGCAGGGCGTGCCATCCACGGAAATTTGCTCAATGCGAACCGGCGGCGGGCGGCAGGCCAGTTTTGCCGACGAGGGGTTGACCGAGACCAACCCTTTCAGCGTGGCAAACCAGAGGGTTCCGTCACGGGCCCGCCACGCCGCCGGCTGAAAGAATCCGCCGCCGCATTCCATGGTTGGCAATCCGTCATAGCGGTCAAATTTGAAGCAGACCACCGCCTGGGAATTTCCTTCCGCCACCAGGTTGAGCGCCGCCTTTTCCAGCCGGTAAATACCGTTGTGCGTGCCGGCCCAAAGGTAGCCTTGCTGATCGTCGAGCAACTGGGTGATAAAATCATCCGGCAAGCCCTGGGCGGAAGAGATCCGGGCAAAAATGCCATTCTCAAAGCGCAACAAGCCGTCGCCCAGGGTTCCGATCCAGACCACGCCGTTGGATTCGGCCAGCATCGCGGAACAACGGGCGGGCGGCCAGTTGTCAGGCTTTGGAAAGTGGGTGAATTGGTCATCGCGGTAGCGCCATAACTCCCCGATGCTGGAGCCGATCCAGACCGTTCCTGACGGAGCCTCGGACATCGCTCCGATGCCGACCCGATCTTTAAACCCCCCGGTTGCGTCCAGCAGACGAATGGCTCCATTCTGCCAAACCCGCAAACCGCTGCCGCTACCTAGCCAGATGCGTCTCGCGCTGTCCGCCATGAGCACGCGAACCGGCACGGAGGAAATCATGGTTTGCTCCCAGGTTTCGGATGGATCCTTGCCTCGCAACTGCATCAGGCCCAACTGCCACCGACCGACCCAAAGCGAGCCATCAGGATCAGGAAACACCGTGACACTCTTATCCTCGTTCCGGTTAGTCGATGTCAACGGCACCGCCTCAAAATGGTTGCCGGTGCGCCGGGCCAGTTGCCCAGAGACCGTGCCCGCCCATATCACGCCTTGGGCATCTTCGCAAACCGACAGCACCGATTCACTTGGCAAGCCCTGCGCCGAGCCGTAAACTTGGAACACCCGCGGGCGGATGCGAACCAAGCCACCATCCAGGGTGCCGACCCAGATATTGCCTTCGTCATCCTGCAGCCAAGCGGTGACCTGCCGGCTGGGCAGGCCGTCGGCCTCGGTGAGCAAATGCGCCTGGCCATTGGGCTGGAGATGGAGCAATCCCTCCCCGTAACTCAAGCACCACAGACCGCCCTCGCGGTCGCCAAAGACCTGCAGCGTATCCGAGGCCCAGTTTGGAAGCTTTAATCCGGCGTACCCGGTGGCCAGCCACTCCTTTCCTCGCATTCGCCGAATTCTCCCGGTTTCACACACCCATACACTGCCGTCACCGGCCGGAACCAGGCGTCTGATCGAACTGGGCGGCGGACCGTTCGTGGGCGTCTGGCTGGTGAATTTGCCATCCTGCCAACGCGCCAAGCTGGTGGCGTTGGCAAGCCACATTTGCCCCAGCGGGTCAACGGCGAGATCCTCAAACGGGGCTGAAATGGAGATGGCTGCCGGCAGGAAGCGATCAAACGACTGCCCATTGAAAGCGCACAAATTCCCGGTGCGCCCCAGATACCAAAGGATCCCTTGACCATCGAGGCGGAAATCTCGCTGCCGGGTGGCGGGCGCCGGACGAGGCGACAACTGGGTTACTTGGTTCAGCGGGCCGCCCAGCGGAACTTCGTAGAGCCTCATCCCGCGGCTCCAGAAAACCGCGCCATTCGTAAAATTTCCGGCCAGGGAGATGGGATGCCAGCGCGGTTCGGCGTGCTGGGATCGCACCAGGAAAAAATGCCCGTCGCGATAGGTGGACAGGGACTCATTGCCGGTGACGATCCACATGGTGCCGGTGCGGTCCACGGTGAGTTTCTCGATTTCGACGTCGGGTAATTCGGGGGTGTTCTGGGGGGTGAAGGAGACAAACCGCGTGCCATCGAACCGGGCCAGTCCGCCGCTCCGGGTGCCGATCCAAATGTAGCCGTCCGGCGTCTGGGCCAGGGAAATGACCGCATTGTCAGGCAACCCATCTTCCGAACGCCACACGTTCAGGAGATAATCGGTGGAGGTGCCGGTCGATTCGACGGCGCGAACCGCTTCCGGTGAATGAGCCGCCAGGAGCCCGAGGCCGGCGCAGATGAGCGAATGTAAGTTAAGCTTCACAATAGGCCTTTAGAATGAGCGGACTCACATACACGGCTGCGATTGAAAATAATTGCAAGCCGCGTGCAGTCGCAGATTACGCTTCTTCTCCTTCGGAATTTTTTTTGCGTTTTCCGGGCTTTTTGCCGGCCGGAACGATCTGGACGTTGCAGGTGCCGCCCGCCAGGATGGTCTGGTAATTTTCCAACTGCGGATCCTTCGTCGTCACCATGTAATTCATGAGGATGTCCTGAAGCCGTTTGATTTCCGCGCGATGAGCCGGATGGTTGATTACATTTTCGCGCTGGTCGGGATCGGTCACCAGATCGTAAAACGCCATCGGGTAGCCGAGGATATACTGGTCAACCCGTTTTTTAATCCGGGGATTGGTCTGCGCCGCCGCCGCCATCGCATTGTAAGAAAGACCGTTCATGGCTTCGCAGCGGAATCGGTTTTTCCCGTTGCTCCAAGGCGACACGATCAGGGCGCTCGTTTTCGTCAGCACCACCCGCATGGGATACTGGTTGCCGTTGTAAACGCCGTTGACGTTGTTGATAATGTAATCACGATGCTCCTGCTTTTCGCCCTTGATCAGCGGCAGCAAGGAACGGCCATCCATATCCGGTTTTTCAAAGCCGAGGAGGTCAAGCAGGGTCGGCATGATGTCAATGCTTTGCGTCATTTCGGGTAACGTCTGCGGCGCGCCCATGCCGGGCCAGCGGATGATCAAGGGGCACCACGAGCCATTCCGGTAACACGTTGACTTGGACAACGGGAATGGCATGCCGTGGTCGGAAACGAAAAGCACAATCGTGCGCTCCATCGCGCCCGCGGCCTGCAGGGCGGCTAACGCTTTGCCAACGCTGATATCGAGCCGCTGGACGGCATTGGAATAATGCGCAATCTCCTCGCGAATCGGCGGCAAATCTTCGAGGAACGAGGGCACGGTCACCTGTTCCGGCGTGATCTTGTTGGGCACATCGTCAATCGGACCTCCCTTGCGAGCCGCGCGGTCGTCGCCGCCCGACGCACCGGCTTTGTTGTCCGGCCCCGCCCACGGACGCCACGGACGATGCGGGTCGCGCGAGTTGCAGACGATGAAAAATGGCTTTTTCTGGGACTGCGCCTGCTGGATTGCCTCCGCCACCTGCTTTTCAATCATCGGTGGATTCACCCCCGAATTATCCGTGGAATAATCCCACGGAAAACAGGACGGCGGCTGCATATGCTCCAGCTTGTTCAACGCCGCGATGAAATAACCTTTCCCCTTGAGCACCGTGGCCAGCGTGGGCACGCCTGCGTTGACCGGGTTGAAGCCCAGGGCACCGCTGCGGTGCGGCCACAGGCCGGTCAGCATCGCCTCGCGCGAGGGCTGGCAAATCGGTGCGGCATCGTGATTGTTAACGAACCGGTGCGCCGTGGCGGCAAAGGCGTCCAGGTTGGGCGTGAGCTTGAGCGGATTGCCCATCCAGCCCGGCATGGACCCGTTCATGTCGTCGGCGGTGATGAAGAGCACATTGAACGGCCGGTTTCCGCTTTGAGGTTTGCCCACGGACTCGGCCAGAAGCTCCGGCCAGGGGGTGGCTCCCGCCAGAAGAACCAGTCCGCCCGCCGTCTTGATAAATTCGCGTCTATTCATAAATCGGTATTTCTCATTTAGTTTCCGGCCACGACCGGCGCGGGCCTTTTTGTTATTTGCGCGTTTTCTTTTTGCTCCATCGGTATGCAAGCCATTTTGCTCCGTGCCGAACCTCACGGATAAACCAGCTGGTAATACTGGCTCACATTAGTTCTCAGGATGGGAAGGCTCAGGGTGTTCGTCGCCGCCGAGCCGGGCACCGCCCCCCAGTCATTCGGGTTGCCGCTCACGCCGTCGCTCAAGTGATTGGTCTGCACCAGCAGCCGGTAGCCGGTATGATCCGCCGGCCAGTTCAACACCAGATTCGTCCCGCCGCTCACGCTGTTCGTCAGCTTGCACGCCCCCTGATTCGGCTGCAACGTCACGTTCACCGTGTAGCGGTTCGTCGCGACCCCGTCCTGCGCCAGCACTAGCACCCGCACCGCGTTCGTCACCCCCTGGCTCAAAAGCAGTGACGCGCTCGGCGCGCCCGAGGCCAGGGTTCCTTGCGCCGCGCCGTTGTAAATCAGCGTGTTCGTCGCCGTCAGATCCGCGTTGGTCACCGTTACCGTCACCGCGCGGTTAGGCAGCATATTCGTCACCCAGTAGTTAAAGGTGTTGGTCGCAAAACCAGGCACCAGCGCGCCCGCCGGAGTCAGCACCAGCGAGGTCAGGAAGGCGTTGGTTTTGAGGGCAACAACCGAGCCGCCAACTTGCAGGCTGCCTGCGCCGGCGAGATAACCTCCGGGGGTGCCGCTGTTATAAACGCCAGAAGGCTGGCTCACGCCGTTTAGCACCAGGGCGGACACTTGATTCGTCACCCCAAAATTCAGCGCCAGCACCCCGCTGCTGGCTACGGTGACGGTTGAGTTCGTAAACAAGGCGGGCTGCTGGAGAGCCAGCGTGCCGCCATTCACCGTGGTGTTGCCGGTATATGTGTTGGCCCCGCCTAGCACCAGCGCGCCCGCGCCGAGCTTGGTCAAGCCGTAGCCCGCGCTGACCCCGTTGGTGATGTCGCTGATCACGCCATCCACTTCCAGCGTGTTGGCGCTGGCCGTCACCTGCACATTGCCGTTGGTCAGGGCCACCGCGCCGTTGCCCAAATTCAGGTTGGTGCTGCCGGTGAAGCTGAAATTGCCGTTCCAGATCATCGGGTTGTTGGTCAGGGTGAGCGGCCCGCCCGACGTGTTGTCCAGCGTGCCGCCGTTGATCTCAAAAGTCACCGGATTCGGCTTGCCGGTGGCGTTAGTGGCCGAGCCGCCGAGGGCCACCGCGTTGTTGAGGTTGAGCGTGCCGGCGTTGAGCGTCACCAGCCCGGTCGTGGCTTTGGGGTCGCTTATGGCACTGAGCGTCAGCGCGCCGGGGCCGTTTTTGACCAGGTATAAGGTTCTGGCGTTGGCGACATTAAACCCACCGGTGAACACATATGCGCCCGGGCCAGCGAACGTTAGAATACTGGAGTTCACCAGCGCCGCCCCACCGTTCACGGTGACCGTGTGGTTGGCGGCATTGCTCCAAGTCTGACTACTGGGGATGGTGGGGCCAAACCCCTGAAACGTCAGGTCCACCGTCGCTTGGGACGCATCCACCCCCACGCCACCAATGCCAACCAAGTTCATAAAATTGACACTGCTCGTCAGATATACATGGGTAGCCGGATTGAGCAACTTGATGCCGCCGATGACCGGATTGCTGCCCCAGTTGTTGGTGCAGTTGGCGGCCGTGGCCACGGTGGCATCCCAGGTGGACCACTGGTTGGTGGCCGGGGCCACCCCGCCCACCCAACTGGCCCCATTGGTCAGGTCAAGGTTGTTATTGGCCTTGGTGAGATAAGCGCCCGGGCCCGCGACCATGAGCGGGTTCTGGAAAAAATCCACGATCAGCGTTGGCTCGTTGGCAATAATTTGGTGGCCTCCGGAAAATTCATAGATGACCACGGGCGTGCCGGCGGGTTCAGATGCATAGTAATCGGCAATGCCATACAAGGGGTCCGATACCGTGTCTGGCCAGGGGGTCGAGTTGGTCGCGCAATGATCGACGCCGCGAATTTTCGTCCAGGTGTTTTCTTGACTTGCGGTGCTCACCGTCGTGTCGTTATTTCCGCCTAGCAGGATGGCGGGCAGCGGCGCGAGGGTGTTCGGGAAAAAACACACCGCCGAGCAAGGCGCGAAGGCCGCGAAGGCATTACTCCTTTGCTGCCATAGCAGGTAGGTGAAATAGCCGCCGTTGGAGAACCCGGTGCAATAGACGCGATTGGTATCCACTTTATAGAGGCTTTTGGCGTTGGTCATGAGCGCGTCGAAAAACTTCAGGTCGCGATCACCATAGTCACCTTTATTGAATTGCCAGCCCGTTTGGAGGCCGTTGGGGTCATAACTGTCCCGGGACGGCAACCCCTGGGGGTAAATCGAAATCGCGTTGGTCCACTTGGTGTCGATTGGCAGCTGATTTTTTATCCCTTGAGCCGTGCCGTTATGGCCGTGCCAGACAAAGACCACGGGCGTGAGCGTGTTGGTGGCACTGCTTGGCGCGTAAACCAAGGCCGTCCGGTTGGAGCCGCCAAGGGTGAAGTTCCAGGTGGTGGTTCCGGCCTGCGCGCCAGGCGCGAGCAGCAATAAAGTGGCGGTTAATTCAAGGCACAAAGCCCGGAGGGAGAATATATATTTTCTAAATGGAGTTTTCACTTCGTTAAACAACGGCAAACCGACCCTGCGGCTATTGGCCCACCACTCTATAAAAGCGCTGAGGGACATCGTTGGTGACTTGGAGGGACAGCGTTGCTCCGTAACCGGTCATCCCGCTGGTTAAAACCGTCCAGCCGCCGCCCGCCAGATTCGTCGTCGTTTCCACCGAATAGAAGACGCCGTGGCAGGCGGGCCATTGGAGGAGCACGCCCCCGAGGGGTGCGCTGCTCGCCTGCACGATCGGGTTGCCCAGCACGCGACTGCCCGGCGTCCAAGCTTCGCCCGCCTCATAAGCCCCGAGGTCCGGGGCGCTGCCCAGGTAACCTGGTGCCGTGGACCAACTGCCCGGTCCAATCAGCGCCTGTTCTGCGGCCGGCAACTGCCAGAGCGGAAAGTCGGTGGCGTAAAAATTGATATTCCCCTGACCAACCACCGGAAAGGTGATCCGGCCCTGATTGACCAGTGCCGGGGAGCCAGCCGCCGGCAGAAACTGGCTGGCATTCGTCGGCAAACCGGCATAGATCGGGACCCCGACCCCGCCGGCATACCAATTCGGCTGAAAGTCGCTGGCCTTCTGCCCGACGGGGCCGGGAAAAGGCATGATGAAATACGGCGGCTGTGATTGGTCCGCCGGCGAGGGCCCCTGCAAGTTGCCGCCCCACAAGTTGCCATTTTTTTCCAACGCGACTTGGTTCGAAAAAACATTGGCGGTGCTGAACACGCTACAGCCGGTGTCTTGGTCCAGCGGCGGCCCGGCCAATATATTGTTGAAAATGTAGGTCTGCTGATGGCCATCCGTTCCACCGGTATCCACCACGACACCGGCGAGGTTCACCCCATTGTTGGTATTGACATAGGTGGGGTTGTTGCAGGCGCGGCCGATGTTGAAGATGGTGTTGTTGAACACATAATATCCCAGACCTTCGGGCGGCAGCTTGATGCCGTCGCCGCCCACATTCCAGATGACGTTGTGATGGATGAACACGTTGGTGGCAGGGCCGCCCATCAAGGTGGTGTCATCCCGGAACCCCCGTCCGCTAAGCGTTTCGGCATTCGTCAAGATCCCCTGAACCGCCAGTTCGTCCGCCCACGATCCGGAATAATTCCAGTCCAGCCAGTTGTAACAGATCTGGCAATCACCG
This sequence comes from uncultured Verrucomicrobia subdivision 3 bacterium, assembly GCA_903842235.1. Lineage (GTDB taxonomy): Bacteria > Verrucomicrobiota > Verrucomicrobiia > Limisphaerales > UBA11358 > UBA11358. The sequence goes on from CAIMLG010000153.1 coordinate 12,143, forward strand.
GACTGAGCCCCGCCGAAAGTATGAATGATGGAGCAGTCCGTATGCCGGCCATGCCGGGCGAGCAACGCGTTTTGAAACAGGTTGAAGGCCACCCGGAAACCCCGCCCGTTGTAGCGCAGCAGCCCCGAACCGCAGTTGGCCAGGGTGTTGAAGGACACTTCGTCGTTCACCACGTTCGTCGGGGTGTAGATATACGGTTTGCCCGGCCACCGGTTCATCCCGATCCCGACAAACAGCGGGAGGTCGGTCTCTTCCGCATACAGGCCGAACCGGGTGAACCGGTTGTTGATCACCCGGTCGTTCATGCCGAAAAGCTGCAGACCGGAGCGGGTGCCGAAATCAAACACGCAGCCGGTCACCAGCACATTGTTGCCCCGGATTTCGCTGTTCCCATCGGGATTGAGCGGATCCGGGGGCGTGGCCACCCACTGGTTGGGATAGAACGTCGGATCCAGGTTTTGCAAGTCACCCCGCGAATCCTGCGGATACCCCGTGGTGGAAAAGTAGAACTGGCAATTCGTGAGGGTCAGATTCGAAACCGAGATGTAGCTGTCCACCGCCACGCTGGTAGCCGGGTCATAGGGGTTGACCGGAAGCCCCTGATTAACCGTGTTCCGCAGCCCCCGCATCGAAAGATCGCCCGCCATAAATTCAATCCCGGAAATCGTCACATTTTTCACGGCGTAGTTGGCTTCGTTGGCGTCGGTCGGCATCGTCTGAGTCAGGCCATGCCAGCGCATGCGAAACTGCACGTTGCTCTGCCAGCCCGTGTCCCCGGCGGTCAGGCCCAGGCCGGGCGGCGGTTTGAAATAGAGCCGCTGCGAACCATGGTCAAAAAACCATTCGCAGGGCTGGTTCAGAAAAATTAGGCTGCCGGTCAGGAAAAACGTGTTCCATTCAAATTCTCCGCCCGAGTTAAAGCAAAAGGGGTAGTTGGCCCCCCACCCATTCCGGCTCCGCAGGTCATAAATGAGTTGGAAGGTGAGATTGGAACCGTCGTAAACCGGGTTCAACTTTTGGAGGAAGGTCGTCAGGGTCTGGAAGGCGTTATTCCAGCTATAAACCAGCGTGGCCTGCTGAAACGCTGCCGCGCCATTGGCGTTGTAAATGGTCACCAGATCGTTCCAGTTGTTGGTGCGCCCGCCGCTGCCCAGTTGGTTGTTGCCCGGCGTAACTACAATCACCCCATTGGTGCAGTTGTAATTGCTCAACTGCGGATTGCTGTCCCCAAACAATGCCCCGATCGCCTTCGACCCGGGGTTCTGGTGCTTCGGATTGGTGGAGAGTTGCACCACGCCGTTGGTAAAAATCCAATATAATCCCGAACCCACATCGGTGCGCCCCCAGGCGCCCACTTCAAAAATGTTATCGAACGGGTTGTCACCCGCCGTTGGGTTGTCGGGCAGCAAATCCGGCCAGCGCGCCTCCACCATGGGTTGGGAACCATAAAAAACATCCATCAAGCTGTTGGTGTCCAGATCCACATGCCAGTAGTTTGTTCCGTAAACCCAGGGGCCCACGCGGTGGGATTCCACCAGATCGCGCCCGTCCACCACCACCGTGCCCGCGCTGTAACCGGGGTCGGCAGCTTGCGCCGCCCGCAGGGTCAGCGCGTTGCTGTTCGCCCGGACAATCGAGGCCAGATTCAAGGTTTCCCGGTAGGTTCCCGGGTAGATCACAATCTTCTGGCAGGCCATATTGGTCTGGGCGCCCGCCAGCGCGGCGCTGATCGTGGTGAAGAACTGGCCGGCGGGGATGCTGCCCGGCGCCGGATTGCCTCCGCCTGCCACAAAATATCCCCCACCGCTCAAAATCGGATTCGTCACGGTGGTGACGCTGGGGGGCGCTGGGGTGGTATGCGTGCCGGCGGACGCCGTGATGAACGTGGTCTCCACCTTGTTGTCCACGGCATGGAGGGTCCATGCGCCATTGTTCAACGTGCCGCTGTTGTCCCCATAGAAGCTGTCATTATTCCAGTCAAACTGCATCAAACTGCCCCCGCTACCCCGGACGGTGACGACCGTGGTGCTGTCGGGAACCGGGTTGTTGCCAGCGTCCTGCGCGGTGAGGGTGATCGTGAATGGAATCCCCGCCGTCTGGGGCGAAGCCGCCGTCACCACGAAATGGTCAATCCCTTGCGCATTCGTATAGGTCAGCACCACCTGCCCATTTCCACCGGCGCCGCCCGGATATGGGGTCGTATTTCTCCCCCAAGAACCGCCCCCACCACCGCCCGGAGCCACGCCGTTCGCGCCCGCCGTGTTGAGGATAACCACGCCCGCCCCGCCTGCGCCGCCGCCCGCCCCGCCCCCGCTGCCCCCGGCAGCACTCGTATTCGGAACCGGAGCATCACCGCCGGGTGCGGCATTGCCAGCTCCGCCGCCGCCGCCGCCCGAACCCGCCGAAACGGCGTTGGCGCCAGTGCCGCCCGCAAAAACCACACTGCCAGTGCTCGCGCCGGCGGATCCTGCGCCGCCATTCCCGGTCACCCCGCCAGTGCCCAGGGTGTTGACCTCGCTGACCCCGCCCGCGCCGCCTTCGGCATAGCCGTAAACCACCGTGTCCACCGCATTGGAAAAGGACGAGGCCTGCCCCG
>CAIMLG010000154.1 GCA_903842235.1 uncultured Verrucomicrobia subdivision 3 bacterium
CCCGAGGCTTGACCCCGTCGCAAACCGAGCCTAAGTTCCACTTCGTCGTGAGAAAAAAATGAGCGCCAAAAAATGAGATCTAAGAAAGCAAACGACAATGCTCGGACGGATTCAAAGGATTTTCTGTTCTATGAAATAAACCGCAGATTTCCTGAAGTGAAGCCCTGGATTTCTGAAGGCGAAGAGGACTTAACCTTCGTTGTGATGCGTGCCCCAGTTGATTGGTTACAGAGCTTGAGACCCGCGGAGTTAACTCCAGATATTGTAGAACGGGTAGTCGACTTTGCAAAGTGGTGCGAAAACCAACCCCGACGGAGGGCCGCGGGTGAGGACATTTTCTCAATTTACATCGTCGCTTTTTTTGAGACATTATTTACGGAGAAAATCACGCGGGCGTTGATACCCAAGGTTTCGTCCAGGGAAGAACTTCTCAACGGGGCGAAATATTTGAAGGCGTGGGTCGGAGAAGAGAATTACCAACTAGCACTGGCAGAATTCCCCGTGAAACTAAATCGCGCACGCAGAACTCGCGGGAAATCTCACCGCTGATTCTCCGCAATTTCCGATTTCCGCCCACCGCGCCCGCGGGCTTGATCGCTCCAAAGTAGAGGGCGGCACTTCCCCATTTACAATCCGAAATCCGCAATCCTCCCTCATCCGTAGCCCGTCAGAATCCCGTGCTTGAAGGTCAGGTTGGTGCCGCCGATGTTGATCGTGTCGTTGACGCCGGGCAGGCCGTTGATCTTGAGGGCGGGGACGGTCAGGTGTAGTTCGTTGCCGCCGAAAAGATTCCACCATAGAGGACGCGGAGGTTTAAGTTCTTTATCCACCATCATCTGTGACCTCCTTTTACCACCGTGACCTCTGTGGTTGGCTTTCACCTCCGCAGCGCGGCGCGCAGATTATTCAGCTTGTTCTGTAGCTGGCTGGCTTCCGGTCGGCGTGCCGCTTTGTCGCTTTTGTTCAAACCGGACTCCAGTTAGGATGCGGGCCATGCAAACAAATCAACGCCGGTTGGCGGGCTGGTTCGGGTTGGCGGTCGCGCTGCTGCTGGCGCCGGGCGGGCGGGCGGCGGAGGCCGGGCAGGCGGAGTTCAAGGGCTGCTATGCGCGCTGGAGCGTGGCCGAGCTCGTCATCGGCAACACGCACATCGAACGCACCTGGAAAATCAGCGACGGCCTCTTGCGCGCCTCCTCCTTCCGCGACAAGGACGCCAACAGCGAATGGCTGGCCAAGCCTGCGGCGCGCCCCGCGCCCAGCCCCGGCGAAACGCTGCCCAAGGAAACCCGGCCGGTCACCATCGCCGCGCAGAGCGGACGCCTCGGCCCCGTGGAGGAGGAATCCTTGCGCATCACCGTGAGCGCGCCGGGCCGCGCGAGCTTCGTGCATCAGCTCCAGATCTTCCCCGCCGCGCGCGGCGTCGGCATCAGCTTCACCGCGGGCGGCGAGCTGGGCCCCGCCGCCGCCGCCAAAAAGGCCGGCGCCACCACGGCGTCGGGGATTGAAGGCACGGGCGATGACAAGTCCGCGCCGGACGCCGGCGATGCGCTGGAGATCTTCGACCTCGCGCCCCAGCACCTGCGCTTCGTGCAGGCGACGCTGATGGACCAGACCGACAACCACAACGAGCTGGCTTTCGAGACCGAGTGGCTGCTGATGCCCAACGAGGCGCCGCTGAAGCTGGCGGGCAACGTCTTCGCGGTCGAGGATCCGCTGACCGGCGCGGGGCTGGTGTTCCTCAAGCAGGCGCCGCTGCCGCACGCGCGGCCGGTCAAGGCCGGGGCCGACGCGGTCGTCACGCCGTCGAAGCGCGAGGTGCGCTTCGCGGGCCAGGGCTACCCGTTCGTCGTGCTCGCCTACGCCGGCGGCGAGCCGGGCCGCATCGCAGCGCTGCAGGGCTGGCAGCGGCAGCTGCGCCGCTTCGAACCGGCCCGCGACGGGCTGTTCCTGTCCAACACCTGGGGCGACCGCTCGCGCGATGCGCGCATCAACGAGGAGTTCGTCCTCAAGGAAGTCGCCGCCGGCGCCAAGCTCGGCGTGGACATCGTGCAGGTGGACGACGGCTGGCAGAAGGGCCGCACGGCGAACTCCGCCACCGCGCGCGGCAAGGGCGTCTGGAACGGCTACTGGGCGGCCGACCCGGATTTCTGGCAGCCCGACCCGCAGCGCTTCCCGCGCGGCCTCGCGCCGGTCGTGCAGGCGGCGCGCGCGCACGGCATGAAATTCGGCCTGTGGTTCGGCCCGGATTCCAGCGACGGCATGGCCAACTGGCAGCGTGACGCCGACCGCCTGGTGGAACTCCACCAGAAGGACGGCATCGACTACTTCAAGATCGATTCCGTGAAGGCCAGCACGCCGGCCACCGAGCAAAACCTGCGCAATTTCTTCGACTGCGTGCTGCAACGATCCGGCGGCCAGGTCGTGTTCGATCTCGACGTGACCGC
>CAIMLG010000155.1 GCA_903842235.1 uncultured Verrucomicrobia subdivision 3 bacterium
ACCCGGTCGGGTGCCTGGGTGGCCTGAGTGGTAAAAAGTCCTTCATTTGAATTGGAACCGGAATAACCCCTAAGCTCCCAAGTCGCCAAAATATCCTAATTTTGGTGCGGTTTGGTGCGGGTGCCTCTTGACCCTTTCCTTTTAAAAACGTGAATCGGTCGGGCTGACCGGCTGGTCAGCTTGGGTTTGCGGGTCAAATCACCTGCGGCGGCGCCGCCGCGCCGCCCTACCAAGGACTGTGTCCAGAGGCACCCGATATTGTGACCAATTAAAATCAGGCCTTGACCACCACGGCACTTGCCTTATGTTTTTCGGGCTGCTCACCGGTTTTTCCCTGCTGCTCCTGCAATCTGCATCAGGGTTGTCCGGCCGGACTGTCAGACTATCACTACCGCTTTGATGGAAATGCTCTAAAGGAAAACGCAGATGAAAACAGCACCCCATATAAAACCCCTTAGCCTCATGCTGGCCTTGCTCTATTTGCCCGGCGCCCTGCCCGCCGCCGAGGCGCTGAAGCCCGCAGACAAGCGCCCCAACATCGTCTTCTGTTTTGCGGACGACTGGGGGCGGTATGCCAGCATTTACACCAACGTCGAAACCCGGCCCTCGATCAATCAGGTGCTCAAAACGCCGGTCATTGACCGCATGGCGCGGGAAGGTGTGCTGTTCAAGAACGCCTTCGTCACCGCGCCGAGTTGCACCCCCTGCCGAAGCTCACTGTTGTCCGGTCAGTATTTTTTCCGAACCGGTCTGGGCGCGATTTTGCAGGGGGCTCATTGGGATGCCTCCATTCCTGTCTATCCGCTCTTGTTGCGGGACGCCGGTTATCACCTCGGCAAGTCTTACAAGGTCTGGAGCCCGGGTGCACCGGCCGACGCGCCGTATGGAGGCCAGCAATATGCCTATGAAAAAGCGGGTTCGGATTTTCGCATTCAATACGACCGGCATGTCATGGAGAAGGTGCGTCGCGGCATGACCATTGCGGCCGCGAAAGAAAACATTCTCGGACAAATCCGCGGCAACTTCGACGCCTTCCTCGCCGATCGCCAGCCCGGCCAGCCGTTTTGCTACTGGTTCGGCCCGTCGCTCACGCACCGGCCGTTTGTCAAAGGTTCCGGCCAAGCGCTATGGGGGCTTGACCCGGATTCCGTGCGCGGCAAGCTGCCCAAGTTCATGCCGGACGTGTCCGAAGTCCGCGAGGACTACACTGATTACATGGGACAAATCTTGGCTTGGGATGCGGGCGTCGGGGTCATCGTTGAAAAACTCCGGGCCATGGGTGAACTCGACCACACGATCTTCGTCATCGCCGGGGACCACGGCATGCCCGGCGTTCCCGGCGGCAAATGCAATCTCTACGACCACGGGGTTGCGGTTGCCCTCATCGTCCGTGGCCCCGGCATCAAGCCTGGCCGTGTCGTGGACGATTTCGTCAATCTGATGGACCTTGCGCCGACATTCCTCGAAGCCGGTGGTTTGAAACCTCCGGAAGTGATGACCGGTCGCAGCTTCATGAACGTGTTGCACTCGGACAAATATGGCCAGGTTGATCCAAGCCGGACGTGGGTGGTCACCGGTCGCGAACGGCACGTGGCCGCCGCGCGGGAGGGTAATCTGCCTTATCCGATGCGCGCCCTGCGCACGGCGGATTTCCTTTACGTTCGCAATTTCGCGCCCGACCGGTGGCCGATGGGCAGTCCAAAGTTCACCCACAAAGCCGATCTGCCATCGCTGGAGGCACTGGAGAAAACGACCTCGGTCGCGTTTGCCGACATGGACGCCAGCCCCACGAAAGCTTGGCTGGTCGGCCAGTTCGGCGAACCCCGCTGGCAATGGCACTTCGACTATGCCTTCGGCAAGCGGCCGGCCGAGGAGTTGTACGACTTGGGCAAGGACCCGGACGAAATCCTCAATGTTGCCGGCGATCCCGCGTATGCCGAACCCAAGCGCGAACTGGCCGCGCGCCTAATGCGAATCCTGGCCGATGCCAAAGACCCGCGGGTGATTGCCAATCCCGTTCCATTCGAGCACCCGCCATTCACCGACCCTGATCGCGCGGGAGACAAACCCGCCAAGAATGCAAAGCCATGAGACCCCACTGGCCAATTCTCACCGGCTTGCTGCTGGCGCCGCTGGCAGGCCTGCGCGCCACGGAATCGAAGCCCAGCCGGATCGTCATCCTCTGCGATGATTTGGGATATATGGATCTCGGATGTTTTGGCTCGCCGCTAATCGCGCCCCCCCATGATGTTCCCCGCGGATCGTCCAGTAAATGAGAATGCATGAAAAGCAGTTTTCTATCAGTTTTATTGTTTGTTGTCTGTTTGCTGCCGGCGGGGTTGCTGGCCGGTCCGGTTGGTCCGGTCACCTGGAGCGGCTCGGTCAGCATCGGCGGCGGCTGGGGCCGTATGGTTCACCTCGCGAATGGCAACTGGCTTTGTGTCACGACAAAATATCCCGGTGGCACGAACAGCTACCTGAACCTTTCCTTGAGCACGGACTTTTGCCGGACTTGGACGACACTTTCAAATGTCAAGGAAGCCGGGCGCACCCTCGACAATGGCGAACTGGTCCAGTTGACGAACGGCACGGTGCTGCTGACCATGCGATCACTCATTATGACCAATTCATATAAACTTCCGGTTTATGCCAGCCCGGACAACGGTTCAACGTGGGCCTACCGTAGTAATATTGACACCAGTGAAGGACCTTCGGCGCAGATGGGCGCCGGCCTATGGGAGCCCGATTTCTGCCTGCTCGACGATGGCCGGCTGGTCGTGACCTATTCCAACGAGACGCATCCCGGTTACAGCCAGTTGATCTCCGAGCGTGTCTCGTCGGACCACGGCCTGACTTGGGGCGCGGAGGCGTTTGCCGCAAACCAAACCGGTGGCGGCAGTCTACGGCCCGGTATGTCGCAAATGACGCGCATGGGTAACGGTAAATATATCCTCGTATATGAGGTCGTGAACTCGGGGCACGCAGATGTTCATGGAAAGATTTCCGCAGACGGCGTGAGCTGGCCCGCCGGCTTGGGAACAAAAATTCCCTGCCAGCACTGCGGCCCCTTTGTAATTTCGCTGCCCAACGGCGTGCTCTTGGTCAGTTCCTGTGAAAATCAAATCTCCTTCAGCGAAGATTATGGCGCGACGTGGCAGCTCATTGATCCGCCCGCGTGGCCGACCGGTTATTTGTTTACTTGGCCCGCGATTTATCAGATCCAAACGAACGAAGTCGGCGTGATGGTTGTTTCCAACGGGGTGCGGCTGCGATTTGGCGCGACTTTGCCGCGCCCCGCCTGGACGAATCCGTTTGTTGCTGATTTCGACAGCGGCACCGATCCGGGCTGGGCGCATTACGGGGGAAATTTTGCCTTTGCTGCCGGGACTTACGTTTTGAACAATGAAGGCACCAATGGCAAAGCGATGGCTGGCGACGGTTTTTGGACGGATGGAACGCTTGACGCGGATGTGAAGGTAAATTCACCAGGCAACGCCGGCCTGATGTTTCGCACCACCAATCCTGATTATACCGGCTCCGACGATGCGCTGGGTTATTACGTCGGTCTCGACCCGGCTGGTTTGCTGGTGTTGGGCCGGCAGAGTAATTCATGGACCTCGCTGGCCAGCACCGCCATGGGCGTCCCCACCAACACCTGGCAGCATATCCGGGTTAATCTGCAGGGCGGGCTTATAAAAGTGTTTGCGGGTGATCTGGCCACGCCTAAAATCACTTGGACGGACACCAACTTTTCCCGTGGGCAGATAGGTGTACGCGCGTTTCAATGCGACGCGCAATTTGACAACGTGACTTTTTCCAATGCGGTTCCGTTGCGGTTGAAATTAAGCCGCTACGGTGGCCAGCTTCAATCCTCGTGGCCCAATACTTCGGTGAGTGTAAAACTTTGCACGCTCACGAATCTGAATTCTTTGGCTTCCGCCAGGGCGTTGACCAATTTGCCGTTGCTGACAAATGACAACTGGCAGGTGCCCGTTGAACCCATTGCTCCCTGCCAGTTTTTTCTGCTGCGGGCGGAGTAATGATCGGAGGATTTCAGCACCGTCCCGGTTGCCACATTTGCCCGTCTGGATATTTTCAAAGCATCGGCGGCTTTGTTGCCTTCGCTGGTGGCCTTGAAAGTCGGTGTGCCAAAATCTGAATAGAACGGTCGCCGGGCGGTCACTGGTTCCGGCGTGAGCCTGGCTGAATCAGCGGCGCGGGCGAGAAGGTGGGGGGGCGCGTTCCCTGCCGCCAGCCGTTACGTCACCCTTGGCCCGTGAAGTCTGCTCGTTACTTCACCGGCTACTTCACCGGTCCGCCTTCATTTTCTCTTTTAGCCCAAATGCTCCATTGCCAGTCCGGTCTGGACCTTCAGCAATTTCTCACGGGGCTTCCCTCGCCATAATCTTCTTTGCCTAACCGGCGAACTGTTGTATAAGAATCACATGAGTATGATTGATATAACCTCCACCCAACTAAGACAGGCCGCTGATCTCAAAGATCAGATCGCGAACCTGAACCAACAACTCGCCGCCCTTTTCGTCGGCAGTGCCACCGCGTCGGCCGTCCAGTCGGCCAAACCGGCGACCCGGAAAAAGCGGGGCATGAGCGCCGCCGGCAAAGCCCGGATTGTTGCTGCTCAAAAGCTGCGCTGGGCCAAAGTCCATGCCGCCCGGGCCAAACCCTCCGTCGTGGCCAAACCGGCCAAGAAGAAGTTTACGATGAGCGCCGCCGGCAAGGCCCGGATTGTCGCCGCTCAAAAACTGCGCTGGGCCAAGGTTAACGCTGGCAAAGCCAAACCCGCTCCGGTCGCCAAACCGGCTGCCAAAGCTGTTGTCGTCAAAGCTGTCGTGGCCGCCAAACCGGCGACCAAGAAAGGCAAGATCAGTCCCGAAGGCATGGCACGGATCATTGCCGCCACCAAAGCCCGCTGGGCCAAGATTCGCGCCGCCAAGGTCGCCAAGAAGAAGTAATTTGACGGACACTTCAATCGCCAAGGCCACTCCCCGAGAGTGGCCTTTTTTACGACCATGCGCTCCCCCAATTTCAACTCTCAGATTTCCTTGGCCCGTGGAGTGAGTCACAACTCCACGGGTCAATATTTCTGCTTTTGTTTTCCGCCTCCCGCACCAGCTTGCGCAACTGTTCCACTGCCCGCGCCAGCTATTCCCGGAAGGTTGCTGGTGGAAGTCGTGGCCGCCGTCGGGTTGGGCGGACTCTGTCTGCTGGTCACGATCGTGCTGCAACTCGAACGCTGAATCATTAGATAAGAAGCAAGAGCCATCATGTTGCGAATCAGCACCGGCTGTCAGTAGAAAAATTTCATGCTGGCGATCGGTCGGTCCTGGGTGGCGGCGAAATCTGGGATGGGGGGAAACGTCGCTGTGACCAGATGGGAGACTGAACGGATCACTGCCCGCACGGGAGGAGGAAAGCATCCGATTCGGCGACTGAAATGATTGGCACGAATGGTACTTTGGACGCCGCCCGCGACGCTCCGAAACGACCCAGACAGCTTTTAAGCGCCTGTCTGAGTGCGCCGCGGAAAGGTGCAGGACTCCAGTGGGAGAGACGAAAGATGAAACCCACCCGGCAACTTACGCTCCAGCCAGAAGCATCCGAGGCGAGTATGGAAGCAATGAAATATTCGAAGCCCTTGGTGTAAAAGGCCCGAAAGCGGGTCAGCGAGTGAATAGGCCGTAATACGAATGAACACTGAGCAAGTCCCGAAACCATCTAATGTGAACGCCGACCCAGTTCAGACGTGGGGAAGGCTGCCATCGGCCGGTACGCGAGCGAAAGAAACGCCGTACGAGTTCACCGTGGCATGGGTGACGGCATGTTCACCAGAGGAGACCTGTGGCAACACGGGAAATCCCACCGGTGCACATCGGGGATTGCGCGAGGAATGGACCGAGCGAGGTGGGATGGCGGAGAGGCCCGTAGTACCGGAGAAGCCGGGTACTACGCCGGTCGAGGGAAGGGGCCTTGGTTCAAGAGCGATGCTGAAAGAAGCGAAGGCGAGGAGATTGGCGCAAGCCTAATCGACAAAGGATTGAAATGACCGGAGCGTCAGGGGCTATAAAGATAATCGTGTAAGTGGCCAAAGCTAACTGAGAGGATAAAAGACTATGGCTATTACCGAAGCGGTGTTGGACGAACTACTGAAAGA
>CAIMLG010000156.1 GCA_903842235.1 uncultured Verrucomicrobia subdivision 3 bacterium
CCATCAAGGCCTAGCAGTCCGCGGGGCAGCCCCCATTTTAAATTTGAGGCGCAGACCATTCCGTCCGGGGGGCCATGGGTCAGCGGCCGCACCCGCGCCGGAAGTGCGGCCTGAGCTATTGAGCGCAGCCGCTAATGCTATTTCAGGGCGATGAAAATAGCTTGAGTATTATTTCCGGCGGATGCTATATTCCGCCACTACCAAAAGCTTTTTGTCGCCGACGACGCTACCGCGGTGAGAAGCTCTTCAAGTTCAACAGGACGTTGTCGTCATTCGTCCTGGTCGGTCTTTGGGCCGGCCACAAATTTGTGGTCGGCCCCTTTCATTTGCCGGTTGAGAGCGGGATTCTTTGTGTTATTCTGCACGTTCACATTTGAACACGTCGGGCCCATTTCACGCAGCGCGGCCCAGTGGCTCGCCACCGGGCTGCTGTGGACTGCCCTCCCGTTCAAGCCCGCATCGGCGTGGGATTTCAGATGCCGTTGGGCAATCCCAGCGCCGCCACAGCCGACAGCAACAATCACGAGCATTACCTGATTTCAACGCCCGGTGTTCGCGATGGATTATGACGATCAGGATGGCGAACCGAATTGGGTGAGTTGGGATCTGACGGCGGCCGACCTGGGACCGGCCAAGCGGTCGGCCTTCCACACCGACAATGATCTGCCCGCAGCCTTTGTTCACGTGAAGGATGCCGATTATAGAAATTCCGGATTTGATCGGGGGCATATGTGTCCGTCGGCGGATCGCACGGACAATGCCGCCGATAACCGTCAAGTTATTGCGATGTCGAACATCATTCCGCAAGCGGAGGACAACAACCAGGGGGTCTGGAAGCATCTGGAAGCCGAATGCCGGACGATGGCCCAAGCCGGTAATGAACTGCTGATTCTCTGCGGGCCGGCCGGTTTTGCCGGCGTCCACATCAACCAGACTGGGCCGGCGCTGGTGCCGGTGCGCACTTGGAAAATCATCGTGGAGATTCCGACTGGTCCCGGCAGCGTGTTGAGCCGCATTACCACCGCGACGCGGGTGATTGCCGTGAACATTCCGAACCTGGCCGGCGTGCGCCATGATCCTTGGACGAAGTATCTGGTTTCAGTAAATTAGTTGGAAGCGCTGACGGGCTTGAAGTTCTTCACCGCGCTGAACCCAGCATTGGCTCGGGTGTTGAAAGCCAAGATTGATGGCCAGGCCGCGCCAGTGGTGGCAATGGTACCACCCGCCGCAGGCCAAAGCCCAGCGATGGACTGGGTGCCGGTGGCGTTAGCCGCAGGGATCGTCCTGCTGGTTCTTGGTCTGGTCGTGCTGGGGTTATTGATCCGAAGGCGGCCGAAGCAGGCGGAGTAAAGCGCATGGCTGGTATGGGCGTATCTACAATTGACTGACTTCAGACACCGTCAAACAGCCCAGTGGCATAGGCTTCGCATTCCACGGGCCGAGGAAAGCAGACGGAGGGAAAAAATATCCGGGTCAAGCGGCCAGAGGATGGCCGGTGAGACCCGGTGATGTCCGATGGTTCGTAGTCTGTTCTTCCTACCCCATGACGCGGTCCTGAACCGGGGAACCACGCCGACATCGTCAACCACGGCAGAGATCTGGCCGGTTTATCCCGGGATCTTTTAAAAAACGCTATGGTTTGCACTGGATTAGACGCTCGGAACTTAAATAGGTTTCAGTTTATTAATGGCTCGCGGGGCGGGTCCGTGACCTGATATTTTAAACCTGATACTTGGACCCTTTGGAGGGTCTTTCTGCGGGACCTTTGAGGTGGCAAGGGATTATTCCGGCGGGCGAAAGCGCGCATCGTCCGGCTGGATTTCTGGAAAGCCAGCCCCGCTGGCCGAATCATCGACATTTTCAATTGGTTCCGGCGGCCCCGGCGCAGTATCTGGGTTGTGGGCGGGAAGACGCCGATTATGCCAAATGGTAACGGAGGGGGGGTGGAGGGTGTCCGTTTTGGTGTCCGTGCTGGACCCGCTGCCCTTAGACCATTACTACACAGATAGTTAGGAATGGAGCCAGTTGTCGGGCTTGAACCGACGACCTGCTCATTACGAATGAGCTGCTCTACCACTGAGCTAAACTGGCCTAGGCAAAAGTCTGCCATGTTGCCAGACACCCGTCAAGCGGGACGGAATAACATCACTTTTCACGGGTGCCGGTTGACATTGCTTGCGCCCAATAAATCCTCCCCGTGCTCCTCATCATCCCCGGTTTTGCCGGCATTTCGAGAACGAGAACGGCGACGAGGCGGATATTAAGATCAGCCGCCACCGGGTCAAGCAGCCGCACCCGCTTTTCACGGCGGGCGCGGCTTTCCGTCAGACCAGCGCGGGGCAGCGGGCCAGGTTTTCCAGCCAGCCAGAGTCCGGCGGCGCGTAGGGCCGGAAGGTTTCGAGGGTGCTCTCCCGGTCGTTGAAGAACAAGGCGCGGTGCAACCCCAAGGTGGCGGCGGCCGGGGAATCAATCAGGCTGGCCGAGTCGCTCGCGCTCATCTGGAAGACGACGCGCATTTCAAATTCGCTCAGCGCCTTCCGCCCCAAAAACCGGCTCACATTGTTGTAGGTGTCGCAGGTGACGATCACGTGGAGGCCGCGCGCCGGGCCCTCGGTGATGAGGCTCAGCATCGTAGCGGCGGGCGTCGGCGCCGCGCTGCTGCTCGAAAAACTGAATTCGTCCTCTTGCCGCAGCGGCTTGAAATTCTGCAGCCCCTGGATCAGCACAAAAATCTCGGGCCCGGACGTTTCCGGGTCCGCGCGGCGCTGCAATTCCTCCGCCAGCCCCGCCACCACTTCCGCCAGATTGCGGTTGCCAGCCAGTACGGTTTCGTGCGGCACCGAGCGCATCACGCGTTCCAGCACATCGCGCTGCGGGAAGCCCGGCGGCGTGCTGTCGAACACCACAAACCGCGCGCCCGCCCGGGGGAATTGCGCCGCCAGCGAGACCAACGAGACCGCGAGAATCGTGGTCGTACGCTCTTCGCTTTGGCCGACGACGAGCAGATTGCCGCCGCTCTGCCGCCGGAAGACGGCTTCGGTGGGCCCCTTGATGGAGTTCGGCGCGCCGAGCCACACGCCGGCCTGGGCTGGCGGCGCGGTGACGACGCCGTGCAGCGCCGCCCGCAGCGCCAGGTTTTCCTGCACATCCGCCGGCGCGTTGCCTTCAAACACAATCGGGCCGGGATATTTTTCGGCAAATTGATCCGCGCGTGCGCGGATTTTGGCCAGCCAGCCATCGCGCGTCTGGTCCGAGAGCCAGACCGCCTGGAACGGGCTGTTGCCCTCCAGCGCGCCGGCGGCATCGTTGTAAATGCCCTCGCCGGGCCGCGAGAGCAAGCGCGGGGCGGGATTGTCCTGATCCATGATGAGGTAGGCATCGGCCTCGTTGCATTGCAGCGCAATGCGAATCACCATCTGGCCAATGGTCGCGCGGGCGAGCGTATAGGCGCCGCCGAGGGTCTGCGACCCTAGCAGCACGTGAATGCCGAAGGCCCGGCCCTGGCGGACGATGCGGTCCAGCAGCACCGCCGCGCCCTGCGAGATGCGGTCTTCCTCCGTGAAAAATTCCTGAAACTCGTCAATCATCAGGAGCGTGCGCGGCACCGCTTCCGCCCCGCCCGCGCGCTTGTAGCCGGCCAGATCCTGCGCCCCGATTTTGCGGAAAAGATCGCCGCGCCGCCGCAATTCATCATCCACCCGCTGCAAAACGCTCAAGCCAAATTCGCGGTCGCTCTCGATGGCGACCACCCGCGCATGGGGCAGCCGGCGGGTGCCGTAGCATTTGAACTCGACGCCTTTCTTGAAGTCCACGAGATAAAATTCCACCTGCTCCGGGCTGCAGCGCAGGGCGAGATTGGTGATGATGACGTGGAACAAGGTGGATTTGCCGGAGCCGGTCTTGCCCGCGATGAGCACGTGCTGGCGGGTGCCGCTGCCGATTTCCAGGTATTGCAGCTTGGTCGCCCCGGAACGGCCGATCGGCACGCGCAGCAGCCCGGTGGTGTCCTCGGTCCAGACGTCTGCGGCCGCCGGGGCCACCTGCTCGAACGGCACCTCCACGCGATTGGCATCCTTGCTCCCCTGCCCGACCTGATGGAGAAATTCCGTGGCCAGCTCCGCCGGCGGCGGCGGATCAAACACCAACCGCACGCCCGGCGACCGCCAGTGGGCCAGTTCAAAACCACGCTCGGTTTGCACCAGATTCACGCTGTTTTGGCGGAGCTCGTCCGGCACGAAATCCGGCGGCAGCGCGTTCCGCTGATCCCAGTGGATGAGCGTGAACACGCCGCACCGGGCGCCGCTGGCGGCGATATTACGGAGCCGGCGGGCGGCGGTGTCGCTGAAATTGACCGGGAACGAGGCGATGACGAGAAAATGGTATTTCTCCGCCACGCTGCCGGCCTGTGCGTTGTATTCCGCGATGGTGGCGTATTCGTTTCGGAGATACATCTGGATGATTTTTTCCATGTGCTCGTTCAGCTCCGCGAGCTTCTCCTCAAACTGCGCCGTCTGCGTCCAGATGCGGCTGTTAATGCTGCCGTCCTCGTAATCCGCCAGATGCATCAGCGAGGAAAAATTCTGCCCCAATCCGACCGGATCAAAAATCGTGAAGCTCAGCTTGCCCGGCGGCGTGGTGGACAGGAGGCGAAATATTATATTATTGATGGCGCTCAAGGCCTCGTCGCCGCTGGTCTTGCCGGTTTCAAACAGAATCGACCCCGCCGCCGGGAACACCAGCGTGAGCGGCGCGGAAACCGTGGCCAGCCCGGGCCATTTCAGGCGGGCATCCCGGGGCAGCGCCGGGAACAGTTTTTCCACGCCCGCCTCCAGCCGCGCAAATTTCGCGGCGTTTTTAAATTCAGCCGGCAGCGCCCATTGTTGCCAGGCAGCCGCAGCCCACGCGGGGAAATCCGTTTCCGCCGCGGCGTGGGCGGCGCGCA
Organism: uncultured Verrucomicrobia subdivision 3 bacterium; assembly: GCA_903842235.1. GTDB lineage: Bacteria > Verrucomicrobiota > Verrucomicrobiia > Limisphaerales > UBA11358 > UBA11358. The sequence continues at coordinate 4,943 of CAIMLG010000156.1, forward strand.
ATTGGTCGCACAGCGGGGTCAGCTGACTCTTCCAATCCGCCGCCAATGCCTGCCAGTGGCGCTGATGCTGGCCTTCGAACTGCGCCATCCGGGCCTGATGCGCCCCGGCGATTTGCCGGAGGCGCGCCGAATCTTCCGCCTGCAAACGCGCCAGGGCCGCGGTGTGGGCTTGTTCCAGCCGGTCACTTTCCCGCCGCCACCACTGCTCGTTCTTCAACCCCAGCCGGGCCGCCTTTTCATCCATGACCGCCGGCCGGGTGCTGCGCACGGAACTGATGTCTTTGACCGCCTGCCGCCAGTCCGCATGAAACGTCGCCTTGCAGGTTTCGAACTCGGTCTTGATCCGCGCCTGCTCCGCCGACAAATGCGCCGCCGACTTTTCGGCACAGCCGTCGAACAGCCGGCGCATTTTGGCCACCTCGCCGGCAATGGCCAAGGCCCGCGGGGCCGCCGCGCGGCCGCCGAGAAAATAAGCCCCAAGCACCAGCACCGCCGCGCCCAACGCGCCGCCGGCCAGCCCAGGGGAAATCCAATCCCGGCCAAAATGCGCCAGCACCGGATCCGCCCCGGCGAGGCCGAGCACCAGCGCCACCAGCAGCCAGACGGGCAGGAATTTAAAAAGGAGCGGCAGCGGGGCCCGGCCAAACTGTTTGAGATCGCCGGCGATTTTGGCCTGGAGCTGTTGCAGGTCGCTGAACAGCAGGTTTTCATCCCGCGACAAATCCGGCTCCGGCCAGGGGCGGTCCGGAGCCAGCAGGCGGCGAAATCGGCCATAGCCGCCGAACGCGCCCAGCGCCGCGGCTTCGAGTTGCGCCAGTTCCTCGCCGGCGGCGGCGAGGTTTTGCTGAAATTGATCATAGTCGCTGGTGGCATGGGCCAGGGCTTCCTCGCGCTGGTGTTCCGCCGCGTCAACGCCCGACTGGGTGCGGTCTTTCCAAGCGGAGTCCCGCTCGCTGATTTCATGGAAAATCCGCTTGCTGGCGGCGGCATGAACCCGGTTGAGGCGCGCCTTGCGCCGGGCATGGCGGGACTGGAGCCGGATTATTTCCGTATCCCGGGCGGCCAAAAGGCTGGCCTCCTGCGTGGCGATCGCGATGGCATGCGCCTCATTCAGCCCGGCCAAGGAGTTCAACTCGGCGGCGGACTGCGCGCGAAATTCGCGGTCCAGCTGTTCTTCGCGCACCACGGCGGTTTGGACGGCGCTTTTCAGCGCGTCCAGCACCGCCAGCATTTCATTGACCCCGGGGTGGCTATTCACAGTCGCTCCTTACGCGTTTCAAAATTTCCTCCATTTGTTCCAACGTCATGACCGTGCGGTTCACTTGGGCGGAAAGTTCCGCCATGAACCGGCGCTCAAATTCATCGCTCTTGGCGTCGCGCCAATAGTTTTTGGTCTCCTCCCACTGGAGGGACAAATCCCGCGTCAGGCCGATCAGCCGACCCCGATTGCCGCTGAGGCTCACGGGGTTTCCTCCGGTGGTTCCGGTGCCGCGCCCCCCGCGCTTACGCCGCGGGACGAAGCCACCTGGCGGTAGGCATCCAGCGCCCGGAGCACTTGCTCCAGATAAGCGATGGCCCGGGCCATGTCCGTGGTGAGGAAGCCCTGCGTTTGCTCGGTCTGTTTCAACAGCGGCGCGGTGCGGTGATCCAGCTCGCGCTCCCATTTTTTCAGCATCCCCAGCTTGGCTTCCGCCTCATGGACGGCGCGCTGGGCCCGCTGCACAGCCATGAGCTGCAGGCCGGAAGATTGCTGAAATTTGGACAGCGTGGCATTAAACAATTCCTGCTTGGCCTCCTCCAGCCGCCGGCCGCGCAAACGCAGTTCGCGCTCCCAGACGCCACGCTGGTCGCTTTGCAGCCACTGCCGGGTGCGGGCCATTTCGTTGCTGACCTCGTCCACGGCCGGCCGCACTTGGCTCAGATAGACAATGAGCTTGGCGCGAAAGGCTTCGATGGCTTCGACCGAGGTGATCTGGGCTTTGTCGGCCATGTCAGCGCTGGTTCAAATACTCCTCAATGCGCTGGGCCTTGCGCAGCAGAAACGGCGTATGCTCCTTGGACAGATCAATGAATTTTTTCAACGCCTTCATCGCCGATTTGAACTCCTCGGAAAACTTTTCATGCTCCTGATCCGACCAAGTGTCGCCGAGCGCCGCAAAGCGCGCATGCAGCAGGATCATCCGGTTTTCAAGATCGCTGTTGAAGCGCTGCAGTTCCTCGGCGAACCGCCGCACCTTCTCCGGTTCCATGATTGCTTGGGCCATATGATGATGGGAATTGGATTGTTGCCCGCACTATCGCAAAACTCCGGCCACTCCGCAATGGGCGGGTTTCCCGCCCCAGGCAAATCGTCAGCCAGCCCTTAATCATAATCATCCCGCGACGGGATTCGGACGCGGATGACAATTTATCCCTCAGGCCTAACTCGCATTCAGAGTTGTCTGGTGGCCAGTTTCGCGCCAAGCTGATTTCCGGCATGTCCGCCGCCGCCCCAGCCTATGAATTTTCGCAAGCCGGCCATAAACTGGCCGCGCCCAGCGGCATCCTCGCGCTGATGGACGACATGGGCCGGGCGCTAACGCTTGACCCGCACATGCGGATGCTCGGCGGCGGCAATCCCGCCGTCGTGCCCGCCCTGCAAGCCTTGGTGCGTGAGCGGATGACGGAACTCGTGGCCGATGCCAGCGGCTTTGAGCGAATGATGGTCAGCTACGACCCACCGCAGGGCAACCCGCGCTTCCTCCGCGCCTTGGCGGACCTGCTCCGGCGCACTTATGGCTGGGACATCGGCCTGCAAAACCTCGCCATCACCGGCGGCGGCCAAAGCGCCTTTTTTTATCTATTCAACCTGCTCGCCGGCCGCTTCGGGGCCGGTCGCCGGAAAAAGATTCTCCTGCCGCTCGCGCCGGAATACATCGGCTATGCGGGTCAAGGCCTGGAACCGGATTTCTTCGTCGCCTGCCGCCCCGCCATTGAATGGCCGGAGGGACCTGCCGGCCAAGTTTTCAAATACACCATTGATTTCGCCGCCGTGGAACACGCCCTAGCCCGCGGCGACATCGGGGCCATCGCCGCCTCGCGCCCGACCAATCCCACCGGCAACGTGCTGACGGATGCGGAAGTCACCCGGCTCTCTGCCCTGGCGGCGAGCCACGGGATTCCGCTCATTCTCGACAACGCCTACGGCATGCCGTTCCCCGGCCTGATTTTCACGCCGGCGCAACCCTTCTGGGCGCCGCACGTCATCCTGGCCCTGAGCCTCTCCAAGCTGGGCCTGCCCGGCACGCGCACCGGCATTGTCATCGCGCCCGAACCCATTATCCAAGCCATCACCGCGCTCACGGCGGTCATCGGGCTGGCCAACGGCACCCTCGGCCAGCAACTCGTTTTGCCGTGGGTGGAAAGCGGCCAGATCCTAGAACTCGGCCCCAAGCTGCTCCGCCCCTTCTACGCCGAAAAAGCCGCCGCTGCCGCCGGCTGGATGCGGGAAGCGTTTACTGCGGCCGGAGTGGACTGGGCCCGGCACGCTCACGAGGGCGCATTTTTCCACTGGCTCTGGCTGAAAAATCTCCGGATTCCCACGCGGGAACTTTACGAACGGCTCAAGACCCGCAAGGTGCTGACCGTGCCCGGCGAATATTTCTTTTTCGGGCTGGAACAGGATTGGCCGCACCGGCACGAATGCCTGCGCCTGAATTTCTCCCGCGAAGCCGACGCCGTCCGCGAAGGCTACCGGATTATCGCCGAAGAAGCTGCCCGGGCCCAACGCTAGCGGGACCTTCATCGCCCCGTAAAAAGCTAACGCTTACGGGGCAAACCCGGCGAATTCTGAAGTTGTCCCCCCGGCCTTTTGCTTTGGCCGTTGTTTCAGAAATCCTTGAGAGCCGGGGCCGGGTAGTCGCCGAACTGTTTCAGATTGGATTACAACCGCCCTCACCTTAGTCCTTCCCCGCGGGGTGGAATTCACCCATCACGGTTCCGGTCTTTCGCCCGACCATTCCCCCATTCTGCCACGGATATATCCCAGCCGCCGGGGGCGATCGAGGGTCGCTTTGCCAAGCGGTTGGGCTGGTCACCTGGCTGCGCCCGAGCACGGGCGCACCCCGCAAAGTTTGATGGGGGAGGGGGCAAAAAAAACCAACCTTTTAACCCGGCTTCATGGGCCGCACAGAGCGTTGGGCGCGGGTCCTCGCGGCCGGGCCTCAAAGCTCCACGCACTGCTGGTATTCCGGCACGATGACTTGGGCCTGGGGTTTCAAGGCCCGCAAGGTTTCGGCGTGGGCGAGGCATTGGGTTTCTTCGCCATGGATACAGATGATTTTCCGGAGATTGCCGGTGAGGCGCTGGACGTATTGCTTGAGCTCAGTCCGGTCGGCATGGCCGGAGTAGGTGTCGAGGGAAACCACCTTGGCGCGGACTGCCTGCGGTTCGCCAAAGATGTTCACGGGCGATTTGCCGGCGGCGATCTGCGCGCCCAGCGTGCCTTCGGCGCAGTAGCCGATAAACAAAATCAGGTTCTGCGGGTTGCCAATGTGGTTCTTCAGATGATGCCGGATGCGGCCGGCCTCCGCCATGCCCGAGGCGCTGATGATGATGGCGGGCTCGGTGAGGTCGTTGAGCTTCTTGGATTGCTCGGCTTCGCGGATGTAGGTGAGGTTGGCCATGCCGAAGGGATTGGTCTTCTCGTGCAGGAACCGGTTGATCGCGTCGTTGAAACATTCGGTGTGCAGGCGGTAGATCTCGGTGGCGTTGGTGCTCAAGGGGCTGTCCACAAAGATGGGGCAGCGCGGCAATTTGCCTTCGAGCGTGAGCTGGTTGAGCACATAGACGATCTGCTGCGTGCGCCCCACGGAGAAGGCGGGGATGATGACCTTGCCATTTTGGGCGAGGGTGGCGGAAACGAGCTGGGCGATGGTGGCTGCGGCATCGGTGCGGACGGCATGGTCGCGGCCGCCGTAGGTGGATTCGATCTGGAGATAATCCACATTTTCCACGGGCACCGGGTCGCGCAAAATTTCATCATCGCCGCGCCCCACGTCGCCGCTGAAGAGATAGCGGTATTTCCGCCCGTTTTCCTGAATATCGAGAATCACCTGCGCGGAACCGAGGATGTGGCCGGCATCGCGGAAGGTTACCGTCACGCCATCTACGGCGAGAAACGGCCGGTCGTAGCTGACGGCGACAAACTGGTGGAGCGTCTTCTCGGCGTCAGCGATGGTGTAAAGCGGCGCGACCGGCGGCAGCTGCTTTTTGGCGCGCTGTTTGGAGACGAAGAGCGCGTCCTCCATCTGGATGTGGGCGGAATCCGCTAGCATGAGACTGCACAAGTCGCGCGTGGCAAAGGTGCAGTGGATGTTGCCGGTGAAGCCCTGCTTGACGAGGTTGGGCAAGTTGCCGGCGTGATCCATGTGCGCGTGGCTCAGGACCACGGCGTCCACGGACTTCGGATCAAACGGGAAACAGCAATTGCGTGCGATGGACTCCTCGCGGTGGCCTTGGAACAGACCGCATTCGAGCAACAGTTTCTTGCCATTCACCTCCAGTAAATACAGGGAGCCGGTGGTGGTGCGCGCCGCGCCGAAGAAGTGGATTTTCATGGGGCGGATTAAAGCACGGCGGGCCGGGGCGAGGCAAGACACGAAGGCCGAGAACCATCCGGCGGGCGGCCGATTCCGGGATTAGTCCCGCCGGCGGCTCTCATTTCCCGCAAAAATCACAGTGGACATTCCGGGCTGATTGGTTAGATTTTTCCCGCTTATGAAATCCGACACGACCACCGCCATTCTCAATTTTGTGCTCGCCGCGCTGGTGCTGCTCGGCGTGGTATTTGCCCTGATGGTGATCTTCAACACTCACACCTTGCGCCAATTGAGTTCAACGGCCACGGCCGACCAGGCCATCCTGGCCCGGGCGCAGGCGCTCGCCAACGACACCGTCGCCTACAATGCGACCGCCAAAAACCCGGATATGACCCGCATCCTTCAGGCCATCCAACCGAAACCCGCGGCCCCCACCAAATAATCATGAACCCCGACTCCCAATCTGAAATCTCCGCCTTGCGCCAGCAGGTTTTCATCCTCCTCATCGCGCTCGTGGTCGTCAGCGGCACGCTCACGGTCTATCTTTACCGGCAGGCCAGCATCCTCCGCAAAGACATTGCCGCGGTTGAACCGCAGGCGCGGCAGATCATCGCCGCATTTAATCAAAACCAGCCGCTGATCAATAACTTTGTCAATCAGCTCGTCGTTTATGCCCAGACGCATCCGGATTTCCGCCCCGTGCTGGCCCAATATGGGATTAATCCCCCGCCGGCCGGAACGCCCATGCCCGCGCCCGGAGCCCCCGGAACCCCGAAGAGGTAGCCCGCTTCACGCCACCTTTCCGCCGCAGTTCGGACAATAGTTCGCCTGCGGCGGTATTTTTTGCCCGCAGCCGGGGCAGTCCGTGTGCGCCGCCTTATGCCGCCGGTGAATGATGATATTGCGGACGTAGGGAATCCAGGTGAAGGCGTAGGCAAAAATGACCACCGAATCGTGCAGGTAAAAAACGCCGTAACACAGCAGGACAAATGTGCCGATCAGGCTCAGCCACCAGAAGGCCTGCGGCACCACCACCTGCTTCTTCTTTTCCGTGGCATACCACTGCACGAAGAAACGCGAGAAGAAAACCGCGTTGCCCAGCCAGCCGACGATTTTCCACGCGCTCCAGGCGATGCCGAACAATTTGCCGTCGTGCCAGATCAGGTTGGTGATGGTGTCCATCGGCAAATTAAGCCGCAGCCGCCGGCCCACGGCAAATCATTTCCCGGCCTCCGACTTGAGATAAAGCGTCTGCGAGGGGAACGCCATTTCAATTTTCTCCGCGTCGAACCGGGCCTTGATCTGCAAATTCAATTCCTGCAGCTCGGCGAAATGCTGTTTGGCATCCGTGCCATTCCAAACGTGGATGACGAGGATATTCAGCGCCGAGTCGCCAAATTTGTTGAAGCTAATGATCAGGTCGCCGGTCTTGGGGTTCGAGCGGAAAATCTCCTCCAACAGCGCCGTGGCCCGCTTCACCTGGGCCGCCGGCGTATCGTAGGTCAGACCAAAATTCATCTCCGTCTTGATGGTCGGACGGCGCGTGACGTTGGTGATGATGGCATTGCCCATCAGCTTGTTCGGGATGGTGACATGGTGACCGTCCAGATTGCGGAGCCGCGTGCTGCGCAAGCCGATGGTTTCCACCAGACCGTCCACGCCCTCGACTTTGATGCGATCGCCAATGTGAAACGGCTTGTCCATGAAAATGGCCACTGCGCCGAAGAGGTTGGCCACGGTATCCTGCGCCGCCAAGCCCAGCGCCAGGCCGCCGACGGACAAACCGGCGAGAAGCGACTTAATCTCCCAATTTAAATTCTCCGCTGTCAGCAGCGCGGCGGCGATGACCAGAATCACCTTGGCGGTTTTGCCCACGAGCGGGATCAACTGCTCCGCGAACAGTTTGTCCTCCGGCGACACCACTTTTTCCCGCCAGATGGCGAGGAGCAAATTCACGCATTTCAGCACCACATACGTCACCGAACAGGCCACCACGATGAACAGCGCATTGGTGAACAATTTTTCCGCCCGCTCCGGCCAGTCAAAAAATCCCAGCCCGATATTCAGAAACACCACAAACGCCACCACCTTGACCGGCCCGCGCACCAGTTCCAGAAACAGGTCGTCGTATTTCGTCTCGGTCTTGGCGGCCAGCCGCTTGAGCCAGCCATTGACGAGCAGATCCATGAGCTTCGCGACCAGAAACGCCAGCCCGATGTAAATCACGGAGGCGAGGTATTTCCACAGCGGCTGGCCCAAAAAGCTGTGCGCCTTGAGAAAAGCAATTTCGTCCAAGCCAAACGACAGCGCCTGAAATTTTTCCGTCGGGGCGGGCGAACCTGCCGCGGCGGGCGCATTGGTTGGGGCGGTTGGAACGGGCGAATTCGTGATCGACTGCGCTGGGGACCAAACCGCCCAGAAGGCGATGACCAGCAGCAGCGCCAAACTCAACCGATAGAGCCATTGAAATCTCCACTTCATAGAAATAAATTATGGCGAAAGCCGCCCGCAGTTGACAAGCCCGCCTGCTTTTTACTTCAGCCGCCCGCCACGATTTTGACGATTTCCAGCCGGTCTCCGGTGCCCAGCATCCGCCGGGCAAACTCGGACGGTGCCACGGCCTCGCCGTTGTGCTCCACCACCACGCTCCGCGGCAGCAACTGTTGGGCGATGAGAAATGCCTCAATCGTGCAGGGCAGTTGAGCCGCGACGGAATTTCCGTTGGCAATGATCGTTTCCATATCACGCCGTCAGCGCCGCGTCCCAATCCTTCCACACCGGCTCGTAGCCGAGTTGGCGGATGAGTTCCGCCACCTCGCCCGGTGCCCGTTCATCGCCGACGTTGAACTGGCCGGTGGCATTGGTCGGATGCCCTTCCTGCACGGCCCATTCGCTGGCGCCGGAAGCGAGCTCCTTGATGACGCCGCGCTCGGTATGGTGAATCTTTTCGCGGCCGGCGCCGGTGTAGCCGCCCGGTTCGGTGCGCGCCCCAGCGCTCATCATGGTCACGCCCAGCGGAATCAAGCCATTGCGCAGCTTGGGCGTCTCGCGGGTGGAGAGCACAATGCCCACGTCCGGGAACATGAGGCGGATGGCGCAAATCAACTGGGCCAATTCGCGGTCGCTGATGTGCGTCAGCGCCTGAAACTCGCCGGCGCACGGCCGGAGGCGCACGGTGGATATGGTCAGGGCGGCCTTCCAGCAGTTGCGCAGCAGATAATCCGCGTGGGCCGCTGCGCTCAGCGCTTCCAACCGCCAGTCGGCCAGGCCGTAAAGCGGACTGATGCCCAGGCGGCGGAATCCGGCGGCGTAGGCGCGCTCCGGAGTTTCCAGCCGCCAGTCGAAATTCCGTTTGGGCCCGGCGGTGTGCATTTCCGCATACACCTGGCGGTCGTAGGTTTCCTGATACACGACCAGGCCATCCGCCCCGGCGGCGACCAGCGGGCGGTATTCCTCCGTTTCCATCGGGCCGACTTCCAACGCAATGCTCGGCCATTCCGGATGCAATCTGGCAATGCAATCGCGCAGGTAACCGTTGGAAACAAACTTGGGATGCTCGCCGGCCACGAGTAAAAGGTTGCGGAAACCCTGCGCCTTGAGCGCGTCGGCCTCCCGCTTCATTTCGTCGAGCGAGAGCGTGACGCGGAGAATGGGGTTGTCGCGCGAGAAGCCGCAATAGGAACAGTTGTTGATGCACTCGTTGGAAAGATACAGCGGCGCAAACAGCCGGATGACCTTGCCGAAACGCTGCTGGGTCATCCGATGCGCGCGCTGACCGAGCGGTTCGAGGATTTCCGCGCCGGCGGGTGAAATCAGCGCGGCAAAATCGGCCAGATTCAGTTGGGATTTGGCAGCGGCCTCCCGGGCGGTGGCCAGGCTGGTGCCTAGCGATTTTTTGACCAGCGCCTCCAACGGCAACGAATTGAATTCAGCAACAAAACTCACGCGGGCAATCTAGCAGAGAAGCCGGCGAAGTCGAGGCGGCGAAGGGTGCGGAAAGCTCACGCCAGCAAACCCAAGCTGACCAGCAGGTCAGCCCTATCGATTCACGTTTTTACAAGGACAGGGTCAAGAGGCACCCGCACCAAACCGCACCAAAATTAGGATTTTTTGGCGGCTTTGGAGCTTAGGGGTTATTCCGGTTCCGATTCAAATGAAGAGCTTTTTACCAACCAGGGCACCCAGTCACCCGACCGGGTTGGGGTGGGAACCGTTTGCGACGTTCGTCTCCGCCGCCGGACGTCAGGCTCGAGACCGAGGACCGCGCAGCGCGCGGTCCCTACCACCACCGGCGAGCGCGGGGAACGGACGGCGCAGCGCGGCCGTCCCTACCCCCATAAACACGGCTCGCGGGGACGCTCGCCCCACCCCCGGGCCGGACGGAAGCCGAGTCGGTTGCCCCCCTGTATCA
>CAIMLG010000157.1 GCA_903842235.1 uncultured Verrucomicrobia subdivision 3 bacterium
AGCTCATCCCAAGATAATGTTTCCCGGACGCAAGTCCCTAAAGACCACGGGCAGACCACCCGTTTGATAGGCTGGGAGTGTAAGCGCCGCGAGGCGTTCAGCTGACCAGCACTAATCGGTCGTGCGGCTTGATTGCTTTTTCCATTTATTTGGAAAGACAATTTCAACTCGCGAGTTGTAAAATGCCAATAGACGCCTGTGTGTAGTTTTCAGAGAATCACCGAAACACTTCGGCACGATCTTTATAATAAAATTTTGCACGTCAAGAGCGTGCGCAATAATTTGGTGGCATTACCGCAGTGGCCCGACCCGTTCCCATTCCGAACACGGCCGTCAAACGCTGCATGGCCGATGGTAGTGGTTGTATAGCTTCCGCGAGAGTAGGTAGCCGCCAGTCTTTTAAAAAGCCCAGAAAAAGCCCAGTGCATTTTCTGGGTTTTTGTTTTTTTAGAGCAGGGGCCCAATTCTCCGCAGCCGCAGGATGGGCCCGGCGGCAGCGCGGGACGCCGCCAGATCCACCTCGAATTCCGCCACCCAGTCGTTATCAGCTTTCGGATCCACCAGCATTTGCTGAACGCGCCAGGTTTGCTTGTCTTCGGCGGGCGTGACGTAGGTGTGCCGAGCGTTGCGGGCATTTGGATCGAGACAGAGGCGTTCATGCTCAGCCTCGTAGGTTTCCATGATTTTATCCAAACGGTCGGTGGTCCACGCCCCGCCGTCGGCATCCGTGGGAACGGGCGGCCAAGTGCCGGGGCCGACTGGCAGGTCAGCCCTGCCATCGGTGCCGGATAAACTGGCCAGAGCGGCTTCGTAATCGGCCACGACAAGGCCGCGCAGGAAAATAAAGATCCGGTTGCGGATGGTAGCGGTGAAGGCTTTGGTGTCGCGCGTGATGTCGGCGGCGGCTTCCTCGGCACCGGGCGGACGAACTTCCTGCGCCTCGGCCCGCTGGTAGTTTGGATCGCGCATTTTCTCCCATTCGTCGAGCAGGCTGGAGTCCACCTGCCGGATCATCGTGGCGAGGTAAAGTTCCATTTCCTTCACCTGATCGTTCTTGGCGGGGTCGGGCACGGTTTGCGCGAGCACTTTGAAAACGCTGTTGATATGCCGCAGCAGGATGCCCTCGGCGCGCTGCAATTCGTAGAGCTTGATGTAATCGGCGAACGAGCGGAATTCCTCGAACATCTCGCGCACAATGGATTTGGGCCGGATGTTTTCCTGGCCCACCCACGGATGGCGGTCGGCAAAGGCGTTGAAGGTGGAATAGACAAACTCGCGGTTCGGCTTGGGATATTCGCACTTTTCGAGTTCCTCCATCCGCTGGTCGTATTCGATGCCTTCAAATTTCATCGCGGCCATCTTTTGATCCTTCACTCGATCAAGCTGTTTGCGCAGGATGGCGGCCGGGTCTTCGAGAATAGATTCGACGAGCGTGAGCAGCACGGGCGCGTAATCCGGCGCCTGCGGATCGAGCAACGGAATCGTCTCCAGCAGATACAGCGACAACACCTGATCCATTGAGAAATCGTCTTGCAACTCGATGTTAACGCGAATCTTTTGTCCTCCCTCACCCCGGCCCGCTCCCCCGGGGAGGGGGGGAGCCGGTTGCTGCGTCTCGGCAAAATCTGGCGCTGGATTTGAAACGGTGGACGGTGAAAAGACTGAAGCGGCCAGTCCTAATTCCCTCTCCTGGGGGAGAGGGCTAGGGCGAGGGCGGGCCATACACGCACTTTCATAACGCACTCCGCATTCCGCATTCCGTATTTCAGATTGAGCCTCCTCACGTCGGCTGCTACGAGGATGGATAAACTCCACAATCTTCCGATCCAGCAGCGAGCGGAACAACTGCCACGCGCGCTGCGTGTGGGCTTTCTTCTGCTTCGGCGTTTCGTGGCAATCGCGAATTAGCGATTGCATCGCGGCGCAACCATCGCCTTGGCGGCTGAGAACATTGAGCAGCAGCGCGTGTGTGACCTGAAAACGAGACGTCAGTTTTTCCGGCTGCGCGGAGATGAGGCGGAGGTAAGTATTCTTGTCCCAGTTGACGAAGTTTTTCTCCGGCGGCTGGCGCTTCACCGTTTTCTTGCCATCGCGCGCCGTTTTTTCCGCGAGCTTGAG
>CAIMLG010000158.1 GCA_903842235.1 uncultured Verrucomicrobia subdivision 3 bacterium
AGTGAATACCGCAGGAATGCGGGGAGTCACCCTCAAGGAAGCGTCGCAGAATTGAAATCGAAAAATGACCGGACAGCGAGAATAGCCAGATTTCACCGAAATGAAATCGCTGTCAGCAAAACCTTAACCGGACAGTAGTGACTACATATATATAATTGGCGGCATCACCGGCGCCGGCACCGAGACCGCCACCGTCCTGCGCTATTCCGTCAGCGGCAACAGTTGGACCGCCATGGCCTCCCTGCCCGTGGCCGTGGCCGGCAGCGCGGCCACCCTCGGACCGGACGGACGGATTTACGTCGTGGGCGGCACCGCCGGCGGGGTGGCCACTGACGCTGTGCAAGTCTATAACCCCGCCGCCAATGCGTGGACGCTCTCCACGCCCCTGCCCGAACCCTTGAACGCCGCCGCCGCCGGCGTGGACACCCTCGGCCGGCTCATCGTCATGGGCGGCGTGGACACCAACGGCAACGACGTCAGCGACGTCTGGCGCAGCCAGCAATTGAATGTCCCCGACAGCATCCCCGCCTTTGTCGCTTATCCCGGCCTCGCCGCCGTTTACCAGACCCCTTATGTCTCCTCCATCACCGCCACCGGCAATCCCCAGCCCGTCTATCTCCTCATGAACGGCCCCGACGGCATGTCGGTGGATCCCTACAGCGGCGCCATCAACTGGACCCCGATGGCCAATCAGATTGGAACCAATGCCGCCACCATCCGCGCCACGAATTACGCCGGCTATGCCGATTGGAATTTCAACCTCACCGTCCCCAACCCCCCGCCCACCCCCGTCACCAACCTCGCCGTGGACAGCGTCACCGAAAACTCCGTCACCCTGTCCTGGTCTCCCGAAAGCCCCGTCATCGGGCCCGTGACCTACCGCGTTTATCTGCGGCACGTCCTGCACGACCCGCGCGGCAGCGGCGCCACCATCTGGTATACGCAAATCGGCGGGACCACCGACCAGACCACCATCACCCTCACCGGCCTGGCCGCCGGCCTCACCCAGACCTATTACCTCGTCGCCACCGGCCCCGGCGGCAGCTCCGGCTATGCCGGCGTGACCGCCACCACCTGGAGCCCGCAGCCGCCCGCCAACCTGCGCATCACCGGCCTCACCTCCACCAGCGTCACTTTGGAATGGGATGCGCCCGCCGGCCCCGTGCCCGCCGTTCGCTACGAAATCTGGGGCTGGATCAACAACGGCGTGAACTCCGCCACCTACGGCGCCAATTACACCAACCTCACCGCCACCATCACCGGCCTCGCGCCCGGGAGCGTGCATGAATGGGGCGTGCGCGATTACGATGCCGCCGGCAACGTCTCCGGGTTCGACTACGGGCCCACCGCGCTCAATCCCGTGCCCACGCCCGCCGCGCTGGCGGCCGTGGCGGCGGCACCGGCTGCGGGCGGCTTTCAATTCACCGTGCAGGCCAGCGCCGTGCAGACCACCTGGATACAGGCCAGCACCAACCCCGCCGACCCCGCCGCCTGGACCACCATCGCCACCAACCCGCCCGGCAGCAGCACCTACAACTACACCGACACCAACTCCGGCCAATACCCCCTGCGCTTCTACCGGGTCATCAGCCCTTAACTATCGGGAAAGAGCAGCGGCCCCTCCGGATCGTCCGGCATGGACCCTTTTCCAGCCGCCAAGGGTCATTTTCCCCCGTCCCGGGCGGATTTTCCGGCCTGCGGGAGTCATTTTCCGGTCTTCCCTTTTCATTTTTGGTCGACTAAAAATCATTTCCCAAACCCCTTTTGGGCCGGGAGGTTGATGGTTTTTGGCTTGGGAATCAACATCTTACGCCAAAAACGACCGATTTTCAGCCGGTCCAGCCTGCCAACGGAAGAGGGGCGGAGGGCCGCTGGCTTGTCCCGCCGAAGTCCGACGAAGGCGGACCTCCAGGACGCTGGCGCGCTGGTAGGGCGGGCAGTCCCCTGCCCGCCGGTC
>CAIMLG010000159.1 GCA_903842235.1 uncultured Verrucomicrobia subdivision 3 bacterium
GACCGCTGAGCCCTAAACTATCCGGCCATGCATGATTTTTATTTTGCCGGAAACCAGCTCTGCTGCGAAGGGGTCGCGCTCGCTCCGCTCGCCCGGAAATTTGGCACGCCGCTCTACGTTTATTCGCAGCACACGCTGACGGATCATTTTCAGAAGCTGGATCGCGCGCTGGCCCCGGTGGATCACCGGATCTGCTATGCCGTCAAGGCCAACGCCAATCTTTCCGTCCTCCGGGTGCTCGCCAACGCCGGCAGCGGCTTTGACATTGTGAGCGCGGGGGAATTGCGGCGCGTCCTGGCGGCCGGGGGCGATCCCCAGCAATGCGTCTTCGCCGGCGTGGGCAAGACGGAAAAGGAAATTGAATTTGCGCTGCGGCAATCGGTTTACAGCTTTCACGTCGAAAGCGAACCGGAGTTGCTGCGCATCAACCGGGTGGCCGCCCGGTTGAAGAAGCTCGCCCCGGTCGCCGTGCGGGTGAACCCGAATGTCGCCGCAAAAACCCACGCCAAAATCACCACCGGCACCTACGAAAACAAATTCGGCATTGCGGTTGAGCAGGTCGCGGGCGTTTATGCCCGCGCCGCAAAACTTAAAAATCTCCGGCTGCGCGGCGTTCAGATGCACATCGGATCCCAAATCACGGATGCGGCGCCCTTTGCGCTGGCCGTGCAAAAACTGTTGCCGCTGGTGCAGCGGCTTAAGGCAATGTATGCGCTGGAATATTTCAGTCTCGGCGGTGGTCTGGGCATTGTTTACGATCCCATGCTCGCCAGCGGCCAGGCTTCCTGGTGGCAGACGGCGGCATCTAAAAACCTCATGACCCCAGCCAGTTATGCGGCGCGTCTGCTGCCTTTGGTGCAACCGCTGGGCTTGAAGATTTTGGTGGAGCCGGGCCGGTTCATTTGCGGCAACGCCGGCGCGCTGCTGACGCGGGTGGAATTTGTCAAGCGCACCGGCAAAAAGAATTTTGTCATTGTGGATGCCGCGATGAACGACCTCATCCGCCCGGCCTTTTACGACGCGCATCACGAAATTGTGCCCCTGGTGAAAAAAGGCGGGGCCAAGCTCAAGTCCGACGTTGTTGGGCCGATTTGTGAGTCCGGGGATTATTTTTGCAAAGATCGCCCGCTGCCCAAAGTTGGCGCCGGCGACTGTCTGGCGCTGTTGAGCGCCGGCGCCTACGGCTTCGTGATGGCCAGCAATTACAACGCCCGCCCGCTGGCGGCGGAAATTCTGGTCAACGGCAGGAAATATGCCGTGGCCCGGACCCGTCAGCCGGTGGAAGAAATTTGGGCGGGCGAACAAGTTGTGGCATGGTTGAAGGAGCCTTGTGCACACTCGTAATTCCATCGTTGACCACTGGGCCGGGGGTTGGGACGAAGCGGCCCTGGCCGCTTGGGCCCGGCAACTGCGGGCCCGGCTCCCGGCGAAAACGGTCTCGCTGGGCCTCGTGTTCGTGGCGCCGGATCTGTTTCCGCACGCGGCCTCGCTGCTGGAAATTCTTCGGGTGCATGCGCAAATCCCGCTGCTGGCGGGTTGTTCCGGCGGCGGGCTGGTGGCCAATGCCGAAGAATGGGAAAACGCGCGGGGCCTCGTGCTGGCGCTGTATTCGCTGCCTGGCGCCAGGCTGAAAGCCGTTCATTTCACGCAGGAACAAGTTGCGGCCGCCACGACGGAACATTTTTGGTGGACGGAGACCGGCGTTGCGCCCCCGGATGTAAACGGCTGGTTGGCGTTTATTGATGCGTTCAGCCTCGATGCGGAAAGCTGGTTGCATTCCTGGAATAACAATTATGCCCCGCTGCCCGTTTACGGTGGTCTGGCCAGTGGGAGCCTTCCCGAACCCCGCGCGCAGGTCTATCTCGACGGCGAGGCTTTCGAAGCGGGCGGCGTGGCCATCGCGGTTGGCGGCGACGTGTCGCTCGCGGGGATTATCTCCCAAGGCTGCACGCCCATCGGCGAAGCGTGGACGCTCACCCGGGTAGACCAGAATCTGATTCGCAACATCGCCAACCGGCCAGCCTACGCCGTCCTGTCCGAGACGGTGCAGAAATTATCCCCGGCCGAACAGCGCCAAGCGCAGGGCAACCTGCATATTGGCCTCGTCGTCAATGAATACCTGGAAGATTTTCATCGCGGTGATTTTCTCGTGCGCAACCTGTTGGGGGGCGACCCCAATTCCGGCGTGCTGGCCGTGGGAGCGCGCCCGCGGATGGGACAAACCATCCAGTTCCAGCGGCGCGACGCGACGACGGCTTCTGAAGATCTGATGCTCCTGTTGGCCCAGGAAAAAGTCCGGCTGGCCGGGACGGCGGTTTATGGCGGGTGCCTGTTTTGCTGCAACGGTCGCGGAAAAAATCTTTTTGCCTGTCCCAGTCACGACGCCAGGCAGGTGCAAGCGCATTTGGGTCCAATGGCCCTGGCAGGGTTTTTCTGTAACGGCGAGATCGGCCCGGTGGGCGAAAAGAACTTTCTGCATGGATTTACCGCCGCGCTGGCGCTGTTTGTGAAAAAGTAACCGCAATTCGCCATTGCTTTTACGCGCCAAGCCGCCATCCTCAAGTTATCATTTGTGCCTGACGAACCCTCTAATCTGAATTCGCCGGCGTCGGCGCGGCGCCCCAGCGGACCCCGCCGCCGCGGTCGGCGTGGCGGCCGCAGTCGCCAGCCGCGTTCCGCCCCACCCGGCGCTGTGCCGCTGCCACCCGAGCCAGAGCCGGTTGAACCCACCACCCTTATCCCGCCCGCTGAAATATCGGAAGCTTCTGAAATGGAGGCGGAAGCCGCTGGTGGTTTTCGCGAGCCGCACCCCGATGTGCCCGCCGATTTTGCTGCGCAGGACGAAGACGATTCCCCCCTTTCGCAAGCACCGGAGACGACCGCCGATGCCCCGGTCGCACCGGAACCTAATTCGGCGGCAATCCGGGCGACCGAGCCGCCCCGCGAAAGCTTGCGGGCGCAGCCCCGTGATCCGTCCCGCGAGCCCTCGCCGGAAAATCGTCGTTACGACCGGCGCCCAGAACCGCAACGGCCCAAACCCTGGGTTAAACCGGCCGATTTCCGCCCCGCTGAAACCTCCGCTGTCAGCCAGGCCGTCCAGCACGCCACCGAAATCTGCGAGTCCCTCAAGCACATGATTGATCAGCTCGATGAAGTGCTTGAACTTGTTGAGGTTGCCGATCGCCAGAAGCTTGCCGACGAGCGAGAAATTGAAGAGTTGCGGCGGGCCCTCCGGCGCATTCAGCCGCCGCGCCGGGATCAACCGCCGCCGCCGCGCACCGCCTCACGTCGCGACGAGCCTCGCCGTGATTACCGCGAGCAAAATCTGCGCCGGGAAACGCCCCCCGTGCAACGTGAACCGGAACCCCGCCCAGTGGAACTCCGCCCGCCGGAAGCTGAGCCGCCCGCGGCTATCGCCGATTAATCCCCTTTCCGCGTTATGAACCTCGCGGAAAAACAGGTTGACCTTACGGCCCGACTGTCCGCCCTGAAACAGGGGCAGGATCGTTTGGCTTTCTTAGTGGAATTGGCCAGGCAACGCCCCCCACTGGCAGAGGAATTCCGCGTGGATGCCAACTTAATTCCCGGCTGTCTCGCCAAACTTTGGTTCGTGGCGAAATTCCGGGCGGGCCGTTGTGCCTTCCAATGCGATTCTGATTCGCTCGTGGTTAAAGCCATTGCCGGTTTGCTTTGTGAACTTTATAGCAACCAAGTTCCGGCAGAAATCCTCGCCCACGATCACACCTTTCTCGCGCCGCTCGGCATCACCCAGCACCTGACTCCCAACCGCCGCAATGCTCTCTCCAAGGTTTGGGAACATATTCAACAACAGGCCCGAGCCCACGCTTAATGAAGTTTTACGATGCCCACAATCATCTGCAGGACAGCCGCTTCGGAACTTCTTCGGCGGAATTAATCACGCAAAGTCATTCTGTGGGCATCGCCCGCATGGTCGTCAACGGCACCTGTGAGCGAGACTGGCCACAGGTTTCGGCCCTGGCAAAGGCTCATCCCATGGTGTTGCCAAGCTTTGGCTATCACCCGTGGTATCTCCATGAACGCACGCCGGATTGGCTGAAAAATCTAGCGCATTTTCTGGACGCCTGGCCTTTCGCCGTCGGCGAGGTCGGCCTTGATCGCGGGAAGCCGGATTTGTCTTATGCCGGACAGGAAGCGGCTTTTTTAGCCCAATTGCAGCTCGCGGCTGAACGGGATTTACCCGTGAGTATTCACTGTTTGCAAACATGGGGTCGACTGCACGATTTACTGCGAGAACATCCGCGACCCGTCCGCGGCTTTGTTCTGCACAGCTTCGGTGGGCCGGCCGAGATGATTCCCGCCTTCACCAAATTGGGCGCCTATTTCAGTTTTCCCGGTTCCTCTCTGCCCGCGCGTAAATCGCGTCTGCGGGAAACTTTCAAATTTGTTCCAACGGAGCGCTTGTTAATAGAAACAGATGCTCCCGATCAACTTGTGCCGCAGGAAAACCCGTTGCCCGCGCTAAGAAATGCCCCCGGTCAATGCCTGAACCATCCCGCCAATCTCGTTGCCGCGTACACCGGCCTGTCAGTTGTATTAGATATTAAATTGGAAACACTTGCAGATATAATTGAAATAAATTTTCTGCGCGTCTTCAATCGCTAGAGCATTGACAGAAAAGATGTAACGATGGGCGGCGAGGATTTTTTTTGCGAGGCTTCCGCGACGGCGCAGGTTTGAAATCCCTGTAACGGAGCGGAAACAAAGCCAGAAAACCAAAAGACCGCCGGTGGCTGGGCCATCCGCACATCGCTACAGGTTTGATGGAAATGCTCTAAGACAAGAAGCCCCAGCCTCCTTGCCTTGTTCCGATTTAATCTCCGCTTTGCCGGACTTTTTAAGCCATACCAAAAGGATGCTGATATCAGCTGGTGACACCCCGGAAATACGCGCGGCTTGACCAACCGTCTGAGGTCGTATTTGAATGAACTTTTGTCGGGCTTCCAGTCTTAAACTGGGCACGGTCAAATAATCAAAAGCATCCGGGATTTTTTTTTCTTCGAAATTTTTCATCCGACTGACTTCGATTCCTTGCCGCTCGACATAACCCGCATACTTTATTGTAATCTCCACCTGCTGGACTACTTCAGGCGACAATGCGGCTGTTGGATTTGGCATTGAATAATAATTCATTTCCGGTCTGGAAAGGATCTTTGCCAGATAAGTGTTGTCATGTTTTGTCGTATTGAGTCGGTTTATTTCATTTTCAATCGCCGCTTTCTTGCTCTGTAGTTGATCATGATTGCGCTTGGGAAGCAGGCCAATCTCCCAAGCCAAATGACTTAACCTCAGATCCGCATTATCCTGGCGCAGTAATAATCGATATTCGGCGCGCGAAGTAAACATCCGATAGGGCTCATTCGTCCCCTTTGTTACGAGATCATCAATTAGAACGCCAATGTATGCTTGGTCACGGCGCAGGATGACCGGTGGCAATTTCTGGACTTTGCGCGCGGCATTAATTCCCGCGATTATCCCTTGGGCCGCCGCCTCCTCGTAACCCGAAGTGCCATTAATTTGTCCGGCCAAGTATAGATTGGCGCAGATTTTTGTCTCCAAAGAAGGGTTAAGCTGAGTGGGATGGGCATAATCATATTCCACCGCATAGGCAGGCCGAAGAATCTCTGCCCGCTCACAGCCGACTATGGTTCGGATCATCTCAACTTGCACATCAAACGGCAAACTGGTCGAGCATCCATTGACATAAAACTCATCAGTTTCGATCCCTTCCGGCTCAAGAAATATTTGATGACGCTCCTTATCGGCAAATTTGACAATTTTATCTTCGATTGAGGGACAATATCGCGGACCAATCCCCTCGATCTGGCCAGAATACATCGGGGACTTGTGCAGGTTTTTACGGATAACCTCGGCCGTCTGCTGGGTCGTATAAGTGATATGGCAAGCCAATTGTCCATTGATACGATCCAAAATCGACCCCGTAGGATATTTGCCTCCCGACAGGCGTGCGACCGGGGTTGAAACATGCGATTGTTCCATGTGGAACAAATCATCCCTCCAAAAAGTAAAATACGAAACAGGTTCGTCTCCCGGTTGAGCCTCCATCTTTGAAAAATTGATTGATTTGCGTAATAACCTCGGAGGTGTGCCGGTTTTTAAGCGGCCAAGCTCAAGGCCCAGTTCTTTAAGCGATTCTGAAAGGCTCATTGCCGCCGCATCTCCAGATCGCCCACCAGACTGCTGATTGGTTCCAATGTGCATTAGCCCGCGCAGGAATGTCCCCGTGGTTATAATAACCGTATGTCCAATATATTGAACTTGAAGCGTTGTTTCTATCCCATATGCAACGCCACTTTTATGAAGTATTTTTGATGATTGCCCCTGTTTAACATCCAAGTTCGGTTCCGACTCGCATATCCATTTAAGTCTGAATTGATACGCTTTTTTGTCACACTGAGCGCGTGGCGCCCAAACGGAAGGCCCATTGGTGGTATTGAGCATTCGAAATTGCAGGCCGGTCATATCCGTGGCCTTTCCCATTTCTCCACCGAGCGCGTCTATTTCCCTGGCCAAATGCCCCTTTGCCAACCCGCCAATGGCTGGATTGCAGGACATTTGACCAATCGAATCGGCGTTAATGGTAAGGAGCAGCGTCTGACACCCCATTCGAGCCGCCGCCAGGGCTGCCTCCACCCCGGCATGGCCCGCCCCCACCACTATAACGTCGTATCGCTTGGGATAAACAAACATTGCGGAGGCTATCCCATTTTATAGCGCACTTCAAATAAGTTTACGGAAGCTGATTTTGAAAATTTACGCGCCGGATTTGCGGCCAAATGCTCGCAGAGTTTGTAAATCGTTTCCAGCTCTTCCTCCCGGCCAATTCCTTTGGCTATTTCTTGCACGGTGAAACGCTTTTTTAAATTCCCTTGCAGAAATGCGAGGATATCTCGTTGTATGGCAAGCACAATGACAGCTGCCTTTTTACCCGCTTCTACCCCGGGTTGGTGATAGGCATTGACATTAATAAGGCTGGCATAAAGGCCAACCGCACGTTCGAATAGGGCAATCAGCAACCCCACAACCTTGGCATCCACGTCATTTACGGTAATCGTTATAGATTCACGATTGTTCTCAGCTAAGGCCGCGCGCGTTCCTAATAAAAATCCCTCCAAAAAATCGCCGGAGGTTGCCTTTGGTTCTGTAAATACGGGCTTCCCGGATTCGTCTTTTAGCACTTCAATAAAAGTAACAAAGAAATCATTCCGTCCGTCACGAAGTTGTTGTATGTAAGAATGTTGGTCCGTTGATCCCTTATTCCCAAGCACGCACAATCCTTGATTCACCACCTTACCCTCTAAATCCAATTCTTTACCCAATGACTCCATTACTAATTGTTGAAGATACTTAGAAAACAATTCCAGCCGGTCTTTATACGGTAAAACAACCATATTCTTTGAACCGATCCCGTTACCGGAAGCAAACCAAGCTAGGGCAAGTTGGGCGGCAGGATTGGTCTTGACGCTTTTCGTGCGCGTGGCGGCGTCTGCCAGTCGTCCGCCTTCAATCAATCCATCAATATCTATACCTTGCAACGCGGCGGGTAACAAGCCAACCGCAGAAAGCTCGCTGGTGCGACCCCCAACCCAGTCCCACATGGGGAAACGCTCCAGCCATTGATTAACGCTGGAGTATTTATCTAACTCACTGCCTTCCATTGTAATAGCTGCAGAATGGCGACCAAAGTTTAACCCGGATTTTTCATAGGCGGCTTGCGCCACCAACATGCCATTGCGGGTTTCTTTGGTGCCCCCGGATTTGGATATGACAATGCATAGAGTCCGGTTTAACTGCTTGCCCAGGGCCGCCAAGGTGCGATTCATGCCATCGGGATCGGTATTATCAAAGAAAAATGGCTTCAATTCATCTTTGCGTGGGTGGCCTAGGGCTTGGGCGACAAATTGTGGCCCCAGGGCGGAGCCGCCTATGCCGATGAGTAGAAAATTCTTGAATGCACCGCCCGCCCCCGCGATCTCTCCCGCATGAACTTTGGCTGCGAAAACCTTGATTTTCTTCAAGGCTGCCTCGATTTCGCCCCGAATTTCCGGGGTGGGTGCCAGTTGCGGCTGGCGCAGCCAATAATGGCCGACCATCCGGTTTTCATCGGGATTGGCCCGGGCCCCGGCCTCCAGCCGATCCATATCGGCAAAAGCCTTTTGAATTCTGGGCTCCATCGTGGCAAAAAACGCCTCGTCCACGTTCATCCGGCTCAAGTCGAGGGCCAGGCCTAATTCGGGAAACGGGGTGTAATATTTTTGGAAGCGTTCCCACCATTGCAATTTGCTGTAATTCATAAAAAAGCCGCGGCGATTGAATGCTTTTGCGTCCGGCTTTGGCAAGAACATTCGTTGTGAAAATCCGCCGCCGCGGGGGCGCGCCGCCCGTCATTCCGCGGGCAGCGTGATGCGCAGCGTGGTGCCGCGTCCGGGCCGCGACTGGATGCGGATCTGCCCGTGATGCGTTTCGATCACGCGGCCAACGATGGCGAGGCCGAGGCCCGTGCCCTTGGCCTTCGTTGTGCCGAGGATGGTTTTGAAAGCCCGTTGCTGCTGTTCCTGGCTCATGCCCGTGCCGGTGTCTTTGAACGTCACTGTCACCTGTCCCGAAGGCAGCACCGCGGTGGTGATCGTGAGCGCGCCCCCGGTGGCCATCGCTTCGGCGGCATTCAAAATCAAATTCAGAAACGCTTGTTCCAGTTGCGGCGCGTCCCCCGGCACCCAGGGCAAATCCGTCGGCAATTCATGCACCAGCCTGATCCCTTGGTTGGAAAGCTTGTGGCGGACGAGCAAACTCAATTCTTTGACCAGCTCGTTCAGGTTCACCGGCGCGAAGTTCGGCTCCGTGGTCCGCGCAAAATCCAGAATCTGCTCCACGATCTTGTTCAGGTGCTCGATTTTGGCCTCGATGATTTGCGCGTCCTTGGCGCGCGGATCCTGCGCTTCAAATTTTAAATTCAGCGAGTGATAGAGCAGCTTCATCACCGTGAGCGGATTGCGGATTTCGTGGGCCACCTCCGCCGCCAGCAGGCCCAGCGCGGATAGCTTCTCATTCTGGCGCAGTTGTTCCTCCACATCCACCACCCGCTCATACAGCCGGGCCTTTTCAATCGCGATGGCCGACAATTCCGCCAGCGCCGTCAGTATCTTGATCTCCTCGTTGGAAAAACTGTAGGCGTGCGCCGTGTACACGCTCAACGCCCCGATGCTTTGGCCGGCGAAGATCAGCGGCACGCTCAGCAGCGACACCAGGCCTTCGCGCCGGGCCAATTCCACGTTTTGATAGCGCGTGTCGGTCTGCACATTGGCCGCCTGCAGCGGCTTTTTCCGCCGCACCACCACGCCGATCAAACTTTCGTGCAGGCTCAAGCGCGGCTTGCGGACATAGGCCGCGCCGGCGCCAAAGCTCGCGCGCAAGTCAAGCCATTCCCGGGATGCGTCCAGCAGCATGAGCGAGCACATCCGCGCCCGCATCAGCTCGCTGGCTTCCCGGGTGATGGCCCGCAGCGCCTCGTCCAGGTTCAAGGTGGAATTGATCGTGCGGCTCACGCTCGCGAGCGATTCAAACAGCCTCACCTTCAGCCGCAGTTGTTCGTAGAGCCAGGTATTTTGAATCACCTTGGCGGCTTGAATCGCCAATTCCTGCAACAGTTCCTGGTCTTCCGCCGAAAAGGTGTCCGCGCGATCCGAATCCACGTTGATGACGCCCCGCACTTCGCCCTGCACCTCCAGCGGCACGGCCAGCTCCGAGCGCACGTCGCGCCGGACGCTGACATAGCGCTTGTCCAGCGTCGCGTTGCCGAGCCGCACCGGCCGGCCATGTTGCGCCACCCAGCCGGTGATGCCTTCCCCCACCCGCAGCTTGAGTTTCCGGGCGGCGGAAGAAAGATTTTGCGCCGCGTGAATTTCCAGGAAGCCGGTCGTGGGATTAATCAGCGCCAGCGAGCCGGACGAGGCCCGCATCACGCGCACCGCCTCGCTGACGATGAGCTGGAGCGCCTCCTGCGAATCCAGCGTGGAGTGGATGACGTTGCTGACCTGATACAGCAGGCTCATCCGCTCCGGCGTCAACTTCGGCTTTGGAATTTCCTCGTTCACAAGGGCGCCCTTTAAACTCACCGCGTCCGCAGCGTCAAAATGATGCCCGCCGCCGCGAAAATTCCATTGGGCAGCCACGCCGCCACCCAGCCGGGCAGATGGCCGCCCATGCCGAAGGCCAGGCTGACCTGCTGCACGACAAAATACGCAAAGGCGATAAATATGCTGCCCGCCACGCCGAAAAACAAATTTCGCCGCCCCGACGCCGCCCCAAACGGAATGGCGATGAGCACCACCACGAAACACGTCCACGGCGCCGCGATCCGCCCGTGAAGTTTCGTCTGCAGCACCGCCGCATCCGCCGGCGATAGGCCGGGATTGTCGCGTAAATATTCCCACAAATCCGCGATCGGAATGTCCGGATTGCGCGAGCCGCGCAGCGATTGCGTATCCGCGAACCGCAGCGCCCGCGCCATCCGCTCCGGCGTTTCGTCAAATTCCGGCATGGCGATCTGGTGGGTGGGCACCTGCACCAGCCGGGCCTGCGGGTCGGCCTGCGTGAACAAATGCGCCTCGTAAAATACCCACACGCCGTTGGTGCGCGCCGCGCGATTGGCCTGCAGCACGCGCCGCGAACCGTCCGCCAGCGTCCAATTCACATTCGGATTGAGGATCGTGGCCGTGCGCGCCTCAAACTCGCCCATCTGCCAGGTGCGCCGGGCCTGCACATTGCGAAAGCCGGTCTTGGTGAAATGCGTTTTGTCCCCGGGCCGGGGATTTTTGCCATGGCGGGATAAAATTTCCGTCGCCCACGCCGCGCCGCGGGGCGCCGCCACTTCATTCAGCACGAAATAAACGCCCGTCGCCGCGAGGCCCACCGCGAAATACGGCGCGCACAGCCGCCCCAAGCCCACGCCCGCCGCCCGCAGCGCGGTAATCTCGTGATGTTTGGCATGATTCGTCAGCGCATAGAGCAGCGCCAGCAGCAGGGCGATGGGCAAGACCATCACGAAAAAACCCGGCATCATCGCCCCCGCATATTCCAGTGTATCCAGAAAATGCAGGTCCGCCTCCCGCATGTTTTCCAGCTCGGTGAAAAAGAAAAAGGAAATCCAAAACACGAGAAACCCGCCGAGGCAGCCGCCCAGCGGCATCAGCAATTCGCGGAACAAATATCGGTCGTGCAACCGCATGGCGCAGCTTAACCACCCCGGTCCGCTTCGGCCAGCCGAATTGCGGCCCGCCTCACGCCAGCTTTCCGTATTTGCGAATCTCCGGCCACACCCACGCCACCACCACCACCACGATGATCGTCCCCACGCCGCCCACCACCGTGGAGAGAATCGCCCCCGTCGCCATCGTGTTCGCCATCATCGGACCGAACAAATGCTGCGTGACGCCCGATTCAAACCCGCCCAATTCGTTCGACGTGCCGATGAACAGGCTGTTCACCGCCGAGACCCGCCCGCGCTTGTCATCCGGCGTGAGAATCTGCACCAGCGTGGCCCGCACCACCACGCTCACATTATCCACCGCCCCGCCCAGCGCCATCAGCCCGAACGCCACCCAAAACCACAGCCCGGCCGGCGCCGGCAGCCACGCGCCCAGACACGGGCGATTCGCCAGGCCAAACAAGATCGTCGCCCCGCCGAAAATCGCCACGCACCACAGCATTGTGCCGCCCGCCTTTTTCAGCGGCGGCCGGTGCGCGAGCAGAAAGACGCACAGAATCGCGCCGATCGGAATGGCGGCGCGCAACAAGCCCAGCCCCAAGCCGCTGGCCCCGCTGTGCAGCGGAATAACCTCCGCCGCAAAGATCGGCAGCAGCGTCACCGCGCCGCCCAGCAGCACCGCAAACATATCCAGCGTGATCGTGCCCAGAATGATTTTGTTCTGATAAACAAACTGAAAACCCGTGACCAGGCTCTTCAGCGACACCGGTTCCTTGGGCGGAATTTTATGCACATGGCGGATGCCGAGGATCAGGCTAATGCAGACCCCCGCCGCCACCACATTCAGCGCATACACCAGCCACTCGCCCTGGGTCAGCCAGATGATCACCCCCGCCGCCGAGGGCCCCAGCACGCAGGCCAGTTGGAACGCCCCGCTGTTGAACGTGATCGCCCGTGGCAATTCCTCCCGCGAAACCAGCGCCGTCACAAACGCCGCGCTCGCCGGCCACAAAAACGTCCGCGCTATCCCCACCACCACCAGCAGCGAATAAACGCAGAGCTGGAACAGTCCGATCTTCTGGTCCAAGGCAATCAAGCCCGACGTCAGCGCCAGCCCCAGACTCGCCAAGCCCAGCGTCAGCGTGGAGCCGAGCACGATGTTTTTCCGGTTGCGCCGATCCGCCAGTTGGCCCGCCGGCAGCGTGCAAAGAATCATCGGAATCATCAGCGACAGGCCCACGAAGCCCAATGCCAGCCCCGAATGCGTGCGCTGATAAATTTCCCAATCCAGCGCCGTGACCACCATTTGCATGCCAAAACCCGCGATGAACCGGGCGATCAAGTAGCGGGTGAAATTCGCATTCCGGAACAAGGCATACGTGCGCTGGCCCGCCGGCGTGGGGAGCGGCGGCGTCAGCGTGGGATCTTCCTGGCTGTCGATTTCGGGCATGAAACGACCGGCAATCTACCACAAAATCCCGCCCGGTCGAGCCTGGACCACCAGATCAGACCGCCCGCCGAATAACCGCTCCCGGTATTCGGCAGCAGACCCGCCGGCGGCGGGTCAAGGCCGCACCGTCACCTTGATTGCCGGGGAATTCTGGCTTTCGCCGGAGCTGTTGACGGCGGAGACCACATAATAGTAGGTCTGGCCGCTTTGCACGGTGGCATCCGAAACGCAGTTCATGGGGGCGCTCGCCACCACGGTGTAAGGCCCGCCCTTGGACCGCGCGCGCTTGACATTGAAGCGGCTGGCCTCGGCGGCGGCGTTCCACCCCAGCGTCACTCCCGGTTTGCCGGCCGCGGCTTTCAGGCCGGCGGGCGTTGCAGGAACGGGGCGCGTCGGGATGACCGCGTGGTTGATAAAGTCACTGAGGCCAACGTCGATGTATCGCGCCCCGCCATTATCGTGGCAATGCACGGCCAACAGATTGGTGGCATTGGGCTGCAGCGCCGTCTGCATGCCTTTGGACATGATGTAGCCGTAGTCGCCCCGGAAACCGGTGGTGCTGTAAACGCACACGCCATTGACATAAACCTCCACCCCGTCGTCATGATACATGTTCAACTGCATGTCATGGAGCTGTTGCGGGGTCAGGTCGCCCAGGGTAAAAGTGCGCCGCAGCCAGATATCGGGCGTTTTCCATTCGGTGCGAACGGAAGCGTTCCAGAGATTCCCCCCGCCAAATCCGGCCGGCCCGGCCGCCCAGGCGGCATCCTCAAAACCGGCCGCGGTCCAGTTCGTGGCCGGAGCCGTGGTGGTGTATTTCCAAATGAGCGGCTCCCGCTGGGAGGTGGGAACCACCGTGCTGACGGCGAACGGATTGGGGGTGGTCACCGAAGCGACGCACCGCCGGAAGAAGTCCACATCCACCTTGCGCACCTTGCGGTCGTATGTCAGCAACCCGTTGAGCTCGGTTTCCACGTCGGTGGTCTGCGTGTAAACCGCCGCACTCAGGCCGTTGCTCAGCACGTAATCGTTGAGCCGCACACAGAAGCTCTGGAATTTACCCATCAGCTCGACATTGTCGGTCACGTCAACGTAGGTTTTGCCAAAGGCCCAGGTATGATCTTTGACATAGAGGCCCACGCCGCCGAACTCGCCGTTGACGGTCGCCTGGTTCGTGCTCTTGGGCAGGGCGGGTTCCGGATAGGGATGAATATCGAAAAGGTCGCCCACGCCATGATGATCGCCCCCGCTGGCTTGATTGACCAGGCGTGAGGGATCCAAATCCCGGATTTGCTGGACGATCTCGGCCGTGTCAAAGGCTCTTTGCCCCTGTGCCTCGTTAAAGGCCACCCAGACGACAATGGACGGCGCATTCCAGCGATTGCGGATCACGCGGCTCAACTCGGCCTTGAATTCATTGGTGTCTACGGGCTTGGGATTCATCGTATAGGAGTTGATGCTGGGCATATCCTGCCAGACCAGCATGCCCAATTTATCCGTCCAATAATACCAGCGGGCCGACTCGACCTTGATGTGCTTGCGAATCATGTTAAAGCCGATCAGCTTCATCTGCTCAATATCGCTCTTCAGCGCATCGTCCGTTGGGGCGCGATAGATGCCATCCGGCCAGAAACCCTGATCCAGCGGGCCCATTTGGAAAACAAATTGATTATTCAATAAAATCTTCAGGAAGCCGTCGACTTTGGCGAGGCTGATTTTGCGCATGCCGAAGTAGCTCTCCACGGAGTCCACCTTGGACTTGCCCTTGGCGAGCGTGATGCTCAGGTCATAAAGAAACGGGTTGGTGGGGCACCACAGGATCGGATTGGTCACCGAAAGTATCATTTCCTGACCGGGCAATCCCGAAATCGAACCCACGACGGTATCGCCCTTGCGGGCCACGGCCTTGATGGTGAGCCCGGCCGCGGCTCCGGCCACCTTCACCGTGAGCTTGAGCTGCTGCTGATCAATATCGGGAACCAGCTTGATGGCATCGACACTCGCAGCCGGGACGGGCTCTAACCACGCGGACTGCCAGATGCCGCTGCAGGAGGTGTACATGATGCCGCCGGGATTAAGACTTTGCTTTCCGCGCGGCTCACCCGCTGAATCCGTGGGGTCGTAAACGCGCACAATCAGCTCCTGAGGACCTTTACCGGACAGGCATGGGGTGAGGTCATAGGTTGCCGGATCATAGCCCCCGCGATGAATGCCCAGACTCTGTCCGTTGATAAACGGCTCCGATTCCCAATCCACGGCATCCAGATGCAGCAGCACGCGCTGCCCCTTCCACTTGGCGGGAACCGTGAACGTGCGGCGATACCAGGAATGCGGGTGATAGGCCACAATGCCCGAGAGGGTGGATTCCATCGGAAACGGAACCAAAATAGACTGCTTGAGAACCGTATGGACGGGGACGGCGTCATTAGTCTCTCCGGCTTGGAATTGCCATACCCCATTCAAATTCATCCATTCGCTGCGCACCATCTGGGGTCGTGGATACTCCGGAAGCGGGGCATTGGTATCCACCAAAGCTGCCCAATCACTGAGGATCGGGGTGTTTTTAATTTCAATCTCCTTGGCCGAAGCCCAACCGCCGGCCGCCAGCAGACAGGCCCACGCGTTGAGCAGCCAATGGTTTCGATTTGGTTTCATAAACATATGATCAGGGAGTTAAAACAGCCAATGGGGGCGCCGCTCAGGAAATGGTTCGCTTCTTGGCTCTGAACAGTCTGTGGCGCGACCAAGGAAACCTTGGGTTTCTGGTTTTGACGCCCGGCAATCAGGCCCTGGCAGCGGAGCCAAGCTTCCACCGTGACCCGCCAACCGGGGCGGATCTGGGGTGACGGCCGTTCGTCGAGTTTCCGATCATCGCTCCAAACGGCGGGAGCAGCAATTAAAAAATGGCTTTAGTTCAACTCTGCGCCTGACCGCCGTCACGTCCCCGGCGGGCAGTTTTGGGTATGCCTACGGAGGGACGAGCGCCGCGAGTTCCCTAATCCAACAAATTTCCCTGCCCAACACCGCCTACATCACCAACACCTACGATTCCCTGGCCC
>CAIMLG010000160.1 GCA_903842235.1 uncultured Verrucomicrobia subdivision 3 bacterium
ATAAATCATCGGGCTTTTCATAATCTTTCAGTAGTTCGTCCAACACCGCTTCGGTAATAGCCATAGTCTTTTATCCTCTCAGTTAGCTTTGGCCACTTACACGATTATCTTTATAGCCCCCAGGAGTTTGGCTTCATCCTGCGCGACGGACTCGATATCAAATACCATGTGTTTCATAATTTTCTTTGTTTGTAGCCGCGCCTCGTAAGAGCGCGGATTTGTTTTGGTAGGGACGGCCCGCTGGGCCGTCCGGAGTTGTTGTGGATTTGGTGTCTTGGTGGTTAAATTTCAGTTTTCCTTGGCCCGTGCGGCCCGCACTTTCAGCTTTTTGTTTTAAGAACGCCTCCACCTCCGCCGGCGAAAACCGCACCAGCCGGCGCACCTTCACCCGCTGGAGATGCCCATCGACCACCAAGCGATCCACCGTCGAAACGGAAGCGTTCACGAGTTGGGCGACCTCCGGGCGCGTAAGAAAACCGGCCAGCGTGGCCGGCGGGATGGGTGGGGAACCGGCGGGCAAAAATGCCGTTTGTTGTCTGACGTCTGACTTCTGACCTCCGACTGCTGTCAGGATTTCAGTTTTCAGATTTTCAGCTTTCCACGTTTGATTTTTCACGTCACCCCCTATGGCGGCACAAACCGTGTGTCTCGAGGCACAAACCGTGTGCCGATTGTTAATCGCCCCGTAAACATTGGCGATTTTTGGTGTAAATTTTTGCAAAAAAAATCGCCAAGGACATTTCTTGGCGATTTTCAGGCTATTTCCCCCTCATTCCACCCAGCGAACCCCTTCCGGCGGTTGATAGATGAAACTCCCGGCCCGGCCCGGTCGACCCGCCCGCCCGCTGGTCCGGCAGGAAGCCTCCCACAGATACGTCCGCAGATGCCGGCCAAACGCCCGCAGCACCGGCAGCGGCTCCCGCCGGCGACCGGTCGCCTGTTCCAGTTCCTCGATCAGCCGGCGCAGCCCCGTCGAAATCGACCGGACCTGCTTTTGTTCCCCCGCCTCGACGCCCCGCTGATGCCGCTTCGCCCAGGCCTGGACCTCGTCCAATTCCCGTTGCGCCTCGGCTTTCTCCAGCGCCGAAGCCGAATCATCCTCCAGAATCGCCGCGCATCGGTGGAAAATCTCCGCCTGCCGGGCCGTCGTTTCCTGATCGTCCAACCCCAGATTCCGCTGCTGAATCAGGGCATGGCCGAACACTTCATTGGCCAGCCGCGACGCGTGCAGCGGTGCCTCCGGCGGATGCAGCAGCAGGTGCGCGGCGTAATACACCGCCTTGTCATCCGGCAACACCGTTTCCTCGCCGTCAAACACCAGATACCAGCCCCCCAAACCCTTGCGGATCACATACCGCGGCCCCGCCCGCTCGCGGAACGCTGCGGTGGCGCTTCGGGGACCGGCCATTCCAACCGCGCCCGGCGGCGAAGGGAACGGCAGCCGCCGGCACCGCCCGTCAAACTTCCGGCACCGGCCATCCAGCCGCCGGTGCAGGCACCAATCGGAATGAAAGACCGGGGCCGGATCCATTTCGCCGGACGGCACTTCATCGGAAAGCGGTTCATCCCGACCGGTCACCGCTTTTCGCCGGACCCCGGAAACCGGCCGGCTGGGAAGCGGAACCCGGGGCGATTGATGCTCGCAATACTGGGGGTGCTGGGCCCCCTGCGGCAGCCGGCAGCCGGCCAGCCCGCCGCCGATCCCCAGGAACAGGAGGATGGCCCCCGCCAGCCGGAAACCGGCCATTCGGCCCCGCCGCTCGCCCGCCGCCCCGTCCGGTTTGGCCCCCTCACAATTGGCCAGCAGCAGTTCAATCTGAACCAGTTCCGCCGGCGACGCCTGAACCGCCCGCAGCTCGGGCGGTTTATCCTCCCCGGTGCCGATCTGGGAAGGCGGCCGGTTGGGATTTTGTAGTTTCGGGGACGCCGGACGCTCAGGTCCGTCGCCCCCCCACGATTCGCCATCGATGGGTTCCATAATCTATTCCAGTCTTGCCTGGTGATTTTATTTCCCGCCGCGCGGACGCCAGGCACATGCGTCCCGCGCGAATAAATCATGCCAAAATCAACACGGCATCACCGGGTCGCCGCGCGTTTGACGCGCTTGATTTTGATGCTGGGCATTCGGGCACCGATCAGATCACTGGACCGGATTCCGTAGGCTTCGGCCAGCCGGTCAAGGGTGGACAGCCGCATATCGTTCTGGAGGCCGTTCTCAATCGCTTGATAATACTTGTAGGAAATGCCGCAGGTTTCCGCAAAAGCCTCCTGGGTCAGCCGCAGACGCTTCCGCATTTTCTTCAGCCGGCTGCACAATAATTTCTGTGATTTTGAAACCACACAAAAGCATGATGCTTTTCCCTCATTCTGAACACCCAACCAGACCTAGTGCTTTCCTCCGCCAGTGCCCCTGTATAAAAATCTGCGCCTTGCTTTTCTTTCCGATGCCCCGGTCGGCCCGCACCCTTCCAGTCTTGCGGCCTCGCGCCGCGTCGCCCAATCTAATCACCCAAAATGGCTTTGGCAGAGTTCAAAACCAAATGGGGCGGTTACAAGGCTGGCTACGCCGAACATTTCAACGACCTGTGCCAGATGCTTGGTCAGCCCGACCGGAAGGTTGGGCTGGGTCAGTTAAATCTGCCGCTTTCGCCCTTCCGGAGGGCCAAATTCACTAAAAACTCGCTCCCGGCCACCCTCGGTTTTCGTTTGGTTTATAAGTTTATTAATTTCAAGATAATCTTTGATTATAAGTAAATATTTTCAATATAATGTTTGATTACCGATTGTTATGTGCTAAAAAAACACTGCGTTCAAAGTTTTAAAGTTGTGGGGCGGATTTTTTGGAACCCATGAAAATCGTGGATGACAACTATCGGGGCCGGACAAACAGTCGGCGAAACTGTCGTGCTGGGGGTGTGCCTTCATGCCGGGTTTTTTTCGCCGGGACCTTTTCAGAGCTTCATTTGCAGCTTTCAACCTTTTTAACAGCCATCAAGGATATCATGAATACCTTCCAGCCGGTAACCGTGGGATTGCGAACCTTTATCCTGGCGTTGACCTTGAGTGCCGGCTTGCGGTCGGAAGACGCCCGGGCGCAGGACAACGCAGCCTGGCAAAGCCAGGACATTGGGGCCAAGGGGGGAAGTGCGCAGCTGGAGGAGGGCACCTGTCTCCTCACCGCCTCGGGTTGGGATTTCTGGAATCGGTCCGACTCCTTTCACTATGTCTATACCCCGTTGACCGGGAACGGGGAGTTGGTGGCGCGCTTGGCGGGGATCAACGCGACCAATAATTTTATCAAAGTGGGTTTGATGGTTCGGGAAAGCCTGACCAATACCTCCCGGATGGCCATCTTATTGGCACGGGGCGACGGCCATTTGATCTTTGTCTGGCGCAACGAAACCAAAGGGCTGGCTCAGCACACGCTGGTGGATACCAACGGGGTGGCTTTGCCCCAATGGCTGAAACTAGTGCGCAATGGCGATCAAGTGCGCAGTTACCTTTCGGTGGACGGGGCCAGCTGGCAGTTGGCGGGCTGGGTGACCTTGAAAGATTTGCAGGCGCAGGTCTATATCGGCATGGCGGCCTGTGCCGGCACAAAGAAGCAGCCGATCGTGGCGCAATTCGACCAAGTGAGCTTGGCCCCGGTGGTAGCCTCCGAGCTTAATCCCTTGGTGGGAACCGGTGACGGATTGCGGGGAGATTACTTTGACAACCGGCATTTGTATGGCGTGGCGGTAACCAACCGGGTGGATCCGCAGCTGGTCTTTTTCTTTGGCTACTTGACTCATGAGGGCCTGGCCAAAGCCGGGGGCTTCAACAACCGGGCCAAGGAGATACTGGGCATCTCCCGGAACAAGGAATTCGGTGTCCGGTGGACGGGTGAGTTGCAGGCGCAATTTACCGAGCCTTACCAGTTACATGTCTTGCGCGGAGCGGGCGTGCGCGTCTGGCTCAACGAGCAACTCATCCTTGACGACTGGCGCTGTGCCCGGGCCCGGGAGACCGCCGTGCCGGTCAATCTGGTGGCGGGCCAGAAATATCTGCTGCGGGTGGAATACTTTCAGAACAATGGCGATGACAAGGTGCGGCTGGCCTGGAGCAGTCCTTCAACCCCCCAACAGGCCATTCCCCAAAGCCAATTGTATTCCCAGCCAACGGACAGCGACGGGAATGGTTTACCCGACCTCTGGGAACAGCATTATTTCGGACAGATTGGAGTGGACCCCAACGCCGACCCGGACGGCGATGGCTTGTCCAATTTGCTGGAATACCAACGGCACAGCGACCCGACCGACCCCTTGAACTGGGGCGTGCCCAACGAATGGGGCCATGGTGATATCGACTGGATTGGCGGCAGCCGGGGCAATGCCCATTATACCAACGGCGTGTTTACGCTGAAGAGCTATGGTGACTTCAAGGACGAGCGCGATGCCTTCCATTATGTCTATCAGGCATTGACCGGGAACGGCCAGCTAGTGGCGCGGGTGCTGATGGCCGGTTCAACCAACAAGAATGCCAAAGTCGGATTGATGGTGCGGGAGACCTTGGAAGGCCAGTCCCGGCAGGCCGTGGTGCTGGAGCGGGCCGATGGCGGCGTGCGCTTCAACTGGCGCAACTACTTTGCCGGTTTGGTGCAACGCACCGGTGATAAGAATACGACCTCCGCCTCGTGGCTGAAGATTGTGCGCTATGGCGATTGGGTGGGCGGCTATGCCTCAGCGGATGGCAATAGTTGGACCTTGGTTGGCTGGCAAAGCTTTCCGGGTTTGCCGGCGCAAGTGTATGTGGGCTTGGCCGCAGCGGGTGGGGGAACCAATGTGCCTGTCGTGGCGCAATATGATCAGGTCAATCTGGGGGCGGCCAAGGTGGCGGATGCCCTCTTTCCGGTGCTGGGCACGGGCGACGGCCTGCAAGGCAGTTACCGCAGCGACCACTTGCTGTATCTGCCTGGCCAGACCAATCGGGTGGACAAGTGGGTGAACTTTCTGTGGACCCATGCGCCGCCGTTTCCGGTGCTCAACCCGGACAGCTATGGGATTTGCTGGTCGGGCGAAGTGCAGGCGCAGTTCAGCGAAACCTATAACTTCAGTCTGACCACCCGGCGGGAAGATTGGGTGCGGGTCTGGTTCAACGATCAATTGGTGATTGATGGCTGGCGGAAGTTTCATCCGGACGGCGATATCAACGGGAGCCTCAATCTGATTGCCGGAAAACACTATCTCGTCCGCGTGGAGATGTTCGACAACCTGGGCAAAGGCCAAGCCGAATTGCGCTGGAGCAGCCCCTCAACTCCGCGTCAGTTGGTGCCGCAAAGCCAGCTCTACTCGCAGCCAGTGGACAGCGACCGCAATGGCATGGCCGATCTCTGGGAACAGCTCTATTTTGGACATCTGGGAGTGGATCCCCAAGCCGATCCGGACGGCGATGGCTTGTCCAATTTGCAGGAATATCAGTATCACACCAATCCGACGAAGGCGGATACGGACGGCGACGGGATGCCGGACGGCTGGGAAGTGAGTCATGGTTTGGACCCGCAATATGTGGATGGAGCCTTGGATGACAACCACACCGGATATAATAATTTGCAGAACTATTTATTGGGCCTGGACCCGCTCAATCCGGATGCCAACGGGGACGGTTTGCCGGATGGTTTTGAAGCGGCTTATTTGGGCGGGACGGCTGCGGGCGGCAGTCGGGCCCGGGAAGCTGTTGTGGTGTTTGGCGCCCAGGCGACCAATCTATTGGGCCGTTGGCAGGTGGAGGGGACGGATATTTATGCCTTGGATCGGCGGGGCGGCATGGACTTTGTGCTGACCGTCACTAATGCGGATAAATATGTGTTAAACCTGACCGGCTGCCAGAATCAACGCAATCCCTTGGAAAGCCGGTTCAAGCTGGCATTGGCGCTGGATGGCCAGGCACTGGGTTTTCACTATTTGAAAGCCCAACTCCACACCAACGACACCGTGGAAGTCGTCCTACCCTATCTGCCCGCCGGGCGACATACGGTGCACGTGTTCTGGGATGGGGTGGCCAGCTACAGCAGCTTGCGGATTCAGGAGGTGAAACTGTTGAGTGTGGACGGAGCGGATGCCAATCACAACGGGATCAAAGACTGGGCGGAGCAGATGATGGCCGACGAATCGGGTTTGGTTCTGACCAACGCTGTGATCACCAGCTACACTTCGCCGGTCTGCCTGGAAGGATCGGATCCGTATCCGACGCTGACGACGATGAGCAGCCGGCAAACGAACGGGCTGGTAGCCCAGGCCACCAGCGACCAACGCTGGTATGTGGACGTGCCGCTACAGACCGGCACCGCGACCGTGTTTCAAGCCCGTTTTCAGAACGGGGCCTGGAATCCGAGCCGGCAGTTGCAATGGCAGCAAATCAACCTGCTGACCAATAACCACAGCCTGACCATTCGCAAAGGCGACAAGCTCTGGTTGACGGCTATGCCCGCCGGGGGGACCAGCGGCAACGTGCAAATCAGCTATGGCACGAATGTCTTGAGCGGCAAGGCGGCCAAAGGCCAGACCTGCAATTTTGAGGACCCGGGAACCTATACCGTGACCGGAACCTATACCGCCAACTCCGGCGCGAGCCAGAGCGGTAGTCTCACCGTGACCGTCGTGCAGCAAAAACTGCCCAACCCGCAGCCGGCGGCCTGGACCTGGATGCCGCGGAACTTGAACCTGGACAGTCTGGTTCCAGAAGCCTCCTTGCAGGCCGATTCGCGCCTGACTTGTTCCCTAGCCGGCACCAAGGACAATGGCGCGATCCAATTGTCCCTGGCCACGGGCAACAATGAAGCGCAGACCCTGATCGCCCGGCTGGGCACCAATGGGCCGGTGTTGGACGCGGTGAACGTGTCGGGCTTTGACGTCTGGTCCGGTGATCAGACTTACACCAAAATCGTGACCCGCTATCCCGACGGGAGCCAGTTGGTGGAGATGTTGCTCATCAGCAGCCCGGTGCAACCGGAAGTCAGTTTTGAACTGCAACCCATTGTCAGTGGCGTGATGTTTGAGGATGGGACGACCCTCAAGATACTGACCGCCACCAATTTTGATGCCTTGGGGCAATGTCCCATCCGGTTTATCCGCCCCGCTTCGGCGCAGACCTCGGTCTGCAACTCGATCAAGGCTTACCAGGATAACCAGCCGTTGGGCTATCGGCATTAATTGAATCAGAAGACTGGTGCACCTGAAATTCTACATCGGAATGACGTTGGCGGTTGCCGGGGTGGCGACGGTTTGCTGGCTGGCTTGGCCCTACCGGAACCCGCCTGCCCGCACCACGATGGTCAGCCCAGCCCAGCCTCCGGCGGGATTGGCAACCAGACCGTTGCCGACGACGGCTCGGATGGTGCCGATTACCCGGTTGGAACCGGTGGTTTCGGCGGCTCCCGAAAATCGGAAAGCGGCCTTGGTGCTGGTGGATGGTTCGGCTTCCCACGAAACGCGGATCAGGGCAATTGAATCGCTGCGCATGCCGCTGGCGGAATCCGACTGGAAGGTCATCCGGAACTTTTTGCTCAAGCCGGATGGCCTGGATCGCACGCAATTGGGCCAGGTCCGCAAGAATGAACTGATGGACGCGTTGTGTGCCTTGAGCCCGCCCCCCGCCGACTTGGGGGCCGTGTTGGCGACGATCTATCGGAATTCGCAACAGCACGAGGTGACTCGGGATTACGCCGTGCAGCATCTGGCGGCTTACTACGAGCAGGTCAGCCAACAGCTTAAGAGTGGCGCCCTGCTGCAGACGGTTCAGGATTTTCTCTGGGAAGCCACCGGGGAAACCGGCACCAGCATCGGCGGGACGGCGTTGCTCGGTTTGGAGCGGTTATCGGTGGAATACCCCGCCCAGTTCAACCGGGGCAAGCTTGGGATGCAGGCCTTGCAGATGGCGGAAGATGGGAGTGCGGGCGAACTGGCGCGGATTTCGGCTTATCAAATCTGTGGCCGGTTGGGAGTGGCGGATGCCTTGCCCACCGTGCTGGAGGCGGCCCGGAATGGGGGCACCCTCCCGGTGCGGATCTCGGCCCTTGGCACTTTGGGGCAATTGGGCGGAGCGGAACAAGTGCCATTTTTAGAGACCGTGCTGGCGGGGTCGGAGGAACGGCTCAAACCCGCCGCCCAACACGCTTTGGATCAGATTACCGCCCGGCCGAAACTGGCCCTCGGACAATAACCGACCTCTTTCAAACCCATGAAAACAATCCCCAAACAATGGTGGCTGGCGGGCGTGTCCCTCACCCTGGCCGTGGCGGTTCTGGCCGACAACCCGTGCATTGAAAACCCCACCACCAATTATCTGAGTTGCGTGCCGGGCACCCTGGCAGCCGGTTATGGGCTGGTCCCCACCAATATCACCGTAACCGTCGGCCAATTCATCCCCCAGCCGACGGTTTTTAATCTTGCCATCACCAACGGTTGGCAGACCGCCTGGGTCGATTATATCTGCACTCCCAGCCAGACTGGGCCGGTGACCAATCCCATCGCCTACACCTTTGGCGGCCCGTATTTTGTTCCCGACTTTCCCAATGTCCTCTGGACGCCGGGGATCCACACCTATACCGGCTGGGTGCCGGCCTATGGCAGCGCTTGTGGACCGGTAACCAACACCTTGGGATCGGTGACGGTAACCGTCAGCAGCAATAATCCGGATGTGTTGATTAATGTCGATTTTGGCGGGCGCCCCACCAGTGCCAAGGCCGGCTATGCAGCGGTTGGCAATTCCGGGGCCGATGGTTGGAATGAATACGCCCAGACCAACCTGGCGGCCGGTTCCCTGGCCGGTCTGCGCACCGCTGAAGGGGTGGTTTCCCCCGTCGGCCTGCTGGCGACCAATCTGCCAACCTTGGGAACCGCTGGATCCTCCGACGCAATGTATCAGGATTTTCTGTTCACCAATGGGGCGACCGCCACGCTCACCTTCACCAACCTACCAGACGGAGCCTGGCAGGTGTATTTGTATGCGACGAACGGGAATTTCAGCTTGTCCGTGGGAACTGTCAGTTATGGCAACCAGACTTGTTCTGATCCCGCCCCGGCGGGCTCGCCAGTTTGGCAGCCGGGAGTGCAATATGTTGCTTTCAACAATGTTGTCATTAGTAATAGTCAGCCGCTAACC
This sequence comes from uncultured Verrucomicrobia subdivision 3 bacterium, assembly GCA_903842235.1. Lineage (GTDB taxonomy): Bacteria > Verrucomicrobiota > Verrucomicrobiia > Limisphaerales > UBA11358 > UBA11358. Next base: position 9,139 of record CAIMLG010000160.1, read on the forward strand.
GTGACCGTCAGTCCGGGGCCGAGTGGCGAGGCCATGATTTCCGGTTTACAGATCGCCTCCGCCGCGCACATTCCCTGGCTGGACGCAGCCCAACCCGCCAGGCTCGTGGCGCGCTGGAAAGCGGAGAATAACGCCTATGATTTAATCAGCGGGAGCAATGGGGTGGTTTATCCGGGGACCACCTTCGCGGCCGGCCAGGTGGGCCAGGGCTTCAGTTTTGACGGGGTCAGCGGGCGGATCTTGAACACCAACACGCCCAGTTTGACCAATGTGCAGAACAATTTCACCCTGGAATTTTGGGCCCGGCCACAAAAGGGCATCAACTTGCTGTCCGAAGGGGGTGGCGGCGGAGCTTCGGGGCAAAGTTATGCCATTTTTCCGGATTCCGGGGGGGGAGATGGCAAAGCTGGCGTCGGGGTCAGCGTGGGGACCAATGGCATCTGTGTGGTTGAGCATGCGGATAATTATATGCCCTCCATGCTGACTTACGCTTGTTCGTTGAATGACTGGGTGCATGTGGCGGTGGTCTACACGAACAAGCGGCCGGTGTTGTATTTAAATGGAACCAACTTCCGGACGGGTATCACCAGTGGTCGCGCCTTTGTTTATCCTTGCAAAAATTTTGGCAATGCCCTGGGCGATAGCGGCTGGATCAGCTACGGCCCTTATCAGGGGCTTTTGGATGAAGTGGGTATTTACAATCGGGTTTTGTCCCCAGCTGAAATTATCAGCCTCTACCAAGCCGGCTTGAATGGAAACCTCAGTCCTTCGACGGATTCAGATTATGACGGGGTAAGCGATCGGCAGGAGCTGGCCGACCGCACCAACCCCAACGACGCCCAGAGCGGGCGGGCGGTCCGCTTGGGCTATTGGCCGTTTGATAATACCAACACCTGGGTGGGCAGTGCGGGGCAGTTGCCGCTGGTCGCCACCAACCTCGTGGGGGTGCCCAGTTGGAGCACTAATGCTGTGCTGATGGATAGCACCAACCCGGTGGTTTTGACCTATCGCGATGTGGAAACCAACGGAAATGCCAATATCAATCTCCGCCAAGGCACCGTCCGCTTCTGGTTCAAGCCGGGTTGGAGCAGCACCCGTGCCGGGGGCAATGGCCCCGGGACAGATGCGCGTTTAATTGAGTTGGGAAGCTATAATTACGCCTTCACCAATGGCTGGTGGGCGTTGTATTTCAGTCCTGATGGCGATTCGCTATCGTTTGGCACGGTCACCAACGGAGCGGGTATGGCCAATCTGACCGCGACCACCATCTGGAACTCCAATGTCTGGCATCAAATTGCGCTGACCTATACCCCGACCGCCTCAATTTTGTATGTGGACGGGCAGGTGGCGACAACCGGCCCGGGAGTCATTTATTATCCCCAAGCCACCGAGCGCGCCAACGGCTTCCGCCTCGGCAGTGACGCCAGCGGCAGCCGTCAGGCCAAGGGCACCTTTGATGAGTTGCAGACGTTTAATTTTCCGTTAAACCCGGGGCAAATTGGATCGGACTTCAATAATGATCAGGTGGCCTTGATTTCCAGAACCGTGTCGGGCATGCGGTTGTGGCTGCGGGCGGATGCGGGAATCACCAGCCCCGGTGGGGGAATTGGTAACTGGGCCGATCAAAGTGGTCAAGGCAATCATGCGACGCAAGGCACGGATTACAATCAGCCCCGCTACGTTACCAATGCTGTGAATGGGTTGCCGGCGGTTTGGTTTAGCGGGACCAACAGCAGCGGGTGGACGAACAGCTATTTTAACCTGCCCGACAATTTGCTTAACGGCGCAACCGGAGCCGAGGCCTTTGTCGTCTTAAAGGCCGCGTCCGCCCATCCCACCGCCCGCCAATCTTTGTGGGAAATGGGCGGCAATCCGCTCGGGAGCAAATCGTTTCCGGATACGGACGGAAGCCTCATGGACGATTTTGGAAGCGCCACCGTCCACCAGCTGGGAACGCCCGCCCAACCGCTGAACGAGTTCAATATTTATGGAGTGTCCTCCCAGACCAACGATTGGTCCGCATGGGTCAATGGCATTTTGCTGCATCATGCGAATGTCAACACGGTGCAATTTCCTACCAACGCCGTTTGGCCCACCTTTGGCAAATACACCTTGGGGGGCTCATCTTACTATAGCGGCTCGGCGGGAATGCCCAATTATTTTGCCGGGGAAATCGCCGAAGTCTTGGTTTTTAATCACGCCCTCGTGGCTTCGGATCGGTCCTTGCTCAACGATTATCTAAAGCGCAAGTATGGGTTTGTGCCCGTGGTCACAATGACCGCCCCCGCCAACAACGCGGTCTTTCCCACTGGCTCAAATATCCAGCTTTCGGCCGATGCCTTTGAGTTGGGCGGCGGCACGATCAAACAGGTGGAATTCTTTCAGGGGGCAACCAGTCTGGGCATTGTCACCACCGCCCCCTACAGTTTGACTTGGAACGAGGTGGCGGCGGGGTCGGGCACGACCAATCTTTATACCTTGACGGCTCGCGTCACCGGGAATAACGGTCTGGTTTCCACTTCAGCGGTGGTCAACATCCTGGTGGCTCCGCCTCCGACGGTTGCCCTGACCAATCCCACCGATGGCGCCTATTTTGGGATTGAACCCGTTAATATTAATCTCGCGGCGACGGCGAGTGACATCACGGGCATCAAGCAAGTTCAATTTTTCCAGGGTGCCAATAGTTTGGGCACCGTCACCACGGCTCCCTACCAGATGGCTTGGAACCATGTCATGGCTGTCAGTTGTCCGCTCACCGCCGTGGCCACCGGCAATGATGGGTTGAGCACCACCTCTTCCGTGGTGAACATTATCGTGGATGCCGATGTTGATCTTGATGGGTTGGGTGATTGGGCCGAATCCCGTTACGGCACCGATCCGAATGCCGCCGAAGGTTTTTGGATAAGAATCGCAACCCCCAATCAGCCAACCGCGCTTCCCTAGCCGCCTGTTTTACTTTTTATGCTAAACCGATGTGTAAGCGCAAAATATTTCAACCGCTGTTTTCAAATGAAAAAATTCTGTGTCATTTTCTGCTTGTTGTTCACTGTAAAAGCTTCGGCCTTACTGGTCATTACTGAGGTTTGGTCTGGTGACTCGCGCGGTGGATTTTTTACGTCATTAAACCCTGATCTGGACATTCTCAATTTCTTTTCGGTTATGGATCCTACTCCCGGCCATGCGATGATCGCTTATTACAATTATTACGACACGCTTTACTTTACATCGGGCGGCAATGTTATTGGGTCTCAAAACATTGGGCCATATTTTGGAGATAAGTGGATTACCGTTGATTGGGGGGCGTTAATCAACCCGCCCCCGCCCCCGCCCCCTTCCTCGCCAGTTACTGCGGATGACACAGATATTCCGCCGCCGTCAGCCGATGACGACTGTGGCATGCCTCGCTGGCAGGTGTCCGAGCCCTTCATCTCATTGTGGTTGCAAGATGAGCCGTTGGGCTATCAACCGGCGCTTGGCCCCCGTGTTTCCTTCAAATTAAACTTCAAGCAGCGTGAATCTACCAATGGGTTTAGTCCCAATATTTTCAGCGTTGGGAAACGCTGGAGTTGTTCCTGGTTGTCCTACCTTGGCCAGACTTCCGGCGGAAACATCGAACTCCATTCGCCAACCGGTTCCGGTGGCAGTTCTCCCGGCTCCTATCCGATTTCTTTTGGCTCGATCTTTACGTCTCGGGGCGGATCGGTAACCTTTCCTGCCAGTTCCAGCAACGTCACCACCAATTACTTGACGAATACCCAACTGACGGGCGACCCCACCAGCGGCTACACGGTCACCTATCCTGACGGGAGTCAGGATGTTTATGGTTTTATCGTCAACAATAGCGATGGCTCGTTCATCGCCGCCTTTCTGTCTCAGCATCGTGATGCACGCGGCCTAGCCACCACCTTAAATTATGCCAGTTATACGCCTGGCCCGGCACCGGTGGTCCGATTGCAGTCCGTGGTGGATGGCGATGGCCGCACCAATCTGATTAATTACGTTTCCAGCCATGCTTTCAGCACCAACCTCATCAGCAGCGTGGTGGATCCGTTTGGCCGCACAACTTATTTGAACTATAACGATGCGGGTGAATTAACCGACATCACCGATGTGGCCGAAAACCCGAGTTCGCTGATTTATGACAGCCATGGCTGGGTGACCAATCTGACCACTCCCTACGGCGTCACCTCTTTTGCCATTACGGAGGGTACCAACAGTGCCGTTCCCAATGGCCGGGCCATCAATGTCACCCGTCCCGATGGCGGCCATGAATTGTTTCTTTACAAGGATTATGCCCCCGGCGCCGTTGCCGCTTACGATGTGATTCCCAACACCACCCCTTTTGGCAATACCCTTTGCAATTCCCACCTCGATTTGCGCAACAGCTACCATTGGGGGCCGCGCCAATATGCGGCCCTGTCAACGAGTGATATCACTGCGCTAACCAGTGCTGACTTTTTAAAAGGACGCATGAAGCACTGGCTGCTTCAGACCGGCCAAAATATGCTGGGGCAGACTGTGGCTATAAAACGTGATCCGAGTCCGGATACGGCAGGCAGCAGCGAGGGACAAAAAACCTGGTTTGATCATGCCGGCAAGGCAAACTCCGAAGACGAAGGCACCCAGATTGTCCCGCTATTGTCTGCTCAAATTCTGCCCGACGGCAGCACTGCGTATGTGCGGACCGAGCACAATGGGATTGGGGCGGTCGTCAAAAGCGTCAGCACGTATTCGGGGGGCACTCGCACGAATACGATCGTTTATGCTGGCAATGGCATGGATGCCATCACCGTGACCAATGCATTGGGCGTGCTGGTTTCCAGCAACGCCTACAACGCCTGCCACCAGCCGCTGGCCCATTTTGACGCGCTGAATCAAGCCACCATCTACACCTACAACACCAACCAGCAAGTCACCAGCGTGACCTTGCCCAACGGCCTCGTCACCACCAATCTTTTCAACGCCGACCATTCGCTGGCGCAGCAGATCGTCGTTGGCTTTGCCACCAACAGCTTCACCTACACCAACGGCCTCGTTTACACCCTCACCGATGCCCGTGGCCTGACCACCACCAACTCGTGGGAACCGCTCGGCCGCCTCACTAGCATCGCGTTCCCCGACGGCACCACCGTTTCCAATGTCTATAGCAGGCTGGATTTAACCGCCACCCAGGATCGTCTGGGCAACTGGACTCGTTTTGGCTACGACGCCTTGCAGCGCAACACCACGGTGACAAACGCATTGGGCAAGATCACCACTTCCAGCTATTGCACCTGCGGTGCGTTGGAATCCATTCTGGATGCGGCCAGCCATCTGACTTCGTTTGAATACGATAATCAGGGCAATCAAACCGGCACTAGCTCCGCTGACGGCTTTGCCACGTTCAAAACCTTTAACCTGCTCGGGCAGGTGGTCCGGGCCGGCGACAGCACCGGCAACCGTGTGACCAACTATTTCAACAATCAGGGCTTGATCACGTCCATCAAGAACCCTGCCGGAACTGTGGGGGGCTACAGTTACGATATTCTCGACCGCGTGACCAACCGCGTGGATGTGAATGGCGTGAGCGTCAGCATCACCTACGATAATTTGAACCGCCCCTTGACGCGCCGCCACCCGGATGCCGGCGTGGAATCCTTCGGCTATACGCTGAACGTCTCCGGCCCGACCAGCTACACCAATCAACTCACGAACGTTACCCTGTTCGCCTACGACCCGCTCGGGCGCCAGACCAATGAAATCGTCGTGGGCCTGTCCACGAACCGCTTTGCCTACAGCGGCGCCGGCGATTTGCTCACGCTCACCGATGGGCGGAACCAGCCCACTACCTGGCATTACGACGCGTATGGCCGGGCGACCAACAAGATGGATGCCGCCGCCGTGGTTTCCTTTGTCTATCAATTCGATGCCAATAACCGCCTCACCAACCGCTGGACGCCGGAGAAAGGCGACACCCGCTACACCTACGACGCCCTTGGCAACCAGCAATCCATCCTCTATCCGCAATCCTCCATCCTCTTCTCTTACGATGCCCTGAACCGCCTGACGAACATGGTGGACAGTTTGGGCACCACTCTTTTCAGCTACAATACGGCGGGCGAAGTGTTAAGCGCCGGCGGCCTGTGGAGCGGCGATACGGTCAGCTACACCTACACCAACCGGCTGCGCGCCGGGTTAACCTTGGGCACGTGGAGCCAGACTTACGGTTTTGATTCGGCTCTGCGCCTGACCGCCGTCACGTCCCCGGCGGGCAGTTTTGGGTATGCCTACGGAGGGACGAGCGCCGCGAGTTCCCTAATCCAACAAATTTCCCTGCCCAACACCGCCTACATCACCAACACCTACGATTCCCTGGCCC
>CAIMLG010000161.1 GCA_903842235.1 uncultured Verrucomicrobia subdivision 3 bacterium
CGCCCAGCCATAAAATCGGGTCGCCGTCGAGCAACGGACGCACTCTTTCAAACCAGCGCCGCCGGCTGATCTGCGGCTTTTTCCGCAAGGCGCGCGGCAGATAATAACCGCTCAATGCGACAAAGGTCGCCGAGACGCCCAGTATGGAAACCACCGACCACCAATATTCCTGTTTGAACGGACCGGTGGAGTAATTCTGGTCGAAAGCCAGCCAAAGGCAACTCGCCGGACTGAGCCAGAGCAATACGTGGGGAACGGAGACATTGGCAAACTCTTTCACGTTCTCGTAAAGCGCCGGCAAAAAGCCAGTAACAAACAGGGTTAGAAGAAAAGTGTAGAGCGTCACGGTGCGCGTTTCTGTTCCAAACGCCGAAACCAACAGTCCTGTCGTCAGAGAGAAACAGTGCGTCACCAGCAGCGCGCCGGCAACTCGGAAATACTCTCCGCCGGTCACCCCGCCCATCATGACCGGAAAGCTCATGATCGGAAGCACAGCCAGAAGCGCGCAAAACGCATTTATCCCCGCCGCCGCCAGTTTGCTCCGGGCGACGTCATGCCCGTTCAAGTCTGTCAAAAACAGCAGGCCCAGGGTGCCCCCGCGCTTTTCGCTGCTCAGCGCGTCAGCGGTCAGGACCATCCCGGCCAGAATCGAAATCGCAAAAGCCAGAATGGACATGGCAACCAGGACAGGCAGGGCCGAGGCGTTTGGGGGCGAGGTGGCCTTGAACAGGAGCAACAGCGCCAAGGCCACCAATGCCGCAAAAAAGCGCATCCATTGAACAAACGGACGCCGCGCGGCAATGCGCAGCTCCCGTTCGACAATGGGCCAGAGAATCATCCGCCGGCTATGTTACACAAAACCGGCAGCTTGACAAGGAAAGGTGTTCATTGTGTTAGGCCGGTTGTCAACCGGCAGAGCTTGTATTGGAACCCACGGTTTAATCGCAACACGCAACGAACAAATTAAAACGTTGGCCGATTACCAATCGGCGCTACGGCAAAGAACCGCCGCACCTCTTGGGCTGGATTGCGGGCGATCAGTTCCGAAGGGCGCTGGTCATACCAATCGCGCGGCAGATGGTTCATGTAAGGCGTCTGGAGGAAACGCTGGCAGAAAAGGGCGATCACACCGCGGTCGGTTTCGCTGCGGATGAGCCGGCCGGCGGCTTGAATGACGCGTGTCATTCCCGGTTGCAGATAGGCGTATTCAAAGCCGTCGCCTTCAGTCTTGTCAAAGTAGCGGCGCAGCAATTCGCGCTCGAATGAAACCTGCGGCAGCGCCGGAGATACCACAAATACCGCCGAAAGAAGTTCGCCCGGATAATCAACGCCCTCGGCATACATTCCGCCCAGCACCGCCAGCAACAGGATGCCTTGGGGCGGAGGGGCGGCCAGCACCTCAAAGATTTCCCGGCGTTGGGCTTCGGTAAAATTGGGCTGCTGCGCCAATAATTTTGCGCGGGGCAGGGGCATCCGCTCGCGCACGCGCTCCAAAAACTGGTAACTGGGAAAAAGCACCAGTGTGTTTCCCCGGTGCGCGTCGGCCATTGCCGAGATGTGTTGAGCGATGGGAGCGTAGTTGCGCTCGCGCGCGGCGTAGGCCGTTCGCACCTGGGGCAGGATCAGGATCTTGCGGTTTTCCCGTGGAAAAGGCGGCGGCAGTGAAATGAATCGCGTCCGCTCTTTTTTGAGTCCGAGCATGCGCCGTGTCACTTCCATCGGCGAGAGTGTTGCCGAGAGAAGAACGGTTGATGCCGCCGTGCCAAACACCGGGGCCAAAGCTCGCGCGGGGTCCAGGCAGACGATGGCCAGCCGGAGGCCCGCCGGGCGGCGTTCCACCACACAGGTGAAGCCCGGGCCGTAGAGATTGACAATCGCCATGAATCGGTGCCAGGTAAAATGCGCGTCAACGATAGGGTCCTCCGTCAGCGCGATTTTCAATTCATGTTTCCAGCCCAGATATCGCACAAAGCCCGGCTCCCATTCTTCCCATAATTGGCGCAACTGAGCTGTGGGCGGATCGGTTTCGGCGATGGCGTTTCCGGCGGGCAGAAGCTCGGCGGCGCGCGCCAGGATTCCCAGCAAATTGTCAATCACACGCGCCAGCGACTCGAACAATTCCCCCGGCTGCAGCAGCAGCCGTCCGGCCAGCGCCCGGAAGGTCTCCTCGATCAGTTCGGGCGAGAAAATCCCGCGGGCCCTGTCGGGCAGATTATGCGCCTCATCGATGAGTAAATAGAACGGTTTTTCCCCGTCCAGGTGCCCCAGGGCCACGCCGGGCTCGAAGACGTAATTGTAATCGGCGACGATGGCGTCGGCTGACTGCGCCAGTTCCAATTGAACCTCAAACGGACAGACCTCCTCGCGCCGTGCGTGGGCGAAGATAATGTCCGGTTCGTAATGGCCGAGTCCCTCGCGCAACCGCTCGACCAGATTTGAAGCCTCCATTTTTTGCGCATAGTTCCTGGCGTAAGGGCAGAAATCCTCATGGCAGAGCACCCGTTCGTTGGCGCACATGCGCTCCTTGGCGCGGATCTGGAGCGTGCGGAAAGCGTTCTCGCCATTCATGGCGGTCAGCGCCGCA
>CAIMLG010000162.1 GCA_903842235.1 uncultured Verrucomicrobia subdivision 3 bacterium
GGATGCCCCCGTCTCCCGGGAACCGGTGTGGTATGAGGGGCCGAATTTTGGCACCGCTTTTTATTATGAACCGGAGAACGACACGCTGTTTTTCTACGGCGGGTTCCATGATTACTACATCGGTATGATGCGGGTGCAGCATTTCTCGCAATCCAAATTATTTAACGTGCCGACCGCCGTCAAACACGCTGAGGCGGCTGCCGCCAGTTTGGCTGCCCAATGAAAATTTTCATGCTTAAGCTTGGGGCCTGGCTATGGGGCGGTGGGCTTATTCTTTGGTTGAGCACTGCTTTGCTCGGCCATGCGCAGGACGCGTTTGGAGCCTATCCGGAGCGGGCGTTCTTGTCGCTGCAATCCGTTGCGGGTCACGGTGGCTCCAATATATGGCTGATGTGTGATGTCGGAACGGTTTCCACTAACGGCGCCACAATATCGCATCCTAGCTACTCCACGGCGGGCTGGAGCAATGCGATTGTTCCAGGAACAGTGCTGAACAGTCTGGTCAACAACGGCACCTATCCAGAACCCTATTTTGGGACCAATAACTACCACGGCAGCAACTATATGCCCGGCCAGTTGATTCCTGACCTTTACGATACGGGAACCAACTTTTACACCTATTGGTTCACCACCAAAATTTCGGTGCCGGCGGCATATCAGGGCCAGCGCATCTGGTTGCAATTTGACGGCATCAACTACAAAGCCGACCTCTGGCTCAATGGCCAAAAATTAGGGGCGATGGCCGGCATGTTCAATCGGGGCCTCTTTGATATTACCGAGGTGGCCATGGTGGGCAGCAGCTCGAACATTCTGGCGGTGCTGGTCTATCCGGTCAATCCACCCAATGGATTCATCCCCACCGGCACGACGGGGAGTGAGAATTATAACGGCGGCGATGGCAAAATCGGCGCCTTTACCACCATGCTGATGGCAGCGGGCTGGGATTTTACCTTCAAAGATGGCATCCGCGACCGCAATACCGGGATTTGGCGCGACATAAAGCTGTTTGCCACGGGACCGGTGTTGCTGCGAAATCCATTTGTCAAAACGGCGCTGCCGCTGCCCGCTACCAACTCATCCCAACAGACTATCGTGGTCGAGTTGACCAATGCCACGGCTCAGGTTCAAACCGGGGTGTTGAGCGCGGTCGTGGCAGAAAACGGAGTGACGGTGCAAACTCCGGTCACGCTTCAGCCCCATGAACTCCAGCAAGTGATTTTCGATCCTACAAACTATCCGGTTTTAACCTTCGCCAATCCGCAGCTCTGGTGGCCCTTCAACAAGGGCACACAATTTCTTTACCATTTGAATTTGCGCTTCACGCAGGCTGCGGTGGTTTCGGACCAGTTGCAAACCCGCTTTGCCGTTCGGGACATTCGCAGCGATCAGAACACGCCCAACCAAGCCCGCATCTTTTACGTGAATGGCAAACGGCTTTTCCTGCATGGTGCCAATTGGCTGCCCGAAGCCATGTGTCGCAACTCCGAGGAGCGGATGGCGGCGGAACTGCGTTACACCCGGCAGTCGGGCGTTAATTTTCTTCGTCTGTGGGCCGGGGGCATTGCCGAATCAGATCAGTTTTTCGATCTGTGTGATCAATATGGCATCCTGGTCTGGGTCGAGTTATGGCAGACCGGCAATACCATTGTGCCCACCGATAGCGCCCTCTACCGGACCAACGTGATCGACACCGTCAAACGCCTGCGGAATCATCCCAGCCTGGCTTACTACGTTTCCGCCAACGAGCGCTATTTGCCCAACATCGTGCCCGTATTGGATCTCCTCACCAATTTGGATGGCACGCGCGGCTATCAGGATGGTTCCGAAGATTTGGGGGTGCATGATGGCAGCCCCTACGTCGCGGTAAACCCCATGTGGTATTACGAAGATACGGCTTCGAGCCGGGGTAGTCGCATCTACGGCCTGTGTCCAGAATACGGCTGCCCTATTCTTCCTACCGTTGATGGGTTACGGGAGATGATGAAAGAGTCCGATTTATGGCCCATCAACAAGCCGGTGTGGAGCTACCTTGATGGTGCCGGCTTTCATGGCATGACCACGGATTATCTGACCGCTACCACGCAATACGGCGCTTCCGCTAGCATTGATGAGTATGCCATGAAAGCGCAGATGTTTGGGGGCTTGTGCTACAAGGCGATTTGGGAATGTTGGAACGCCAACCGCTTCGAATATGGTGATCGCTTCTGCACGGGATTGCTCTTCTGGTATTTAAACAGTGCCAACCGGCAGACCTGCGGGCGCATGTGGGATTGGTCGCTGGAACCGACGGCGGCCTTGTATTTTAGTCAGAAAGCGCATGAGCCCATTCATGTGCAATACGATTTCATCAAGAATACGGTCGGCGTGAATAACGAACTGCCCCAGGCTTATCCCGGGCTTACGGTCACCGCCCGCATCCTCAACTTGGACATGACAGAAGCTTATCGGGCAACGGCCCCGGTCAATCTGCCGGCCGATGCGTTTGTTACCAATGTGCTTGCGATCGTGCCACCCAACAATCTTTCATCGGTTCATTTCCTCAAATTGACCCTCACTGATGTCGCCAGCAATGTCCTTTCGGATAATTTTTACTGGCGATCCACCAATGCATATAAGACCAGCCGCACCTGGACCGGGCCGCTCTATCAGGGCATGAGCGCCATTTCGCATATGAGCCGGGTGACCCTCGATTCGCACGTGACACAAGTGACCCAAAACGGAAAAAACTACTATCAAGTCCAGGTGACCAACCCCGCCAACGCGCCCACCGTGGCCTTCATGGTGTGGCTGCGGTTGCAAGGCAGTGCTGACAGCAAGCCGATCCGGCCGACCTTTTACGACGATAATTTCTTCGCTTTGTTGCCTGGCGAAAGCCGCTCCATCTCCATCGAATATTCCACGAACATTAATACGACAGCCACCAAGCTGATAATCGACGGCTGGAATGTGGCGCGGCAGCAATATCAAGGCGGAGTTTATACCGCATTGCCCGATCTTCATTCTTACCAGCTGCCACTGACCAATCTCGCTTTATCCAAAACCGTCACCGCTTCCAGTTATACCAGCGGTTATGATCCGAAATATGCGGTTGATGCCGATACTGCTACCCGCTGGTCTTCCGGTTATAGCAACAACCAATGGCTTGCCGTTGATTTTGGCTCCCCTCAAAAGTTTAACCAAGTTGAACTCTTTTGGCAAACCGCCTATGGCAGTGATTACAAAATCCAAGGCACGGATAACACCAACACCTGGACTGATATTCTCCATGTCACCAATGGTCTGGGCGGAGATGAAATAAAAACTTTCCCGACCGTGACCAATCGCTATGTGCGCATGTTTGGGATTCAGCGGGGAACGCAATGGGGCTTCTCATTATTTGATTTTGGCGTGTATTACGTTCCCAGCTTGCCAGCCGACCCGAGCGGTTTGAGCGCGAAGCTCCTTTCTGCCAGCCAAATTCAATTGGCCTGGTTGGACAACGCCACGAATGAAGCAGGATTTGAAATTTACCGAAAGCGTGGCACCAACAGCACCTACGCGTTGCTCTCGGCGGTTGGCTCAAATGTGACCAGCTTTGTGGATTCCGGTCTGGCCCCTGGAAGCCTTTACCAATACGAGGTGCGGGCGACCAATACGGATGGCGGTTCGGGCTTCACGCCTGAGATTGTTGTGACGACGCCGCCATTAATTCAGATGGGCAGTATCGGCGTGCAGCCTGGTGGCTTCGGCTTTTCGGTTCAGGGTGAATCGGCCAGTGTGGTCGAAGTCTGCTCAAATGTTACTGGCGGGATCTGGGTTCCCATGCTTACCAACACGTCTCTGGCTGCCTATTATTTTAGTGATCCCAGTTGGAGCAACTATACCACCCAATTCTACCGGGTTCGCATTCCTTAGCGCCATTTTCTATGACGGCAAGCGCCCAGCACCGAAAGCTAAAATCGTTGAAGGATGGCCACCATGTTCGCTTCGGTTGGATGTTTTTGCTGGTTATCTTAACCATTGCCAGCCCGCTTTTGGCCGCCCCAAAACCAAATATCATCTATATTTTATGCGATGATTTGGGATATAACGACCTTGGTTGCTATAGCTACCCCGGTCTTCCGCCCCCGGGCACGCTGCCGCTGGCACCTTGGCCTCGCGGTGGATGCCATCGGCAATCTTTACATTTGCGAAACCTTTAACCAGCGCATTCGCAAGGTGGGAGCCGATGGCGTCATCACCACCATCGTAGGCAATGGGATTGCCGGTTGCTCGGGAGATTATAATTTGGCCAACCAGACTCAGATATCATATCCGCGCGGAATTTCGTTGGATGCCGATGGCAACCTTCTCATTGCCGATTGGGGCAATCACCGCATCCGCAAGGTGGCTGATTTGGAATACGCGAATCAGCCGAGTTTCACGGTGACGAATGTGACGGGTGATATGGTGAATGACCGGTATTCTGTGATTGTCACCAGTTCCTCCGGTAGTGTGACCAGCAGCGTGGCCAATCTGGTGGTGCAGTTGCCGCCGCTCGCGCCGACTTTCGTGGCCACCAATGGCAGCCTGCGATTCCAATGGGGCACCGTGGCCAGCCGCGTGTATCAATTGCCAAGCGCCACCAACCTAAGCGCTCCGGATTGGCAGAATGTGGGCAGCCCCGTCACGGCCACGGGCGCCACGCTCACCCTCACCAACTTCCCAGACGCCGCCGCCCAGCGCTTCTATCGCGTGCAATTGGTGCCGTAGCGGCGGAAGGGCGACGGGGCGGGCTTTCCCGTTGGAGTTCACGCTTCAGCGTGTTCCCCGTTCGGACAAGCTAAAGCTTGAACTCCAACGGGGGCGCGCGGCGGGCCATAAATTTGCTGCGATCCCTGAACTCTTCGGGCAAGCTGCTGTCTCATTTTGAAATTATGAGAGCACATCCCGGGTTCATTTTCCTCGCCACCCTGACGCTGGCCACCTGGGCCGCGCACGGCGGCACCAACGATTACACCGGCAGCCGCTGGGTGCCGGCGGATGTCAAAAGCGTCCTGGCCGCCGCCGCCGGCATCACCCCGGCCGCGTATCCGGACTGCGATACCGCCACGGTGGAGCAGAAAATGGTGCGCGTCTTCCGCCCGGATGGCACCGGCGAAAGCCAGGATGAAACCTTTACCAAGCTGCTGACCGAAAAAGGCCGCCGCGCCAATCGCACGCTGGATCTGGGCTACATGCTGCCCTATGCCACGGTGGAAGTGGTCAAACTGGAGGTGCTGAAACCCGACGGCACCCGCTTGCCGGTGGATGTGGCCGCCAATGCCAAGGATAGCATTGATGACAGCCAGATGGCCATGAACATCGCCGATCCCAATTGCCACGTGGTGCGCGTCAATCTGCCGCAGGTGGAAATTGGGGATGTGGTGCATGCGCTGGTCCGGCAGACGACGGCGCGGCCGTATATTCCCGGCCAATTCGCGGAGGAAAATTTGTTTGAAGGCAACGGCTTTATCCGCCATCTGAGCTATGATATCCATGCCCCGGCGGAACGGCCGCTCCAATGTCTCCGGCTGCGCGAGGCCATTCCGGGCACGGTGACCGCCACCCGCGAAACCAATGCGGATGGCAGCATCACCCACCGCTGGGAGGTGGCCAACGTGCCGCGCATGTTCGAGGAGCCCGGCATGCCGCCTTACGCCAACACCCTCCAGCGCCTGCTCGTGAGCACGCTGCCGGATTGGGGCGCGGTGTCGAAGTGGTATTGGGACCTGAGCCGGGCCCACCTCGAAGCCATTACGCCGGAGATGAAAAAGACCGTGGCCAGCCTGACGAACGGAGTTCCAACGGATATGGATAAGATCCACGCCATTTTCTACTACGTTTCCAAGAATATCCGTTACATGGGGTTGACCCCGGAGAAAGACCGGCCCGGTTTTGAGCCCCATGATGTGAACCTGACGTTTGAGAAAAATTATGGCGTCTGCCGCGACAAGGCTGCCCTGCTCGTGGCCCTGCTGCGCGCGGCCGGCCTGCGCGCCTGGCCGGTGTTGATCAACGTGGGCACCAAGCGCGACGCCGAGGTGCCGGATTCGTTCTTCAACCACGCTATCGTGGGCGTGGAAACCGCGCCGGGGAGCTATCTGCTGATGGATCCCACGGACGAAAACACCCGCGATTTGCTGCCGGCGTATGACTGCGACCAAAGTTATCTGGTCTGCAAACCGGCCGGCGAAAACTTGCTGACCAGCGCCGTCAAGCCGCCGGAGCAAAACCTGATGCGCGTGAGCACCACCGGCACCCTGACCGCCGGCGGCCGGCTGGAAGCCAAATCGGAGTTGTCCTTTGAGGGCTTGAATGACGACACGTATCGCAATGCCTTTGTCAAAATGAAGCCCGACGACCTGCGGCGCTTCTTTGAGCGCGATCTGAAAGCGACGCTGCCCGGCGCGAAAATAAAATCACTCAGAATCTTCCCGGAAAACATGCTGGATATGAGTTCGAACGTCCGCGCGGAATTGGAGTTCTCGGCGGATGGACTGACGGCCAGCGGCCATGGCAAGACCATCGTGACGATGCCGTGGATCGGCGATGGGCTGGGGGTCATCAATTTTGTGCTCCGCGATACCGGCCTGGAAAAACGCAAATACCCGCTGCAAACCGGCGCCGCCTGCGGCTTGGCGGAAACCGTCACGCTCCAGCTCGATCCCGGCTTTACCGGCGCCGTTTCCCTGCCGAACTGCACGCCGGTCAACGACGAATGCCTGAGCCGGAGCGAAACCTTTTCCTGCACCAACGGCACGCTGACCGCAGCCCGACAGTTGATGTTGAAAACGGTCGAATTTTCCCCGGCCCAATACCTCAAACTCAAGCAGACGCTCAAGGAAATGGAATATGACGGCCGTAAATCGCCCGTGCTGGCGGTGGCGAAAACCGCGCCGGAAGCGCCGGAATCAGCGGCGGTCACGGCGGCGGCCCCGGTCAATTCGGATGCGCAGATTCTGGAGGTGCGGAAGGACCTCGCCGTGACCGACGCGCACACGGCCGTTTTCCGCGTGAAATATGCCAAGCGCATCCTGAGCTATCAGGGCAAGAAGCGGGAAGCCGAGGTGAAGATTGATTACAACCCGGCCACCCAAGAGGCGAAGCTCCTGCGCGGAGGGGTGATTTCCAAGACCGGCGAGCGGCAGGAGATTTCTCCCGGCGAAATCAATGTCATGGACGCCGGCTGGAATGCCGCCGCCAAGCGTTACACTGGCGGGAAAATCCTGGTGGCCAACCTGCCCAACGTGGAAATCGGCTCCACCATCGAGGTGGAATTTGAAATCACCCAGACCAACCGTCCGTTTTTGGCCGGCTTCGACTCATTTCAATTGCCGGACGCCCTGACGCGCAAGGTTTTTGAACTCACCGCCCCCAAACCGCTCAAGGTGCAAACCCTGACCACCGGAGTCCGCGGCGCTGTTCAGGAATCCCGCCAGACGGAAAATGGCCGGCAAACCTTCCGCTGGTCGGCGGAAAACGTCGCCGCGCTGCCGATGGAAAGCCAGTTGCCGCCGGAATGGACGTATAATGCCGGAATCGGCTATTTCATCGGCGAGGCGAAGGACTATTACCAGACGCTCAACGCGACCCTGCTGGACCGCGCAGCGAAAAGCGCCCAAGCCGCCAAGGTCGCCCGGCAGTTGACGGCAGCCGCGACCAACCGTTTGGAGGCCCTGCAGGCCATTCGTGATTTCATTACCAAATCCATCCGCGTCGCCGGGCCGACGTTTGCGGATTTGCCGCTGACCGAGCTTTCCGCCGCCGACACCACCTTGGCCGACGGTTACGGCCATCTGGCGGACCGCGCCATCCTGTACCACGCCATGCTGACCGCCGCCGGGTTCAAGCCGGAGTTTGTGCTGGCGTCGGAATTACCGGCGCTCAAGGTCATCGCGACCGTCACCAAGGCCTTTCCGCTGCCGCAGAATTTCCAAACGCCGCTGGTGCGGGTCACCGTGGACGGGGAAGCCTATTATCTGAATGACACCGATCAGTATTCACAGTTGGGCACCACGCCGCACGATGGCAAGCTGGCCATCACCGTGGCCAACCGCGTTTATCAGGAAATCCAAGCGGCGAAGAATTGCGCCAACCGCACGGAAACCCTTGCCCGGCTGACAATCGCAAATGACGGCCAGGCCCGGATTCACGTCCGCCAAAACTACTACGGCGGCGTCTATAACGGTAAAAAACGTTATTTTGCCGAGCTGCCGCCGGAGGAACGCCGCCGGTATTTTCAAGAAATCGTCTCGCAAATCTCGCAAGGCGCCCGTCCGGTGGGTGAACTGACTACCCGCTTTGACACCTATCCCGGCACCGAAGAATTTACGGTTGAGGTGGACCATTACGCCGTGCTGGATGGTAAATTTGCCTATTTTGACCTGCCGTTCGCGCCCTCGCTTTTTGCCGTCGGCGCCGACCGCCGGGTTCTACCACTGTTCATTACCCAAGGCGGCCAGACGACAGTAAGGACAGATGTTGACCTCCCACCAAATTTCCGCCGGACAGTCATTGTGCCGGAAAGCGAAAAACTCCAAGCCCCCGGCGGCACGGCTCAGATCACTTCCAGTCAGGTAGTTAAAGGCCATTTCGTTGTCACTCGCGAACTAAAAACCCAGCCCGCCATCGTCGCTCCGAAGGATTATCCGGCCATGCTGAAAGCCGAATCAATCCTGCGGCAGAAATCCGCCCGGGTTTTCCTGCTGGAAAAGGAGTGAAGCCAGCAGCGACCTAAAACCTTCAAACAAATCGCTTTGTATAAACGTATTACAGTCGCTAATTCCATCCTGTCAGGAAGCTGTTTCCTTTGGGTTTGACGCTGTTGGGTTTTGTGGCTAGCCTCCCTAACCGTCTGACACATGGTGTGCCGGCAGTAAAATAATTATGGCTGAAGGATATTGCGTCAAATGCAAGGCCAAGAAAGAAATTTCTGATGGCGTTGAAGAAACGATGAAAAATGGCCGGAAAGCCATTAAGGGCAAGTGCCCGACCTGCGGCACGGTGATGTTCAAGATTCTCGGTAAATCCGCCGTCACCACCCCACCGTCGGCCACCCCGCCGGCGCTCTGATTTAGTCTTCTGATCTCCTGATTTATTATGTCCCAACAGCTCGCCTACGTCATTGTCACCCCATATTCGTTGCACAAATCCCGCACCGGCGGCATTTTGAGCCGCCTGATCACGCGCACCGGACTGGATCTGGTCGGCATGCGGGTGTTCGCCCCCAGTGCTGAACTGGTGAAAGAATACGCCGAAACTATCGTTTCCGCGAATGATCCGCAGGATCGCAAGGTTCAGGAATTGCTAAAGTCCTACGTTCAGGAAAACTTGTCGCCGGACCCGAAAACCGGCCTCCGCCGCCGAGTGATGATGCTGCTCTTTCGCGGCGATGAAGCGGTCCGCAAGGTGCGCTCCGTCGTTGGCAACCTGAGCCCCAACCGGCAGGGCGGCGAAACCATCCGCGATACCTACAGCGACCTGATCGTGGACGACAACGGTAATGTCCGCTATTTCGAACCCGCCGTCCTGGCGGCACCCACCGTGGCCGAGGCGGAAAACAAATTGAAGATGTGGGCCCGCCATTCTGACCAAGACGGCGGGATTGTGGAAAATGTCATCAATTACCCCGCCGCCGAAAAACCCGAGCGCACGCTGGTGCTCATCAAGCCGGACAACTTCCGCTTTCCCACCGGCCGCCCCGGCAACGTCATTGACTTCTTCTCCCGCGCCGGCCTTTACATTGTGGGCGCCAAGGTGCTCCGCATGAGCACGGCGCAAGCCATGGAATTCTACGGCCCGGTCCGGGAATTTCTCCGCACCAAACTCAAGGATGGCGTCAGCGCCAAGGCCAAGGAAGTGCTCGAAAAAGAATTCGGCTTCAAGATCAGCGATGCCGACCAGAAAGCGCTGGGCGAAATCCTCGGGCCGCTGCAAGGCGATTCGCAGTTTGGCAACATTGTCCGCTTCATGGCCGGCCATGCGCCGAACGAAATTCCCGAAGCGGACTGGGCCAAGCCCGGCACCGAGAAGTGCATCGCCTTGGTTTATGAGGGCGTCAATGCGGTCAGCAAAATCCGCGACGTGCTCGGACCGACCGACCCCTCCAAAGCACCCCCCGGCAGCATCCGGCGCGAATTCGGCTCCACCATCATGGTCAACGCCGCCCACGCCAGCGATTCCGCAGACAATGCCCAGCGCGAGTTTGGGATCGTCAAACCTGGCGAGAATAACTTCAAGCAGGTGGTCGAAGAGTGCCTCGGGAAAATCTAATTTTCCAAAACCAACCCGATTTGTTTCAAACCCACGCCCGTCGTGGTTTTTTTTCTTTTCCTCAAAGTGCCAGCAGCAGGCGCTTAATTTCCTTGAGCCGGCTCTTGGTTTCCTTTTTCGTCAGGCGCGGGAATTTGCCGCCAAATTGAAGGAAATCTCCGTGGCGGACGAGTTTCAGCTTATCTTCCTCAACTTCGATGGTGGTCACGCCCTTCTCACTCGCCAGCAGCTTGAGTTCCCCGACAGCCAGCAGCAGCTCCACCGATGCCGGCAGCGGCCCGAAGCGGTCCCGCAGCTCTTTCTGCAAGGCCTCGATCAGCGATTTTTCGTCCACTTGCGCCAACTTCCGATAAATCTCAATCCGATGGTGCGGCTCGGGAACGTAATTTTCCGGCAAATTGGCCGCGTTTCCAAGAAAATCCAGGGCCACGCGCACTTCGATTCGCGGTTTGACCTTCTCGCCTTTCAGCGCCCCGACACTTTGCTTGAGCAACTGGCAGTAAAGCTCAAATCCAACGGCGGTAATATGGCCGCTTTGCTCCGCGCCAAGCAAATTACCCGCGCCGCGAATTTCCAGATCGCGCATGGCGATTTTAAAGCCGCTGCCCAGCGAGGCGTATTGCTTCATCGCGCTGATGCGTTTGCGCACATCGGTGAGCAAACGTGCGTGGCGGGGCAACAGGAGATACGCATAGGCCTGGTGCTTGTAGCGGCCGACGCGGCCACGCAACTGGTAAAGCTCGCTAAGGCCAAAGCGGTCGGCACGATCGATGATGATGGTGTTGGCATTGGGAATATCGAGGCCGCTCTCGATGATGGTGGTGGAAAGGAGCACGTCCGCCTCGCCGTTGACGAATCGCGTCATGACTTCTTCCAAGTCATCCGCATGCATTTGGCCATGGCCGACCACGATGCACGCGTCCGGAACGAGTGATTGCAACTTCGCCAGCATGGTGTCAATCGTCGTCACCCGGTTGTGCAGGAAGAAAACCTGGCCCCCGCGCTGCAGTTCGCGCTGAATTGCATCACGAATGACGCGCTCATCGTAGGCCGTGGCAATCGTCTCCACCGGCAAGCGGTCGTGCGGCGGGGTTTGAATCGTGCTCATGTCCCGCGCCCCGGTGAGCGCCAGATAAAGCGTGCGCGGAATCGGCGTGGCGCTCAGCGTCAGCACATCCACGATGGTGCGGAGCCGCTTGAACCTTTCCTTGTGCAGCACGCCAAACCGCTGCTCCTCATCAATCACCACCAAGCCCAGGTCTTTGAAAGCAATGTCCTCTTGCACGAGGCGATGCGTGCCGATGACAATGTCCACCGCCCCGGCGGCCAAATCCTGAATGACTTTCGCCTGCTCCCGCCGCGTGCGAAAGCGCGACAGCAATTCCACCCGGATGGGGTAATCCGCCATGCGCTCGCGGAAATTGTTAAAATGCTGCTGGGCCAGCACGGTCGTCGGCACAAGGATGGCGACTTGCTTGCCATCCATCACCGCCTTAAACGCCGCGCGAATGGCCACCTCCGTTTTGCCAAAGCCCACGTCACCACAAATCAACCGGTCCATCGGCTTGGGTCGTTCCTGGTCCGCCTTCGTCTCAGCGATAGCGGTGACCTGATCCGGAGTTTCCTCGTAAATAAAGGCGCTTTCAAATTCCCGCTGCCATTGCGTGTCCGGCTGGCACGGATGGCCGGGTTGGGTTTCGCGCACAGCCTGGATGCGGAGCATTTCGGCGGCGATATCGCGCACGGCTTCTTCGGTTTGCTCCTTGGCCTTGGCCCAGCGCGTGCCGCCCAACTGGTTGAGCGGCGGATGCGCTTTGCCAGCGCCAACGTATTTGCTGACCAGATGCGCCTCGCTGACCGGCACGTAAAGCTTGGGCAGCTCTTCGCCGGCATTGGCGGGGGCATATTCGATCACCAGACATTCGGCGGCGGGTGGCGGGCTGGAAATTGGGGTTTCCGTCCCGCGCCCACCGCGTCCGGCGGGCAAATTCTTTAAGCCAAGATAGCGGCCAATGCCGTGCTGCAGATGCACCACGAGATCGCCTTCCTCTAAATCTGTGAAATCAATATCGAGGGCCGACCGGGCTGCCAGCGCGTGAACAGACTTCTGACGGCGGGGCCGCTGGATTTTATATCGTCCGAAGATTTCCGCATCGGTGACCACCACCAGTTTGGCCGCATCGCAGATGAACCCCCGGGCCAGCGAACCGAGGTGGGTCCAAAGTCCAAGGTCCAAAGGCCCAAGCGGTGTGTGCCCGGCTGACTTTGGATTTTGGACTTTTGGCTTTGGACGTTCGGCCAAACCTAGTTCATCCCAAATTTCGGTAAACCGCTGCCGTTCACCGTCATTGTTACAAAATACATGAACGACATAATCCTGCCGCAACCAGCGGTGCAGTTGCTGGAAAAATTCCCGCCGCTGCGCCTCGGCGATTTGTGGCTCCGGCGCGCGCTCCACCAACGGACGGAAGGCATCCAGCGAGGCAAACACTGGGCCGGTGGAGCGTGCATCCGCGCGCGCCGGCGCTGGCCTGGGTCCAGGGTTCACTTGCAGCACGTCAGGAGCTTCATCCCGTTGATCCGGAACCAGTTCAACCGGCTCATTCAATTCAAGCGACGTAAAACCGCGCCGGTTTAATTCATCCAGAAAGACCAGCCACGAAATGAAAAACGGGTCGCCGGCCGGAATTTGCTGCGCGTAGGTTTCCGCATAAACCGCAAGCGCCGCCGGATCGCCAAACAGGAAAATAGTTTCGGACGGCAGATGGTCCAGCAAGGTTGCCGGTTGCGTTGCCCCCTTCTGCTTTTGCTTCAAAACCCCCAGCTCGCCGGCGGGCGGCAGCGTAACTGACGGGATTTCCTCACGCGAAATCTGCGTCTGCGGATCGAAGAACCGCAACGATTCGAGCTCGTCGCCGAAGAACTCCAAGCGCACCGGCCACGGGTTGGTGGGCGCAAAGAGATCCACGATCCCGCCTCGCATCGAGAGTTCACCTTTTTGGGTAACCTGCGCCTCGGGCTCGTAGCCTTGGGCTTCGAGGAATTCAATCAGGTCGAGCGGAGCAATTTTTTGGCCACGCTGAAGGTGCCGCGTGCGATCCCAAAGTTCCGTCGGGGAAAAGGTTTTTTGCAGCAGCGCGGCGACACTGGTCACCACGACTTTGGACTTTGGGCTGGGGGCATTGGACTCACCCGCCAGCGCGACCAACGTTTGCAACCGGTCGCTGATAACGTCGGCATGCGGCAGTTTGTCTTCGTGGGGCAAAATTTCCCAAGCCGGATAAAACAGCAGGTGGGAGCCAAGCGCTGGCCGATCGGCAGGTTCAGCTAGCGCCTGAACGGATAACCACGTTTCCAAATCCTGCTGAATATTTTCCTGGGCCTTCAGGTTCTCGGCCACGACACAGATCGTCCGCTTGGGAAACAAGTAGCGCAGCAGGGCGGCCAAAAACGGTCGGGCCGGCGCGGCGATGCCGGAAAAAGACAATGCTCCGCCAGCCTCCAGTCGCCGGGCCAGGGATTGCCCGGCGGGCGTCTGCGCGAGGTCAGCGAACAATTGGCCGGCCGCTGGCGAAGGTTCCGGTTTCGTCAAACGCGGGCAAGTTCGCAGCCGCCGGGACGTTCGTCAAGCAGGGCGGATTATTTCGCGCTTGCATCCGGGGGCTCAACCCAGCCAACGGCCTCCTGCACGCGCAGGTTTTCCATCGGATTGACGGGGCCGGCCGGGGAAGCCTCCACCGGATTGAAGTGGGCGGTATTCCGGGACAAAAAGTAAACCAGTTGGGAACCCCAAACCTGCGTATAGGGTTCGTCATACCAGCCTTGGGGGCCAGTGGGCGCCGGCGGCAAATTGGCGGGCGGAGTCGCGTTGCGGCGCGGTGGCGGCAGATCCCCGACGACCAAAACCCGGTGGCCGGAGCGAAGGGTGGCTTTGATGGCTGCCAACACCGGGCCCACCGGATTGGTCATTTGAATCTGGGTTTTGATTTGATCGTATCGGTGAAAACGGAAATCGGAAATCGGCGGCAGCGTCGTCCACGGCGTTGTGCCCCGGTAATTCCGCGCAAAGGTGATGCCATAATACCACGGGTGAACAATAATCAAATCCTCCGAGCCCGCCAGACCCGTGACCCGCGCCGCCACCTGGTCCCCGTTGGTCTGCTTCATTTGCAATGCGGCCGGATTCATGATGCCAGCCCAAACCGCGATGCCAACGGCGACCGCCAAACTCCAAATTCGCGCGGCCGGATGCAGGCGGGGCAAAATGGCATCGCAGCACACCGCAGCGAAAACCAGCGCGGGCACATAATACCACGGCTCGGTCGGCAAGCGCGACAGCTTGATAAAGCAGCCAAACCCAACCAGCCCCAGCCCCAGGGCCAGACTTGCGAATAAAAGCAAATCGCGGTGCCGGGATGTTTCGGTGGACGACTTTTGCCACCCGCCGCACCCCAATCCCATTGATCCCGCGAACAGGATCAGCACCACCCAAACGCCGAGCAGCGCCCCCGTCGCTTCGCTGATCAGACGTAAAAAACCGGCCAGATGGAGCCCGCTTTTGCTCAACATCCACCAGTCTTGGGCGTGGTGCAGCGGCGCGACATAAGGCAGCAACGAAACGGCGGCGACCGCGCCAATCCCCAAAACGCCCAGCCCGTGACGGGGCTGCCGGCGGCGTAAACAAACTACCGCCCCGGCCAGACCAATGCCCAGCAACAGAAAGGCGTTCTGGTAAAGGGTCTGCACGCTCAAGACACTAAACCCGCAGGCCAACCACCAGCGCGACGGTTTGGGATCCGCCATGAAACGCCACACCAAAGCCAGGGATAAAACAATCAGCGCGCTGCCCAAACCATAGGCGCGGAGCGAATCGCCGTAACGAATGACGGTGAAATTCAAGCCGGCGAGCGCCAGTGCCATGAGCGGCAGGCCCCGGTCCATCATCCGACTGGCCAGCCAATACGCCGCCAGCAACCCCAGCCCGCAAACCAGCCCCAACATCCGCAGCCCGGCATCGCTGCCCCCGAAGCCAAGCGCCACCCAGCCGCGCACCAACAACAGAAACAGCAGCGGACAATGATCATGCGGCATGGCATCGCAAACCTGATCCAGCGTCGGCAGCGTGGCGATATCCACCACGCAAATTTCGTCCCGCCACAGCCCGCCGGCATGCGCCACCGAGAACCACTGCCAAAGCAAGGCGACGACGGTGATCAAAAGGGCCGCCGTCCATTCGGCGGAAGCCAGGTTTCGTCGAAAAAAAACGCGCATGGGTCAATGATTAGTGGCCGACGGGCCGGCCCCACGGGGCTTTCGTTGATAGACTTGCAGTTCGACATCCCCGACCTTGCCGCCGGCCTGAGAATTCGCGAACAGCTCCAACCGTTGGTAATTCGCTCGATACGTTCCCCACCACTGAAAGATAGCCTGGCTCGATCCTTTGTGCTGGCCCCAGGAAGTATCACCTTGGACAAAGATGATGAATTCCGGAGCAACCGACTCGATTTCGCGAATCATTTCCTCCTGCATTTTCCCGGCAAACGGCTGATCCTCCAGCAGTGCGTAAGTATAAATATAGCCGGTGGCGGAACGGCGGTGGGCGAGAAAATAGATTTCCGGCTCCGATCCCAAGACGGCGATCCGGGCCGTGGCCGGCGAATGATCGCGAATATACTCGGCGACTTGCTCGGCTTCCGCAAATAGTGGCAAGCCGTAAATCACCTTTGAGGCTTGAACTGGCGGGGTCAGAAACCACACCTCCCGGTTCAGCCCAAACATCGCCGCGAGCAGCACGGCATAGACCAGGAGCAGGGATTTTCGGAACGCTGCCTGGCCTTCCTTGACTTGAATCACCGCCGCCAGTCCGGAGATGGCAAACCCGGCAAACAGCGCCACCGCCGGCAGCACCACCAGAAAGTAATGCGCCCGGAAATAAAAGCCCGGCACGGTTGCCAGCGCCGAGGCCAGGCCCAAGCCCAGCCAGAACCAGCGTGAGCCGCGCAAGCGGCCATCGGCCCAGAGCAGCCCGCCGCCAACCGCCGCCAACAGCCAGAGGATAAAAGTTGATGCCACCACAGCGGGAAAGGCCACTTTGAAACGCGCCCAACCGGTGCTCCAAGTGGTGAGCTGCTCATATTGCCGCGCGTAATCCACCGTCCAAAACCAGAACTGGGCAAACACGCCCGCGTGCCAGAGCCACAGGCCACACCAACCCAGCGGCAGCGCCATTGCCCCGCCCAAGATCGCCACGAAACCCAGCCGCCGGCGCCAGGTTTCCCGCGCCGCCAGCAATTTTTCCACGGCAAACATCAGTCCCGCCCCCGCGGCGATCAGGACGGCGTGTTGTTTCATCAGCACCGCCAGACCAAACGCCAGGCCACTGACCAGCAGCCAGCGTTGCCCCCCCGTTTGCCGCGCTTGCCAGAGTCCGCACAGACCGGCGGTCACAAAAAACGCGCAGAAATGCGTCGCGTGACCGGCCAAGCCCAGCATGGATGGGCTCGCCGCCAGCATTGCGTAACTGGTTGCCGCGACAATTCCAGCGGTTTCATCCAGAATTTTTTTGCCCAGCCAGAACAGCATCAATGCAGTGGTTGTGGTCATCAGCAAAAGACCAAGGTGAATTCCTGCCGGCGTCTCCCCGAAAACCGCCATAATGGTGGCATAGGCCAGATACGTTCCGGGAAATTTCATGTTGTAGGCCAGCTCGTAGGGCGGAATGCCTTGTAAAATGAGCTGACCGGCGTAGGCGTATTCGCCCTCGTCACGTTCGAGCGGCAAATCAAGCAGCCGCAGCCGCACAAACGCGATGAGCGCCAGCACCGCAAACATAAACCACCACGGCCAGTGGCGTTGAAAAGTGCGGGAACGGATTTCCGGCGGCGTCATGCGGAGGCATGAGACAAAATTGAGCCGGCAAATTCAAACCAATTTGCCGGATTGAAACTGCCGCCCTCCCGTTTCAGCGTGGCCATTCCCGTTGCGATTTTAATTTTCTGGCTTACGCTGGAGGCCATGCTTTCGCTCGAACAACTGGCCGGATTGCTGGAGAACCACCGCCCCGCAGCGGCGGCGCGCGTGCAGGAATTCTCCCTCGGCGGCCAAAACTTTCCGTTCAATTCCTCCCCCGCCATCATGGGCGTGATCAACCTCTCCGCCGACTCGTGGTATCGCGAAAGCATCTGCCTCTCGGCGGCGGCGGCGGTGCAGCGCGGCCGGGTGCTCGCGGCGCAGGGCGCACAAATCATTGACGTTGGCGCCGAATCCACGCTCGGCCACGCGGCCCGGGTGGATGCCGCCGGGCAAACCGCGCAACTTCTTCCCGTCATCGGCGGCCTGCGGGAGCAAAACATACTCGTCTCGGTGGAAACCTATTCGCCCGCCGTCACCCGCGCCACGCTCGAAGCCGGGGCGAATCTTCTGAATCTCACGGGCACGGAAGCGTCTGAAGAGATGTTCAAAATGGTCGCCGACCACGAGGCCGCGGTGATTATCTGCTACGTCGCCGGCAAAAATGTCCGGGCAGTCGGCGATTTCGATTTGAGCGCCGACCCGATCCCGATGCTGCGGGAGTTTTTCGCCAGGCAGATCGAAACCGCGCAGCGCTGTGGCGTAAAGAAGATTATTTTGGATCCCGGCCTCGGTTTTTATTACCGCAATCTCCAGGACAGCGCCGGGCGCGTGCGGCACCAGATGAAGATATTTCTGAACACCTTCCGACTGCGGGAGCTGGGGTTTCCCGTTTGCCACGCCTTGCCGCATGCGTTTGAATTTTTCCAGGAGGAGGTTCGCGGTGCGGAGCCATTCTTCGCGGTGCTCGCCACCTTGGGCAAAACGGATTTGTTCCGCACCCACGAAGTTCCGCGCATCAAGGCGGTGCTGGATACGCTGCAGGTTTTTTAGCTCACGGCGTCGTTACCGCAGAGAGGCCAAAGCAAATAACTTCCGGCTGCGGAATCAGGCGCATGCCCCGCCGCGCACGCGGCCCGGAAAAGCCCCTTCAAAACGCCCGTTTGCCATTTCACAAACTCGTTCATATACTAATTTCATGGGTTGCACCTGTAGCTCAGTTGGATAGAGCATCTGCCTTCTAAGCAGAATGTCGTGGGTTCGAATCCCGCCAGGCGCACCATTTTCTTAGGCCGTCACGCCACTGGTCATACCACCAGTGAGGGTTACACGCGCTCAGTTGCATAACGCAACATGAGCACCAAATACGAACAAGTCGAAACCGGCATCTACCGATACGTCATCCCGGCAAGGCCTGGGAAGAATGGCAAAAAAACCAAGGCAATCGTCACATACCACGAGCGACCAACGATCAACGGGGAACGCACGTTTCGGTCTTTGGGTGTCAATTTCACCCGTCAAACCTCGCTCAAAAATGGCAGGGAGGAATATCAGCGGCGCCGCACCGAGATTGCCGCTGGCCGTGATCCATACGCTGGACAGGTTGCAAAGACCCCGGAGGTCAAAGTACTCACCGGTGGCGACGTGATTGCTCGCTACGAACTCGACTCCTATCCAGACAAACACAAATGTAAACGCACGGGCCGTACTCTGGACGACGAAATATCCCACTGCGAAAAGTTAAAGCCGTTTTGGTCTGATGTTCCCGTGGACAAGTCAGGACCTGGCGCCTGCGATCGTTATCACACGTTCCGATGCGCTCAAGGGTTCCGCATGGGTAGCGGGGCGAGAACCGTGGATCGTGAGCTGAACACTCTCAACAACGCGTTCCGCTGGGCTGTTAGGTGTGAGTTGCTAAAGAGCAACCCGCTAGCAGAGCGTCCCCACTACCAAAAATCTACCGACGTGAAGCATTGCCGTGAATTCATGCCGCGAGACGCTGAAGAACTCCACGATGCCGCCCGTGAGTTCTTCAAGCACCCGCACTCAGTAGTTTTGGGCTTCCAGTTGCTGTCAGAGGCATACAGCAGTCTACGCACACAGGAGGTTCTAAAGTGGGGTGTTGATATCTTTGGAAGTGCCACCAGCGACGGCAAAAATATCAACGTATGGCGTTGCAAGGGCCAGCACAGCGTTTCCCCATTCGTGACCGTGAACGAGGGAATGGCGGCCTTGAGGAAAGCTCATGCAGATTGGAAGGCAGTCAATTATCCAGATGCCTCTGAATTCTTTCCCAGCCACTGCGGAGGCTCTGTGAGCAAGGGAGCCCTTGTTCGAGCACTCGGTCGTTTATTCAAGTCCGGAATGATCAAGCGGAAGCTCACGTCACATGGGGCCGGCCGGGCATTCTACGTCCTAGTGCGCCGCAGCCACGGGATCTCTGACGCACAAATTGCCAGCGAGTTGGGCCATACCAGCGGCGGGGCCTGCATCACCAGCACGTACGGGGGAGTGCCAGACGCGTGGCGCAAAGGGGATGGGCCGCGGCTGAGTTGGTTGCCGGCGGTGCCAGCGTGGGATGCCCTAGAAAAAGCTGACTGGAAGTTTACATGCCCGGCAGACAAAAAGCATGGTCAAAAAACACCGACGCAAAATGTTAATTCTGGCCCTCTTGCAGGGAGCAAACCAACCGATAAACAATGAAGCAGCCATCTTGGAATTCTGCGGAATCACAGAGGAACAGCTCTACGAAGCGATGTTCTCAAAGCTCTCAGAGGAGTCACTTGAAAAGCAGTGGCGCTTCAGGGGGGAATTGGCGGCGAGGAATCACGCCGAGACAAGCAACGCGTCAAGATCGGGAACGTAATATCTGCGCTCCTGACGGGTGTCCACGCCCAGTTTCAAATATTTAAACCGAACTTTTCCAGGCACCGGTTCGTCGCTCCAGGGGATGGCGCGGCGCAAGATGGTGTCGGCGCTTACGTCAATGTGGTCGGCGCCGCCAGATAGGCATTTCCAGTTGTTATTGTTCATACACATCTGGGCGCGTGTAACCCCGATAAAACCGGCCGGTTCCTATCCAACCATTCATGGAGTTTTGCGCTGTTCGGCAGCTCACGCTGACGATTGCTGACCTCCCTTGGCGGCAGCCGAAATTAAGAGGCAGTCCGATAATGCACGCGGAGCAGCATTGTTTGAAAAATTGGCAAGTGGAGCATGTGTTCATACGCTTGTCCTTCATTGGTCAGCCGGGCTGTATTCCCCGTTCAGCACTGCCGCGATCCCGGCTTCCTTCGTCGCGTACACCTTGCTCATCTCCTCCCAGTTTCGGTTCACTAGGCCAGCCACGTGCCGCTTCGCATCAGCATCAGCCTTCTCTTGATACGACCTGAACCCCCGGGCCACCTGGTCCCCATTCGCACTTGAAGCCCGCGCCAGTGTGGGGAACTTCTCCGCGAAATCGTTGGCCAACTCTATCAGCTTGTCCCTGGAAAGGCCCGCAGCTTGCCCCAGTTGTTCGCGAGTTAGCCCTCTGTTCTCGGTGTAATTTATGAAGATCAACGCCTTCGCTTCGCGGGCACGTTGAGCAGTCATCGGGATCCCGGCATCCTCACACACGAACGGCTTCCAGATCCACGCGAGCATCTGACGCATCACCACCGCCGCCATGGACATGACCGCTTCCTCGGCAGTCTCCACGTCGCAGTCCAACTCGACCGTGGTTCCAACAATTTCTCCGCTCTCAAACGCGACGGCCTGAGCATCGGGAAGCTCTCTACGGACGGAGCGAGGCCGAGGCTCACGAAGCGCCCGTTCAAGCTTAGTTAACTGCTCGTCTTCCAAGTACCGCGCGGCCTTGGCGACCTGCTGGCGGACTACCTTCAATTCATCAGGCGGGACGGGCCGCATTGCAAGGTCGCCGAAATGTTGGACGATACAGGCCATTGGGACGAAGTCATTTTTCATAGGTGTGATGTGTTTAGGCAGCGACAAAGGGTTGATACCGTTTCCGGAAACGAACGAGCGACGCATCCACGATTTGTCGGACGCGTTCACGACTGAGATTGTACTTCTGGGACAGTTCTTCGAGATTCATACCCTGCCAAAACCGATCGACGATTAAGGAGCGTTCGCGGCACGACAGGGAGTTGATGAAGGCAGCTAGAATACTGGAGCGGTGTTCAGCATGAATGGCGTCACTAAATGCATCTGCGGGGTCCGCCAATACCTCAGCCAACGTCATTGGATTTTCCTCAGTGCCTATAGTTGCATCCAGGTGTTCAAACGCATGCTCCGTTTCATGAGGCTTGAGCGTGATCTCACACTCCACTCCTGCATCAAGGGCCTTCTCAACCAGCCGTCGTTTTTCCAAAACATACGCCGGAATATGGATGATGCGATTTGTAGACATGTACCCATTCATCAGCCGCATGACCCACCATCCGGCGTATGATAAGAATTTTATGTTGGGCTGGTTATAGCGCCGCCAGCCTTCCAACAGTCCCCGCATCCCGGCGGCGTGCAGCTCCTTTAAAGAGCATGTTTTGTTGTAGGTGTGCGACGCGCACAAATTACGGGCCTTCCACCGTACGAACGGCTCGTGCAACATCACGTCGTCCCAGCACTGCGGGCAGTCGCGACGTTGCTTTAACGAGCGTGCGGGTGTCGTTTCAATTGTTTCAGCGGTGCCAGTGTTCATTGTGATCCTTTTGGTTTGGGGACTTCGTAGGTGCCGTAGCTGATTGAGCTGGCCGCGCCAGTTTCAACCAACCGAGTAATGATGTTTGCCGCGTGGCGCACTTCGACGCCGGTTACGCTGCTGATGAGGTCTTTCAATTTGCGGGACTTGTAGGTTCCGGGTTTGAATGACTGAGATGACGTCACCTTAGTGACGAAGTGGTCCATTTTGCTGACCTTCGATGCCTGAGGTGGTGCACCTGCGGAGTTCACCGAGACGTGCATCTTCAACTTGTCATCCCATGCGAACCGAGGGCCGGTCTTCTCAGGAATTGGCGCCTCGCGATTGCGGTCAGCGAACATGACGGTCACTCCGTTAGCGTCCTTTTTCATCTTGAGGTTCGTTTCCGACTTGCGCTCCAACTGACTGCCCAAATGTCCGCGGGTTTTATCCTCAAGATTTTTCCCAGGATTCATGTGGATGACGTTCAGGATCGGGGTGTAGAACTCGATCGCTAAGCCGTGGATCCACGCAATCAACGGGTCGCATTCCTCAGGGTCGTTCACGTTCACCGCCATATCTGCGGTGCCGTCGATGACAACGGAGTGAATACCACCGCAAGCTGTTTTGGCCTCTTCCAGGATGGGTCGCAATGCGGCTCGAATCTCAGCCGCGCTGAATCCGGTGAGGCAGAAGCTCCGCAACCAGGTAGGGCACTTTTCAGCCCCTGCACGTCTGATAGTTTTTTTGCGAATGCCCACCATGTGCCGATAGGGGCATTGCTCTGTGTCGAGGTGCACAACCGCCCAGCCATCCGGATTTTTCGAGGTGAACCCCAAACAATCAGCGACATCAGTTGCAAAGGATGAACCAATGGCCGCGTATATCCCGGAGGATTTGCCGGTCTTGGCCTGCGCACTAATCGTGGTCAGATTTCCCGGTGTGCAGATGGGGACGCCACCAAGATGGTAACGCGGCACCGGCTCTGGCATTACCGTGGCGTCGCTATACATGCGGCTGTTAACGCGCTCCATGAGTGATCCCGTATTGATCACGGGAGCCTCGGGCGCCGATGGAAGCCCCTTTTGCTTATCCCCCCTCTCCGCGGCCAATCCCCTTTTGCGCTTTTCCCATTTCTCCTTGTTCTCGGACGCCTTGACTGCAACGAGCGCGGCGAATTCGGTTGCCTCGAACCCGAAGATCTCGCATGCAATCCCGGAGATCTCAGCCAGCGCCGCGCCTTCCTCGTGAAAACCTGCGGCCAGCTTGACGATGCGCTCCATGGCATCTTCCCGGGTGACAGCAGTGTTAGCTGAGAGGGCTTTGAGATTGTCCAACTCCGGCCGGAGCATAGTCATGGCGAGCGAGAAAGCGGAGGCCTTGGGGTCCACCGTGATGACTTTGAGTGAGTCGAACCATGCGTTGAACTTGTCGCCCAACACGGCCCGGATATCGTCGACGCCTTTGCCAACGGAAAAGACGGGGAGGCGGGGAAGCAACAAGGGCAGCGGGGAGATGTGGATCGCCAGCCTAAGCATAGCCTTCGCGAAATCGGGGATCAACGAGGTGTCGGCGTCACCAACGAATGCCAGCGCTTTTGGTTTGCTGGTTTCAATTATGTCCTTCAAGCCGCGGACCAATTCTTTACCACCAGCCCGGATGCACGAACTGATTCCGCCTACTCCGACGGCGACGTAGCCGGACTCCACCATGGCCAGCGTCTTGAACTCACCCTCCTGCACATGTGGAATGCACCCCTTGTGGATGTGTTCCCATACCGAAACACCAGACAGGCAATCGTTGGGGGTGGGAAGTGCCCGCATGGACTTTGCCCCAAACGTGATCTGGAACGCCGCCTTGGTTTTCTCGTTCACGTAGTCGATCGACCACAGCAAACTAAACGGCCAGCGGGTACGTGCAGCATCATCGAGGATGGCAATCTCCTTGGGGGTTGCCCTCAGGGAGTCCGCCTTGAACCACTCACGGTTAACGACGCGTACGATGCCGAGATACGGATTGCGTTTGGCGGTGCTCAAGTCGAACTTGACCGTCATCAGATCAATTGGGTCGGTGGAGTTCATCATATGGATACCTCAATGTTGTAGTCTTCGTCATCACTGACGATGGCTGGTTTGGAAACTTTGGCACGCTTGGGGGTCTTAGAAACTGCGGCCGCAACGGGAGCGGGGGAGAGGGGGACACCGCGAGTGGGGGGTGTGGGGGTGGAGACCGGAGAAAGGTCAATGCTGACCTCTTCCGCATCCATGCTCTGTCCTTCTTCGGCGACTGACGGCTTTGGGCGGGACAGG
Organism: uncultured Verrucomicrobia subdivision 3 bacterium; assembly: GCA_903842235.1. Lineage (GTDB taxonomy): Bacteria > Verrucomicrobiota > Verrucomicrobiia > Limisphaerales > UBA11358 > UBA11358. Next base: position 24,109 of record CAIMLG010000162.1, read on the forward strand.
TAGTACTCCTTGCGCAGTTTCCAGTCCGAGGCGAGGGATTTGCGCAGTTGCTCCATTGGGGGACTATAGTTGTTGTAGGTTTGGAGATACTCGGGACTAATTGGCCAGACCCAGATTCGCTCATTACCCAGCACGACCGAGAGTTTCGCCTGCGTGCAGTACCTCCGTTGCGGGAATACCTCAATCCAGCCAGTCTTGTCAGCAGTAAAGAACCTACCGAGGTATTGCCAAGTCGCACCGGCCTTGAATGGCTCCATCGGCAACTTGAAGCAGGCCACCCAACTATCCAGCATGTCGGCAGTCTGTGGACGCACACGCACCTGCTTTAAGGGGAGAACGCGGTCCAGTTTGGAGAGTACCGATTCAACCAGTTTGTCGATGCGTGGTGTCATCATACAGTATTTTACTCGGTTGAGGGTGTCGAGGTTCTGAAGAATCGTTGCTGGTGGTGCCGACACACTCTCGCGACTAAGTTCTGGCTGCCTCTTATGCCGCGCGATTCGGCTTGAGGGAGCGTGAGTGACGGTGGTGTAGCCGTTAGAGGAAGCCCTGGTTTTATTTAAGGAAGCTCACCGATTGCTAGCAGATAAGGCAGACAGGCTTATCATGTATCGAGATGAGTTCGAAAGGATAATGGGACCGGACCCTACGAGCGAGGTGCGTGGTATCTGCGAACATGCAGTTGAAGATGGTCTAGGGCTTAATGGTAAGCATCCAACCGTTTCCATCCGCGTTGAGTTCAAAACGCTCGTCCAGCCCCCAGCGTTTTAGCTGTCTCCGGATGGTGGTTTTGCGACCCTCAACGTATGTGGTGGAGCCGGGGATCAATAACTGCCGCTTTTTGGAGAGCAGGTGGTCATCACTTGTGCGATGGGACCGGTTGTAAGTTCGCGTGGTTTCCTTGGCAGTCGCGTTGTCGTCGCATCCAATGAACGTGACGATGCGATGACCAGCCGTTCCAGTTATTGAAACGATAACGCCTACTGCGGCGAACCTGTGTTTGGCCTTGGTGTTCTTCGTTTTGAGCAGACCCGTGAACTCAGCTACAGCCCCTAATTCTTGAGTTTTAAAATACGTAGCCAGCTCGATGGGGGTTTTGAACGTTTCCACGGGCTTACTTCTTCCCAGCCTCCCCAAACCACCGCCGCTCGTTCTCCATGACCCACTCGCCGATGATGAACGCGAACATATCCTCTGGGGCTATCGCACCCCGTTCAATGTCGTCAGGAGTAGGCTTTCGCATGATGTAATTATCGGGGTTTGGAAGCGCGTCTAGGCGCTTCTTATACCTATTCAGCCGGTCATACGTTGCAATCACCCGGAACCCCGGGAGCGGAGCATGGCCAGCTAGCCGAACATTGTATTGGTTGCCGCCGTATTTGCCTGTCCACGTCATGCTGGCCCCGGGACGTGCCAGACAGCGCTTGATGGCGTCGTGAAATCTGGAGATGCTTTTCATCCGCCAGATGGTGCCAGAACCCTCGCAAACTGCACGCACCAAGTAGTGTGCGGGAGCCACGCTACTACAAGCATTAGCTTCACTAAGTCCAGTCAGTCCATAATCCGGACTGGACTCCAAAAGTCAAAATATTCATACATCGGGGCCTGCAGCATTTGGTTGGCAATTCGCGTTATCTACATACTCCCGTTTCCTTTGGCCCCCTGTCCATAGATGTCATACCCCCTCGGTTAAACTGATTCCAACGATGAAAAAGCCTATGAAAAAAGACCGCGACCAAATCGAGTTCACGGAAGAAACCGCCCTGGCATTCTTTGCCCGCCATCTGGACGGACTGAAATGGAAATACAACCGCTTCGCAGACCGTCCGGTCCTGTTCTGCGGTTTCAACGGCGGCGATGTCCTTTGGGATTTCAACATGGTCACCCGCCAGAAAAGCGACGGCGATTTCCTGCTGTCCGTCAGCTCCTTCATTCCCAACAAAGCTCGCCCCGAACGCCGCGCCGCCGTGGCCGAGCTTCTCACCCGCATCAATTGGGATCTGTCCTTGGGCTGTTTCGAGATGAATTACGCCGACGGCGAAATCCGCTTCCGCACCAGCATGATTCTGCCCGGTGCCGACATCACCGACGCCATCGTCGAGCACCTTGTTCGGTCAAATCTTTGCATCGTGGACGAGCGCATGCCCCAGATCATGGCCGTGCTGTATTCGGATGTCACCTCCGAGGACGCCCTGAAACCCAAGGTGGAAAAACCAGCGGCAGCGACGGAACCCCGCTTTGACTTTAATTGAATCGTCATCCGGCAATCATAAAACGCAAATGAAGCAGCTCACCACAATCCTCGTTGGCCTGGTGGTGTTGCTCGTTTTTCAAATATTAAAACGCCACACCCGCCAATAAAGAAATGCGCGGGACATGAAAACAGCCATTCCCATTGAAATTCAACCTTGCCCCCACAAGTGGGCGACCTAACCTTTCTCTAACATTTTCCAATTCATGGGAATCGGTTCACATTCTTCTAGGCTGACACTTGCGGCTGGCAGGTGTCGCGCGGCAAACGGGGGCAGACAATGCCTCGCCGATTCTACCCCGATTATACTAGCAAACGTAAATGGCCCGCGTCTGACCTGTGAAAGTTAATCCCCAGACATTTTTCAACTTTTGCAGCCGGCACGTTTCATTGCTGCGGGGTCTGGCGGAACTATCCGGCGAATGTTCTGAGCTGGAGGTAATGCGCCTCATCAAGATTCATTCCGCGGATCAGGAAGAACTTCCCCAAACGGTTTGGCGCAATCTCCGCGAATTACAGATCCTTGTCCCCTCCGAACCTGGCGGCGACGACTATTTGATGGCAGAACCGGTGGCCGGTTTGCTGGCCTACCTGCAAAACGAGGCGAATCCCGCCACGCCGGAATTGATTCGCGGCTATATCCAGTCCCTCGAATCATTGGGGCAACGGCTATCCGCCGCTTTGACCGTGGAGGATGTTACGGTGGTTAGGCTGGCTTTCGACGAAATAACCGTGACACTTCGCCGCATCTACGCTGACTTGGAGCAAACCCATCACGCCGTATTGACGGAAGTTGCCGCCTACAAAACTCAGCGTTTTAACATCAGCGTCCGTGATAAATTTCGGCGCATAGTATATTGGATGGACCGCTACGTTGAACCGATGATTGCGCTGGTTCGGGCCGACGGACCGATGCGGGCGGCGTTCGACGAGATCGAAAGGTTGCTACATCAAGCCCGGACGCAGGCATTGTTCAATGACCTTCCGGCGTTGGATCGTAATCTTCGCCATCTTCGCTTGGTTGGCACCCATGCGCTTCGCGTATTCATCCAATGCCGCAAGGAAATCCAGCCCCTCTATGAAACCCTCCGGCGGTCGAGCCTCATCGCCGAGGGCGCGGCCTTGGCCCTGCAAAAATTGCAGAACGAAGGCATCTCCGGTTGGGGCACGGTCCCATTGATTAACGTCTGTTCACTTCGGATCCAAAATGTCCCCGGCGACGGGGCCATTGGTCTCGCCCTGCGCCGGATTGTGGAGCATCCGCCCGAACCCCCGCCGATCTTGGACCTTTCCAAGGAAGATGTTGCCCCGGTCGCCCTGGATCGTCGCCGCTGGCTCGACGACTTGCCCGAACTCGTGCGGCCAGAACTGCCCGTGGACGATTTGCTTGGCTGGCTAGTCCGCCGTCATCCCGAAAAAGGACTGCCTGATGTCCTCGCCGGCCTGACGGAGATTGTTTTCCACCCGGATTTCGAGGCGCGCTTTCTGGATTCCAGTTCGCGCCTATACCAAACTGCCACCGGTCAGCTTTCCGCCTGCCCGGTTCATATAACCTCTCATGATTGACCTCCCACAACTTGGCGATATTTTCGACCGGCTCAAACGGGGTGCCCACCTTGGCCCCGAAGACGAACCGTTTTATTCCAATCTTGTCGCGCGCTACGACGACTACGCCGCTTATTTTGCGCCGCTCGGTTTGCGCCTGATCCGCCATCCGCGCGAGTTTTTCTATTTCGATCCGGAAAACTCTGAAAGCGTCCCGGACACCCTGCCGCGCATCGCCATCTTTTCCTACATCATGGTGGACTTCGCGGCCAACCAGGGGCAGCCACTTGAGGAATACATTTTCAGTAAAAACTTCCTCATTAGTTCCCTGCCGCATTTTTCATTCGACCGCTACGCCGCGCTGTTGCGCCAGGTTGACATTCACGATGCGAAGGGACTCGAAAGCATCTTGCAACAGATGAAGCGAATTGGTTGGGTGCATATCCTCGGTCCGGACGAGTTTCGCTTTTTGCGTCCCTTCCATCGCGTATTCGCGCGGTGCATTGAGCTCGCCCAACCGCACGCGCCCAACGCCACTGCCGCCGGTGACAGTCCTAACCCCGCCCCCTGAACTATGCCCACCGGACCACGAAAAATCATCCTCATCCACTCCGGGCGTTACGAATATGCTGAGGTGGAAATTGCCGGCACGTTGCAAATCGTCGGGCCAAACAACACTGGCAAAACCACGCTCATCAACACGCTCCAGTTCCTCTATTTGAATGACATCCGGACAATGGATTTCGGTGGCTACAAATGGGAGCAGACCCGCGCCTTTTACTTCCCCAGTGAACACAGCTACATGCTGTTCGAGTGTTCCGGCGCCCAGGGGGATTGTGTCATCGGCTGGCGCGGACAAAGCAAGGCCAGTGGTGGTGAACCGGAACGGTTTTTCTTTTCCGGCCCCTATTTGTCTGATGATTTTTACGATGCCAAGCATCAGGTTCGCCCCCCGCGCGAGGTCAGCGCCCGGCTGGCCTTGAAGAACTTCCGGGCCATAAAAAGCGCCGAGGAACATCGCACCTTGCTCCTGCCTCCGGATGGCGCTGGCTCCACTGGCCAGGGTATCGTCGCCTTGCGAGATGATGATAAATATCATCAGTTCCGTGAGACTCTGAAAAACTTGCTCACTCTCAGCGCGATTTCCCAGGAACAAATGCGCGACCGTGTGTTGATGCTCGCCAATATTCCCCCGGATAAGCTGGCTTTGGATGCGCGGACGCTTTTTGGCGAAGATTATGACCTGATTCGCGCCCGCCGTGAAAAATTGCTCCGCTTCAAGGAGCATCGGCCTCTGGTCGGCGGTCTGGTGGATAAATTTGCCAGCCGCGAACAGGCTCGCGGTGAACTGATCTATCGCTGGACTGACCTCCGGGCCAAGCGGCAGGCGTTTGATACTGAGCACCAAAAGGGTTTGGATCGGCTGAAATCAGAAAAAAAGAAACAGGGCGATTTGGCCCAATCGTTGTTGGTGGAAATTGATCGTCTGGGGAAAGAGTCACAAGACTACGCCATTGAATTGGGGCGGGTGGATGAAAAGCTTAAGCAATTGGCCGCCGGCGACCGTGAATTTGCCCAGTTCACTCCGGAGTTGGAGCGGGCCGCCATTCAGGCACTCGAACAAAAAGCCCGCAACCTGGACGACCAGTTGCGCTCTGCGGAAAATGAATCGCGCGCTAAAGCCCTCGGTAAATGCGAATTTTTCACCGGTCAGGTTCGGGACAAGCAGCAAACGATTGACCGCTTTGACAAGGTCGTCATCACCGCCCTGCGCAAACATTTCAGCGACGACGAATTGAATCCGCTGTTTCGGCTGCTCAATCCCGAGCTGTTGGAATATCCCGTCGTCCAGGGTGCCATCGAGATACACCGTCAGGCCGAACTGGTGTCCACCCTGCGCGAGTTGGTCTCCCGGCTTAAAAACAATACGTATCAGGATGAAAACCTCACGATTGCTTTTCGTGGGGAAAAAGCCCCCGTGGCCGGCGTGGCCAATATTGAAGCCATTCGCGATCGGCTGGCGGAAGATCAGCAAAGCCTGGAGCGCTGGCAGAAAATTCTGTCGGCTATCGAACAGCGGGAAGCTCTGGAAAAGCAGCGAAAAGAAATTACCGAGGAATTGGAAGGCTCGCCGGCTCGCGAGGGAAAAATCCGCCGGCTGTTTCGCTACGAGCAACATCTGTCCGCCAAGCAACACGAGAATCGCTTGCAGGCGGAGTTTAGAACCATTGACGAAACCATCAAGACGGCCAAGGCTCGCATCGGTAAATTAGATGGCGACCAGCGCAAAGCTGCCAATGCGGAACGCGAGGCCCAATCCGCCATTCTCAAAAAAGAGAATGAATATGGTGTGAGCATATCCGAATTTAACCGGTGCGTTTTCCCGGAATTTGCCGCCAGAAGCCGGACGCCGGATGAGGCCATCCCCGATGATTTTGGAGGTGCCGTCGCCTTGGTCCTTCGTCAGCAGGACGAAGAAGCCCAGTTGTCCAACGACATACGCAATGACATGTCAGAAATTGAACGTTGGTTCAGTGATGATTTTCAAGGGGTGGATGAGAAAGAAACGGTCCGGTTGCTCCGCGAAGAATTGGAAGCCTTGACCGAAAAAGAAGCCGCTTTGGAACGCGATTGGAATGCCCATATTCATACTCTTCGCGCGACCTTCGACCAGATTTTAAAAAAATTGGGGGATGTCCTCAGCGCCCGGGATGGGTTGAATCGCCACTTTGCCAAAGTCCAGGTCTCTGACCTGAAAGCCGTCAAAATGGAGGTGCTGGAAGACAGCCAGACGGTGAACTGGATTCGTCGCCTCGCCGCGTATGAGCCGGGCGGCTTGTTTGAGAATGACAAGCAGCGGGAATCCGCCCTCGTTAATTTCCGGACCAAACTCCAGGGCAACCCCCAGGTGCGCTATGCCGACCTCTTCACGCTTGGCTTCACCGTCGTCGGTGCGGATGACCGTGCGCATACCTACCACGATTTTCGCCAGATTGAATCCCACGGCACAACCGTGACCATCAAGGTCCTGTTCAATTTGCTGCTCCTGAAAAGCCAGTTGAAACGTGATGATTGTCAGGTGCCGTTCTTCCTCGACGAAATTCAGATTCTCGACCCGGCTAATCGCCACGCCATTCTCGACACCGCGCGCAAACTCGGTTTCATTGCCATCACCGCCGCGCCCGAGGCCGTCAGCGAAGTGGACGCGCTCTACTTCTTGCAGCCACGCAAGGGTTCGATCGTCCTGCGGCAGAAACACCGCGTCGGCGTCCAGCGCCAGCCCATCCCCGCATGAAGGATCCGGAAAACAAATTCATTCTGCTGACGCGCCTGTTGGAAATTGGCACGGTGGCGCGCTCTGCTTGTAGCCGCGAATTTATCGCCGCGCTCGCGCCGCTGTTGGATTCCGGCGTCGTCACGGAAGACAAGTCCGGGGCTGGCCGCCGTCTGGTGGTTCGGAATCCCACGGCGTTGCAGGCTTTTATCCGGCATCACTTCCCGGATGTTCTTGTGCCGGCGGGCACTTCCAGCCGCGTCGCGGGCGTCTCCCGCTTTCGGGATACCAAATCGGTTGCGAGCGACCTGCCGGAAATCGTCACCGTCCGCACGTGGCGGGAAGAAGCGTTGCGTTCCGATGGTAATTCCATCGGTGCGGCCACGGCCACCGCCGCGCATGGCGTTTTTTCCTTTTTGCTCGCCGATCCCGCACGCTTTACCTTGCACGGCCCTTGTGCCCTCGTGGAAAACCCGGCGGTTTTCACGCAGCTTGAACAGTTGCAGTTGCCGCCGAGTCTCGCTCTCTATGGCCACGGACGATCCTCCAATCGGCTGCTCGATTGGCTTGCGACCCAGACTGCGCCGGATTTCCAGTTGCTCCATCTTCCGGATTATGACCCGGTGGGATTGGACGAGTTCAGCCGGCTGCGGGCGCGGCTTGGCCCGCGCGTGCAGCTCTATTTGCCGGAAAATCTGGCCGCATTATTTGCCCGCCACGGTAACGGCGACTTGCTGCAAAAATCCAGCACTCGGTCGCTCCTGGCAAAAATGCGCCAGAGCCAGATCGCCGAGGTTCGCACCGTGCTCGCCTTGATCGAAAGACACAATGCAGGTTTGGAACAGGAGGCGTTGCTCATCAACCAGACGCTAAAGGATTCGCAATGATGGAAACGTTCTTAACCGCCTTTGATCCCTCCGATTTGCCCGGAACCAGTATTGATCCACTTGGTTTTGAAAGAGGCTACTTGTTTCTGGCGGATAAGATTCTTCCCGGTTTGACCAATGTTGCTTCCCGGCCGCGTTACTTCGCGCTTCTGTGCGCCGGCATCCAGTTGAGCGGCGATCAGGATTCTCGTTCGGAGCGCGAGCAGGTTGCCCATCGGCAGGAAACCATTCTGCGTTTGGAACGATTCTGGGCGCTCGCCAATGTGCTTGCGCGACCGGATAAAAGTGGCGGCGTGCGCGGCGTTACCTATGCGCAGGATTATGTTAAGGAATTGCTGCGGCGCGGGGATAAACGCACCACTGCCGGCTACCGGTTGCTCTCTCGGCAGTCCCAGTATGGTGGCATCGGCATGTATGCCAATGTCGCCGATGGTATGCACTTTTTTAACCGGGAAGATTTCATTCTCACCCCGGCTCTGGGCGAAGTCGCTGCGGAAGCGTTTTTGGCAGAAACCGGATTGCCCGGCTCAATTCGCCGGGCAGTCATTGACGATACGGATGTCCCGTTGGCAACTCTGGCGGATTGGGGGGAACGCGCTCACGTCGAAGCCGAGGTGAAACCGCGCGAGGCGGCTTGTCTGGATGAAGCCTTGCACTACAACGATGTCCGGTCGCGCATGACCGGATTGCTCCGCGATCATCCGGCCAGGAGCGCCGAGGAAACAGAATTGGAACGGCTCGCCCGGACCTTGCGCACGCTGAAGCGCAACGGCCAGCATCAGGATCTGCAGGAAGGGATTGAATGCATCCTTGCGTTCGAATCCTGTTATCAGCATGTGCTGCTTTCGCTCGAACGGATTCTCTGGCTCTGCCGCCATCACGCGGCCGCCTCTATCACGCTTGCGGAGTTGGCCAACGATCCCGTGATGTTATTGGTGAAAACCAATCTGCCCACTCGCGTTCAACGCCTGCTCGATGTCCTCGATCACGGCACCATGCCCGGTTTTCGCGAACATCTTGACCGCCTTTCCGACGTTCGCCGGTTCCTGGAAACCGCCAGTGGTTCCGTGCAGGACAATTCCGCGTTCGTCGATGCCGTCATATCCCGTCATGCCGACGTCCAGCACGGGAAATTTGACCGGGGCCGCCGCAAGATGCCGTGGCTGGAGCGTATCAATTCACGACTGCAACTCACCATGACCCGGTCGGGTGGCATGAATCGGGAAGCCACCGACCCGTCACATATCAATCCCCATCCGTATCGGCTTGGGGCCGCGGATGCTTTCATTTCGGCGTCTAAGAAGGGCATGGCATCATGAAGGATAATCAGGACATCAGCTCACGCAAGTTGATCGACCGCTTGGTTCCTGATCCGCATTGGGGTGCCATGCAAGGCTTGCTCGCCACCACCTTTGACCTCCGTCCGGAATTTCTGGAGACGGATTTTTTGCCCTCCGTTTTCGGTCTTGGCGCGTGGGATGACCAGAGTTGGGCCACCCGTATAGCGCTGGAGAAACGTCTTTTTGAACTCGACGCGGCGGTCATTCTCGCCGAAGCCCGACGCTACCGGGGGCGCCCGCGCTCGCTCCGCTTGGACGTGCGCCCCGCAGTCAGCCCGCGTGGTTCCGTGCTCCATGCCAAGGTCACTCTCCTTTTATTTGAGCGCGCCGTGCGTTTGATTGTGGGTAGCGCCAACCTCACGAAGCAGGGTTATCGCGAAAATCGTGAAGTCATCGCCGTCCTCACGGCCACTCAAAAATCCAAAAAAGAGGCCGCGCTCATCACTCAGGGATTGACGGGCATGGAGTCGGCTTTGTCCTCCTGGCTCACGCCGGAGGCTCGCCAGCTGATTCGCCGTTCCATCGCGACTGTGCAGCCCTGGCTTACCGGCAATCCTGACCCCGATACAGCCTTTGTCTGGTCCAACGGACAAACCCGTTTGTGGCGTGAGTTTGTCGGGCGCTGGCCCGTCGGCGAGCCGGTCAAACGCATCTCCATCATCTCGCCTTTTTGGTCTCAGGACGCCAGCCTGACGCTGGCAACGTTTTTGACCGAGCTCAAAAAGGTCGGGCCGCTTGCCTCCGAAGCCGAAGTCCGTCTGCTGACTGATGCCTTCAAAAATCCCAATGGCGAACTCATCCCGGTTCTGCCGGCGGCTTACGCCACCCAAGATTGGCAGGCCCTTGGCGTCAAGGCCACCGCCCAGCCGGTGAACCCCGAGGTTCACCCGGAGGAATTGGGTGGCATGGAAGGTTTCACTGCCACGCGCGCACTCCATGCCAAAGTGGTGTTGGTCGAGGGCACTCGCACTGGTTTGGCCTACCTCGGTTCGGGTAACTTTACTGGACATGGCTGGGGTTTTATTCCCGGCGCAGACAACGCGAACACGGAGGCCGGGGTGATACTGCGCCGATCCCTTCAAAGTTCTGACTTTGATCACGTGCTGCCTGATTTGGTCGGCCAGCCCATTTTGCTGTCGCACGCCAACATTCACAGTCTGCAAGCGCCGGAAATGGGGCCGGCCGATGAGCCTTGGCCTGAGTTTATCCGGCAGGTTCTCCTCGCGCCCGTTACGGCCGATGAAAACAAATTGGAACTTCGCATCGAAACGGCCGCTGATGGGGCCGGATTTCTTTGGTCTGCCTGCCTTCTGTCTAATGACGGCGTTCCGGGTGAAACCCTCGTTCCTCTCGAACAAACCCAGGACGCAACCAAGACCAGTTTCACCGTTTCGCTATCGGACTTGGTTCTCACCCGCTTGCTTACCGAGCAGGAAATTCAGATTTGCTGGCCGGATTGTCCGGCGGGTCGGCCGTTTCCTCTGAATGTGGAAGCCTCCGCTCGCGCCAGTCTTCCGATCTCGCCCGGCAAACAGACCATTGAGGAAATTCATCTGATTTCCTACTACCAAGGCCGGATTGCCTGGGAGCAACTCTTTCCTGACCCGGAGGCTGGCGGACCATCGGGCGACCAGACTGCCATCACCCCCGCGCCTGCCTCCGGCGTGGATAAGTCGCGTATCCAGTCCTATCAAATCCGTGAATTTGTCGAGGCGCTGGCCGGTTTGAATCAGGACCTGCGGTCAGCAACCCAATCCGAACCCGCCATGCGCTTGGCTTTGCTCGGCCCGGTCAGTCCCTTCGCGCTGGCTCAAACGATTATCGACGCCGTCGAAGCGGGACGCCGCACCCCCACCGCCGCTGGTTTCCAGTTGGTCGAAATTCTCGCCTGCCTCCAATCGGCGCGATCACATTCGGTTCCCGAACGGTTGGCCGATGTCTGGCGGCAGCACCTTCAGCAGGTGCAGGGTAAAATTTCTCGCCTGTTGGAAAAACTGATCGCGGATCATTCCGCTTTGTTCACGTCCAACCGTTCATTCGGGCGCTACCGGAAGGCCGTCTTCAACGGTGAAACGACCCTCCCATCATGATTACTCCCTCGGCAGATTTTGATCTGGGTCGCGACAACCGCATGAAGGAACGTCCCGAAGACGCCCGCCGCCAGTGGCGCACGGTCGAGGTGATCTTGGAGCGGTTTTTCCATCCCCGGTCCGGCCAGCGGTTCGAAATTCAAATCCTGGCAGATGAAGTCGGCATGGGTAAAACCTTTGTCGCCCTGGGGTTGGCCTATTCCATCTTGGCCCACCTGAAACAATCTCGCACCGAGCCGGATCTGGATGGCTGCTATCAGCGAGTGTTGGTTCTTACCCCAAACAATCACGCCCTCTATCGCAAATGGGTTCGCGAGGTCTCCGAATTCAAGCGCCGCTGCGTTCCTCCTGAAAGTCAATCCGCGGATATTTACTTTGCCCCGCTGGCGGTGGATCGCTTGGATGATTTGGCGGTCGCCCTCCGTAAACCCGGCCGGCAACCCCAGGTCATCGTCGCGCGCATGGGGTTGTTCGGCGGTGATAAATTGCTCGATTATGAACTCAAGCGCCGCTTCACCCTCGGTGTCCTGTTCCGGTATTGGAGCAATCGGTTCAATAATGAAAACCGCCACCGTCTGCTCAAGGGCGCTCCAGAGGGCTGGCCGTCCCGTCCAGAAGGACTCACGGATTTGACGGAGGACGAAGCCGGACGGCTGCCTTTCACCGAGGATGAATTCTTGGCCATCCTCAACCGGCTCACGGGCAAGGACACCCCCGACCTGGAATCTCTTTTGGAGACTTGCCGCGAAGTCGCCGTTCCGTTTTTTCGTAACCGGGAGGATGCTTTCCGTAAAATTGGATACAAGCTCATCAATATTTATCGCCTCGCCACGCTTCGCAGTATCCAGCGTGATTTCCCGTTGCTCATTGTGGACGAGGCTCACAACTGGAAAAACGGCCCGCAGTTGGGAGCCAACGGATTTTTCGAGTTCAGGGATTTTATCGCCCCGCACGTTCGCCGCGCCCTGTTGCTCACGGCCACGCCGTTCCAACTGCGTCCGGAGGAAATGCTGGAAATCCTGAAGGTATCCGATGCCATGCAGCCATGTCCCACCCAGGCTGAATCTTCGGTCCGGGTCGGGCGTCTGGAAAAATTCCGCGAACAAATCATCCGGCCCGTGCTCGCCAACGCGGAAAGTCACAGCCGCCATTTTAGCCGCGCTTGGGTTCGGATTCCCCGCCGTGTCGCGGCCCCGGCCCTCGACGAGGGGTGGAACTCGCCCGGTTTGACCATCGCGCGGGAAAAGATTGTCACGCTCGCAAATCTCGATGGTGTCATCACCGATCATGGCGCGGATTTGGCTAAAATAATTTCCGGCGCGGTCGCGGGCATCGACCCGGACATTCGCCAGTTTCTCCGGGAAGCCCTTTACCTCTTCGCCTATAACGCCGACCTGTCCCGGGAGCTTGGTAAACTGGTGATCCGCCATCGTCGCCAGACGGACCACCGTCTTTTCCTCATCGGGGCTGAATATGGCCCGCCCTTGCCGGGCACGCTGGCTCGTCCGGATGGACACATACTTCATGCCGCCCCCGGCTTGGACATTCGCGGTGAGGCGGAACTTCCTCAATACCTGCTCATGCGTTGCGTGTCCGAGATGAAAGGCGGCAAAGGCCGGTCATCACTTGGCAGCGACCTCACGGGCTGCTACTCGACCCTGCACGAAAGCGCCGAGGGTCGTCGCGTTCAGCAATCTTTGGGTGACGCTCATGATGCCCGGCGTTACCTCGAAATCCTGTTTGATCTGGTGAATGAACGCCACGACCCGCGCCACCCGAAACTTTCCGCCGTGGTGGATGAATGTCTGCGCCATTGGCAGGCCGGTGAAAAAGTCCTGATTTTTTGTTTCCGCACCAACACTGCAGAGCGGCTCCATGAAATTCTCAGTGACCGCATTCGCGACGAATTGGCGGCGGGCAAAAAAAAGTGTCTCGGCGGCGAGGGCCAGCTCAAAACCTTGCGTGCCCGTCTCACCAGTCGCGACCGCGATCTGGTCGGCCTCGGTCTGGACCGCTTGCTTTGGTCGGTGCTGTGGACTCGCGACCAGAGTTGCCCATTCACCCCGGATCAATTCTTTTTAGCGGACGACGAACTCGCGGAACTCGCCCGGCTCTCCCTTAAATTTGGTATCGAGGTAAGCGGGGAACGGGTGGATCGCGTGTTCCTGTATCGCGCCACGGAACACATTCTCGCCCGCCGTTTTCTAAAGGTGGGCGTGCCGCATAAATCGCTGGAACAGTTGCTCACCAGTATGGCTGCCCTTGATTGGATTGCCAATGCCTACGGCCTGACGCATGAAGGCGAGGAAGACGAGGAAAGCGACGAAAGCATCTCCCTGCGGGGTTGCCATACCAATTATCCTCCCGGCGACATCGATCCGTCTGCCGCCAAAATCACGACGTTGGCAGACGAACTGCGGGCCACTCGGCTGCGGGCGCGCGGGCAAAAACAAATTCCAATTCTCGACTCCTACGCCTTGTCCCCCAGTCTTTGGCTCGGAGCTGACCCGCAACGTGTTTGGTTGGCGATGGGCACCGATGGCAACGCCGCCACGTTGCGCGGGATCCACCAGTTTCTCTGGCAATTGACGGTGCCGGATACGCACGCGTCAGACGACGCCAACGCAACCGAAGTGGACGGCGTGGATTTTTTCACCCGCGCGCTGGTGCTGCAGGCGCTCCGGCGGGCTGTGCTCCGGGATTCCGTTCTGCTCCGTCTTTTACCGCAAAACGGCGATCTCCACGAATCCGGCTGGGGCGAATTGCTCGCGGCCCGTTTCTTTGATCATCTCCCGAACCAGCACGAAAGCATGGCCCAGCGCATTGTCGTGTTTTTGGAAGATATGAAAGCTTCCAGCGGACACATCGCCAATCCCGATTCGGCCCGGGGCGCGCTCCATCAGGCCACTCTTCTGCGGGACCAGCAGTTTGTCGCGCTGGTGAACGGCAGCACCAAGGCGGCCACCCGTGACCGCATCTTCAGCGGTTTCAATACCCCGCTGCTCCCGGAAGTGCTGGTTTGCACGTCGGTCGGTCAGGAGGGCATAGACCTGCACCGCCATTGCCGCCAGGTGGTGCATTACGATCTGGCGTGGAATCCGGCCGTGCTCGAACAGCGCACCGGCCGCGCCGACCGGATTGGCAGCAAAACGTTTCGCGAACGCGATGCCGCCGCCGGCACCGCCAAAGTTTGCCTCGAAATTGGCGTGCCATTTCTCGCCGGCACCTACGATGAGCGCATGTATGAGGAACTTCGTTTGCGTGCCCAGACGTTTGAAGTGCTCACCGGCGGCGAATTTGCCGCCGACCACGCCGATGGCCAGGAAGAACCCATTTCGGCGTCGGGCGAAAAGCTTGGCAGTGCCGTTTTACCGCTCCCGCCGCCGATGATTGAGCATTTGCGCGTAAAACTTCAGGTGTGGGATGCACCGCTCGCGCCAGTTCCCAAATGAATCGCCTGCCATCGCGTAAATACCGCCATCCTCCAAACCATTGAACAATCCACGCCCAGTGTCCGGAAGCATCCGAATATCTGGACCAGCACATGGTTTTCGACCCTGTAAAAGAAACCGTGTGCTTCACCGGCGACGACCGTCTCACAACGAGCCTCCAGACGCCACCACGTTTGCCGCCTTACACCAACCCCATCGCCATCATGGCCGCACGTGTCGGGCTGTCATAAAACTGCCATTGAATGGCGGTAAGGATCGCATCCGGCACTTCCGCGAGGTCGCGTTTGTTCTCGCTGGGAATCAAAATGCGTTTGGCTCCAGCCTCCACGGCCAACTGCATCCGTTCCGGCAACGACGTCACCCGCAGCAGCAACCCTTGAACGCTCATTTCCCCCAACACCACGGTTCGTTCCAGAACCGGCTTTTCCAGAATGGAGGACACTAGCGAGATGAAAAAGGCGACCGCCGTCTCCGCGCCTTCTTTGGCTTGGTTCAGGTTGATGGCCTGCAAATTGAAATCGTAGCTATCCATATCCTTGGTGATGCCTAGCGTCTTGAGATTGGCCCGCAGATAGGCATCAGCTGTTTTGATCGCTTCTTTCATCCCCTTCGAAAGATTTCCCAGCGGAATGATTCGACCTGAACCCGGATTGGCTTGCGCCTGGAGCCGGAATAGCGCGAGGCGATTGTCGCTCGCATCCGTGCCAATGGTGTAAATGCTGCCTGGCGCCAGTGCGCCTTCGGAAATGAGACTGCCGCCGCCGAGCTCGGGCACCCGGACGAAGGTCTCCTGGCCATTCTCCAAATCGAAGTAGGAAAAACTCGTGTTCCAATATTCCAATCCGCCCATCTTCTTGAGCTGTTCCTTTACACGGCGGCGCATTTCCATCGCGTATTCCACATATTCCCGGAGCTCTTCCTTCGTCACTTCGCCGTCGGGATGCAGCAGCTTGATCAGGCCGGAGATGATTTTTCGCACGGCCTTTTGATCGCGGCCCCCGAGGTGCGAACCAAACTTGAAATACCGTTCCGCATAATCCACGTAACTCGACTTGCGCAGTTCGCGAAACACTTCCGCCAGATAATCCGTCACCAAGCCAAAATGATTCGTGTAGGCGTCATCGTGTGTTTTCTGAAATTCCCAGCCGGGGATGTAGGCATGAATCCGGTCGTAGAACGCCGTGTCCATTTCCTTGGGCATCGGGTAGAACAGATGCGACGTGCGCAGGATGGTCGAAATCTCGCCGTCAATATTCCCCACGAATACCACCGAACCTTCGGCCTGGATGATGTCGCGCCCACGGCTGAACGCGCCGTCTTCCATGTAGCCCTTCATGATGTTGATTCCGCTCTTGTCGGAAAAATCAATGCCGGCCGCTTCGTCAAAGGCCACCACATCCCAGAGGCAGACTAGTCCGCGCTGGCCCGAGGCCAGATTTACAAACATCTGCGCCGTGGTCGTCTGGCCGCCGGACACCAGATGGCAATACGGGCTCATTTGCTGATACACAAAGCTCTTGCCCGTGCCGCGCGGCCCCAATTCCACCGAGTTGAAATTTTTTTCCACGAACGGCACCAGGCGCAGCAGGCAATGCAGCTTCCGGCGCTTGGTGTAATACGGATGATTTGGCTCGTAACCCATCGTGCGCATCAGGAAGTCCATCCACTGGTCCCGCGTGAATCGCTTCCGGGCGGCCTTGTATCCATCCATGTTCCGGTTGGAGAGTTGGATGGGCCGGATCTTATCAATGAAAAATGGCCGGTTTTGTCCTTTGAAAATGAACGAGTCATCGTAACGCAGCGACACCTCGGCCCAGACGCCACCCATCAATAGCCGGTCATGCTCATGCACGGCCTTGTCGTCAATGTTGATGTAGTCCAGGTTCAAATTCGACAGGCTGGCCCAATACTTGTCGTGCGTTTCCACCAGCTTCGCGGACACCTTGTCGATGACTTCGTAGGTCGTATGCTGCTTGATGGCTGATTTCACCGATTCCCGCTCGTCCGGTTTTACGTATTTTGCCGACAACGTCTCGCGCACAAACTCCAGCCCCTCGTTGATGGCCGTCTCGTCGGTGGAGGCGCAATATTTTCCCAGCAAAAATTCAATCACAAAGGCCGGCACGCCAAACGACGACCGCATTCGCCGCAGCAGGTCTTTACGCACCACCAGACCCGGGAAAGCTTCGATCGCCAGCCGGTCCAGTTCATCCAGTTCAATCGTGTTCTTTTGCATAGGAAATAAATTATAGGTCGCGGGCTATCCGCAGGTGAATTCCACCGGGCGGAAACTGTTCCTCGGTCTCCGGATCGCGAATCTGGAGCTGCAACAAGTCGCCCGTTTTGAAAACGTGCTTGGAATCAAAAAATAGAGTCAGGGCCACCTCGACCCCGCCCGGCTCCAGTTTCACGGTCTTCCGTTTGCCACTGAGCACGGAACTCCCGTCGCCGGCTCGCAACACTTCCAGTTGCAATTCGCGCGGCTGGTCGGCAAACAGCGCCAGTTCGCCCGCCGGCGCGGCCCCTCCCGTTTTGGGGCGCAACACCAACTTGACCGCCGCTTGCGTCAGTTCGTAGCTCGGCAATAACACCTCCACGCCAATCTTGCGCACCTGGATCCGTCCGCGCGATACCAGTCGGGGAATAATCATTTCCTGCAGCGTCCCGCCGCCGTGGCTAAAGGCTTTTTCGGTCTTGAAAAAGGCCGTGCCGGGTGGGATCGCCACCCGCACCGAGGCATCCCATAAAAACGGTTTGGTCTTGAGCGGCACGTCTGCTGCCGCCGGCACCAGGGCAAAGCGCTCTTTGAACGCCGCGCACCACTCTTTTTTGATCGGCACTTCCGGCGGCAATTGCGCGGCATCCACCAGCACAAACCCATGGTCGGTCACGACATTCACTTCGGCATAGCCCCACTGATGCAGTCGCTTTACCACGCGGACAATCCGGTCCAGTTCCTTGTCCAGATGGCGGACCAATGCCTCGGCATTCGCATGCCCCAGCTTGTCCACTTCCTCATGCCCGAACACCACCAGCAGGTTGGGAATTTTATCCGGGGCCGCCGCCGCTGCTTCCACTTCGTCAATGTCCAGGCACGTCGCGCCAAAATCCTTCAATAAATCCAGCCGGTTCTGCCGGACACTCGTATCCACGCCATTCACCTGCGGATGCAAAACATTTTTCTCGATGATCAGGCTCGTCGGGGTGAGGGCTTTGGGCAGGAGTGCGCTCATGCCGATCGGGGTGACCGTCGGCAGCATGGCTCGCATCGGTTCCACCCGCACCTCTTGACCGGGCAGTCGGTCTACGAGAGCCAGGGCGCAATCATACCGCAGTGCATCCACGATAATCACGGCTCGCCGTCCGCCCGCCGACCACACCTTCGCCTCCAGTTGATCCGTCACCAGCGGAAAACCCGCGAGCTCCAGATTGTCGTTGGCGGTGTAGGCGTCAAAAAAACGCTGGTTCAAATCATTGGCGTAATCGCCATAGCCGCGATCCACTACGGTCACCACCTCGGGCACGTCATGTTCTTCCGCCGTGGCCTTGAGTTGGGCGTGGGCTCGGTCAATCGTTCCCGCAAACTCGCAATACACCTTCGCCAGCTCGCTCGCCGACGGCGCGTTTTCCACCGCTTTCCGGCCTTGCTCGCACGTGTCCACAAAACCCGCCACTCCCAGCAACATTTCCCAATGGCCGGTCGGTGCCTGGCTGGCCCGTCCGAAATCCACTTCCTCGCGCAGCGCCGACTCTTCGATTTTTACCAACTTCCGGAGGTCCGACCACTTTTCCGCCGCCGCGGCAAAGCGCTCGCGGAAACGGCTCCAGCGCAGCCGGGCCAGATGCGGAAACCCGAACGACAGCCCCGTCCGTCCGCGCGCCCAATCGGTCAGGTTGAGATGTTGCTCCACCGATTTTATCCAGCGATCCCACGCGGGCCGGCTGTTGGCGTCCCGCAGCCAGCGGCGCAGCAGTTGCACCTGGCCTTCGCGGAAGCGCGGCGGCGGCAGCCGGTTCAAAAATGGAAAATCCGCCGGCTCGCCATAGCCGTTATATGTTTCCGTCAGCGCCAGCACCTCGACCAGCGCGGTGACCCATAACTCCGGGCTGTCGGTTTCGCTGGCAAAATCGTAGCGATCTTTGACGGCGGCCAAAAATTCTTCCCGCACGCCGCGTTCGCCGAGCGCCTTCCACGTCGCCTCCGGCTGCACCGCCAGATCCAAAATCATCTGGTCCACGTCGCCCACCAGCCGCGATTGCGCCAGCTCCGGCGTCAGTCGCTGCTCCCAAAACACCGGCGGCTTGTCGTGAAACTTACCCGCATATTTGGCCAGCAAACTATCGCTACCACCGTCCACGAGCTGCCGTTGGTCGCCCGGCGTTTCTGGCAGGCACACCCCGGCCGTCTTCAAAAAGTTGAACAGCGTCGCCAGCTTGCCGCCCACCAGCCAGCGCACGCCGGCAATTTTATATTCCGTCAGCAGTTCCAGATAATGGCGGCCTGCGTCATCGGGCGAATCCAGCCGTTCCACGGCCAACGGCAGGTAGATCAAAAAGCGAACCTCCTTCGCTTTCTCCGCCGGTAATCCTTTCAAGGCCTGGCGCACTTGTCGGCGCAACCAGAGTTGACCACGCTTCAGCTTCGGCTCATAAGCCAGCAATTGAAACGGCGGCTTCTTCATCTGTTCCAGATGCTTCGCCAGCGCCGGGCGCAACCGTTCAAACTCACCCTTTGGATCAAACCACAGGCAAACCTTCGCCCGCTTCTCGTGCGAGAATCGTTGCTGGATTTGCTGGATGAGCGCCGGCAGTATCATGGCGTGTTTTTCGGTTCGCTGGTCCCGGACGTTGGCAGCGGGGCCAAAGACCCGCTGATGCCTCGCCACACGATCTCGCTCCGCAGGCTGTTGATCAATTGGGCGCGCAAGCTGGGGACCTTTGATTTCTTCTGCATCGGTATTCCTAGCACTTTTCCAATCTCCAAAATGACTTGGCTGCCGAGGAAACCCACTTCCTTTTCCAGCGCGCTTTCGTTCGTCGCCAACGACTTGAGCCGTTCCAGATAGGCGCCATCCACGGCAATCACCGGTTTGGGAATTTTCGGCACTTTCGGCCAGGGACTCGTAAGGCTGACCCGCACGCGCGCGCCGCGTTGCGTCATCCGTTCCAACTCGGCGGGTGAATAAAGTTTCTCCAACCAACTGCGAACACTCTCGGGTGCCGGTTCTCCGGCTTTCAAAATAAATTCTTTAGTTGCCATTGTAGCGGGTGATTCGGTCGATAACGACGTTGCGGATGGCGGTCATGCACGCATCCACGGTGGGTTGACCGGATTTTTTAACATTGAACTCAGTGATGGCGCTCTTGTCTTCGCCCAGAAACCGCGCGATGACATCCAGCCGGGGGATTTCGCCCACGAGCGCCTTGTCCCCGAGCACGGCTCGTTCGTCGGCTTGCAGGGTGCTCATCACCCCCTTGATGAGATCAAAATGAGCGCGTTGTTGGCTCCCCACCATTCCTCCGCCGGCGCGGTTGAGTGCATTGAGCACATAGCCCAGCAGCTTGGGCCGGTCCGACGGCGGATCAATCTGGCAGACCCAGCGGATCAGTCGCGGCATTCCATAAATCGAAATCTGGTCGGGAATTGTCACCGGCAGATAGAACGAGCACGCCCGCAGCATTGCCTGTGTGAGAAACATCTTGTTCGGCGGGCAGTCCACCAGCACATATTCATATTCTTCCTCAAACGACAGGAGGAGCTGTTTGATGTAGAGAAACAATTCCGTCAGATACCGTTTCTCATCTTTCAACAGCGTCTTGGCGATTAGGTAATCCAGTTCGTCGGTGTTGAACGAGCCGGGAATGATTTCCAGATTCTTGGGCAGGTGGATGGACTTGAGCGCCTGCGTGTAGTTCTCCAGTTTCTTCTGCTTCAACTTCGTCCAAGCCTTGGGCTCCACCAGGTTGTAAACAGTCAGTTCCGTGTTGCTGACCTTTTCCGGGTCAAAGCCCATCGCCAGCGAAAGACTGCATTGCGCGTCAATGTCGAACAGCAGCACCTTCTTCTTCGACAGCTTCGCCAGATAAATGCCCAGGAGCGCGGTCGTGGTCGTTTTGCCCACGCCGCCCTTGTAGTTGATGATGCAGATCGAGCGCGGATGCTTTGGATGCACAATCTCCGTCGCACCCGACCGATCCAGTTTATCCGCCAATGTGTTCAATGCTGGTATTGCACTCATATTTTTAGCCCAATCGTCGTTTCTAAAGAATTAGATTGTTAAGCCAGTCAGCCACCGTTTTCACCTTTCCCGCAGCTAAATTACCTGGCTCGATCCACCGGTTATCATTTACCGACATTTGTGAAGTCCTGCCCGGTTTTAGGATTGCGGCTGCAGAGGCGATCGTTGCTTTCTTCTTTCCGGACACGGATTTAAATTCATCATGATCTTCATTTGTCCAAGTGGCGGTCGGGGGTATTAGGTTTTTTGCAGCCGCATCAACATGTGCTATCGCCAGCCCCAAAAGTTTCGGGTAAGAAGTGTGGCCGCACTCCAGCAATAGGTCTTCCAAAGTCCCTTGGCTCGCATTATCTGGAAAAACAAAAACTCCGCGTCGATTTTTGGCCGGCCCAACAGGTTGCACGACTACACCCGGCGCGTTCGGGAATGCCCCCAATAAGTGTGGTGCGTCTTTGGCTAATGTCGCCGCTAAGTCCGTGGCGCGTTTGGCTGGCGTCTCGTTGGAATCAGAGTCAAGAATGAGCCCAATGGCATCGGGTTCTCCAACGCCCGGCATCGCCAGCGTCTCTTCCAGGCGGGCAACGATTTTTGAGATACCGCCGGCGCTTTGGACCGCAACAGTGTGTGTGTCGTTCTGGTAGAAGATCGGCATCGAGATGCGCCCCAGAAAATCATTGGGGGGCTTGCCAACTGGATAGCTATTTGGAATTAAGGGGTGCCAAAACGAATCCACTTTGCTTTTCGCATTCTGGTAGTGAAAAGCATGTGGCCCCTGGCGCAGGATTCGCCCGATAAACTCCACGTCATGCGGCCCTTCAACGACAATATAGGTGGTGCGGCGTGCCATAGATTAGCGGATGTCGAGACCTCGTTCGAAGCGAAGCCGTTCCCAGAGGTCGCCACTGTAGCGCTGCACTTTTCGGGTGCCCTTATTCACGGATAAATGGTAGCCAACAAAATCGTTATTATGCTCAGGCATTGCTTTGAGCACCGCATCTACCGTATCCAGGCTGTGCGTCGTCGCCACGATTTGCACGTTCAGATCCGTGCATAGATGCATCAGGGCACGAAAGAAGTCTTCTTGGGCTTTTACATGCAGCGCGGTTTCCGCCTCATCTATGATCAGCACACCACCCTCCGCTCGCAGCGCATGTTCGATGACAAAAAAAGCTTTTCTGACGCCATCACCGTAGCTATGCAGCGGCATCGACCCTAGCACGCGGTGCACGACGACAATGATGGAGCCACTTCGTCCTTCGGCGATTTCCACCCCGGTGATATCCGGATCGAAATTTTGCAGCACTTCGATTAGTAGCTTCTTGCGCTTCTGTAAGACGGCGTCCGTCAGAGAACCAAGCGAATAAGCGCTTAGCCGGTGCGCGTGAGGTTTTACAAATTCAACCGGATAATTACGAATGTGTTGAATGTCGTCGTTCATCACTGGCGGTTCAAAACTGTCGCTGAAGTCTGGGAACAGCATTGTTCCAGACTTATTTCCTTCAGCCTGAGAAGTCCATTCGGCTAGCAGCACCACGTTTTTTCGTCCCTTAAAATCCACATGCGCGTCGGCACCCTCTTCTTCCTCCAACTGGGTCATACGCGGCTCCGGTATGGTCATCGCCGCTTCACGGAGGTAATGGAGGCGCAGAACTTCATTGGTTCCGCTTGTGACGCCCTCTAGAATGACATCTTGGCGGAGACTTGGAGTTATCCGTCCCACCACTGGAAATAACCAGCTTACCGCCTCACCGAGTTTGCTATCCGCCCTATCAATGTCTCGGACATTTAAAACTTTAAGCCATTGCTCCACGTCGCCGGGGCGAAGGAACAACATGATCGCCTCCAGAACCGAGGTCTTGCCCGAGTTGTTTTCACCCACGAGCAGGTTAAATCGCCCCATGTTTTCCAAGTTGGCATCTTTTAATCCGCGAAAACTTCGGATGTGTAAGGATTCAATCAGTGGTTTCATTCATCCTCCAGATCTTTGGCGCCAAATTTGTTTTTAATCCGCAGCAGCCCCGTCCGCGTCAGCGGCGCAATGTTTACCTTCACGCCGTCATCAATGTCCGGCTGCCAACCCTTCGGCCGGTCCTGCGGTTTTTTCCACGGCGTCAGGATGCGGTAATCGGCATCGCCACTCTCTGGGCCGGTGTGATGTCCCTCCTGTAGCTTGGCTAACTTTTTATCGAAAGCTTCCACCTCTTCCAATGCGGCCAGTAATTGCAAGCGGTCATCCTCGCGGTTGTCCTTGCCGGCTTGCGCGGCCTCGCGGCGTAGCGTCGTCATCCGGTCCCGCACATGCACGCTGCGCAATTTTGCCAGCAGATCATGATCAAACCGATGGTATTGCACGATGACCGAGAACGCGGGGTCGGCGGAATCCTGGCTGCTCGCGAGATGCCAGAGGATCGGTCGCTGCTGATACAGGTCACAGTGAAAGTCAAAGAATCGATCCGTCAGCCATTCCTGCAGGGACTCCGCTCGGGCATAACCCTTCACGCGCTTTTTGAGTTCGTTGACGATTTCGATCTCCAGCGTGTGCGGGTCTTGCTCGGGAAAAAAGCTGGCCAGCTTCGCACGCACTCGTTCGAGCAAGGGCAACTCCTGCGCTACGGATTGGAGCGAAACTAAGCCGTCGTTATCTTCCTCCACCACACATTTGACCGCGTAAGAGAGTAGCCGGCACACATGTTCCAGTCGCTTCTGCTCTGCGCTTTGGCCTTCCATCTGCGGCCAAACACATTCAAGCGGCCAACCCCTCAAATGCGTCAAGATTGACTCGCGCTGAGATTGCGATAATCCAAATAGCCCGGCTACCGCTAAATCGATCTGTTCAAATAGAACCTTTAGCTGAAGTGTAAATCGGTCCTCGCACTCGATTAAGCGCCCAAGCCTTATTTGAAGGGGACCAGCATCAGTATAACGAGCGGCTAGCAACCACGGCTTTTGAAAATTAGTCGATACTTCATTTCCGGAATTCCAACCACTTTTGATTTCGTATGCTTGCTTGGCAAAGTCTGAGATGGCGTTGCGAGCCTTCGCCACAGCTGGCGGAATAGGAAATTGTCCAACGTAGTTCGACCCGTAATTCCGGCCACTTAGCGCACGCGCTGTGTATGCTATAGCAGAGGAGTTTAGAACCCCTAGCAGGAAGAAGCGGTCATTTTCATGAACTGGAAAGGCAGCTGGTCCAGCAACATTGAAAATTGCACCTTCTTCCAAGATTCGAACGCTAAATCCCAAACTGCTTTTTTCAGTCCAAGTTAGACCAGGACGGAAGTAAAATTCTGGTGATTTGATGAAACGGCTCTCGCTTCCATACCTTTCCTTAACGAGGGCTTTGAGCTCAGCGCCATCAGCCGTCCAATCAAGCACAAGTTCAAGATCGGAGTAAAAGCGGCTGAAGTCTCCGCCTTTGCAATATTTAACCCACCTACGTCTAGTTGAAATCGATGGCTCCCAAAAACACCTTACAAACCTAGACGACTCAGTCGAATTCATCCCACCTCTTACATGTGCGTAGTTAGGATCGATCGACACGCCGACCTTAAACAGCGTGCCCAATATTTGCATTTCAGCGTAAGCTAGTGTAGACGCATCAAGGAGGCTGAAGTCTCGGATGGTTACATCAAAACGTGTTCGGCTCGATTCACCTTTCAATATTTCAACAAAGACATGATGTCTATTATCTCCCGTATCAGTATGTCCGAACCGTTCCAAATCAAGAAATGCCGCACGCTCACCTTCTGTAACCACATAGTAAGAATTCTCGGCCTGTGCTTCGGAGACTTCAATATCCTCCCGCGCCTGTGTAACGCGGGTGCTCTCGACAATTAGCCGTCGCCGGAGATCCGGCTTCGATAATAGCTTCTTGATATCGTAACGTTTGAGAGTGGCCATGGTTTACTTCTCCTCCGCCAACCGCGCTTCAAAGTTTTTCTGCGCCTCGCCTTCCCATTCAATAACCAAGTCGCCTAATGGCTGATGATTCCCCATCTCGCGAGCTTGTTCACAGGCGGCATAATAGCGGTCGCGGTCGCGCGTGCGGTTATAGGTGTCCAGCGGCACTAATCCGTTCTGCAATAAAATGAGATCGCTCAGCACAAACGCGCTCCGTCCATTGCCTTCGCGGAAAGGATGGATCGCCAGATATTCGCCCATGAACTTGGCGGCGAACCGGCAGACCGCCTCCGCATCGTCATTGATGAAGGGGGTTAGGGACAACACATCTCGCTCGAACTCTTTAAAAACTGGTTCCCAGCCATAAACCGGCATAGGCCATTTCGTCGGCCCATCGCCCTTGTGCAAGTTCACGGTTCGCCATTCCCCCGCCCACGGGTAGATTTCCGCAAACATCTCGCGGTGAACTTGGCGGATGAGGTCCAAGGTGATGGGCACGGGTTCTTCCCGCGTGGCCAGGTCCGCTATAAACTCCTTCGCACGATTCACCCCATTGGTTTCGCGGGACTTGATTTCCTCCGGGCTTAAGCACCCGGCCCAATTCAAACACAATTCGTGGTTCATGGCGGTGATGACCTGGAAATCCTTATCGGCGTAATTATTCCATGGGTTGACCACCACTGTCGGTGCCGTGGGCGCTTTGGCCTGTTTGGCCAGTTCTTCCAGTTGTGCCTTCGTCAACTTCCGTTGTGACGCCGGCACATGATAAAACTCTCCCGCTAGGATGGCCTGGTAGTAGTCCGCCGCTTGCTTGCCTTTGCCTTGCTGGAAACGGAATCCAAAATCCCGTTCGGCCCAGCGCCAGGCGATGCGTTTGGTGTTCATGGCGCGTTCCCCCTTAACACGATGGCCGCCGCTTCGACGGTGGCTCCGTCCAGAATGCCAAATCCCAGATCCAACATGATCACCAGCGGATTGCGTTTCAGTAATATCTCCGTTCGCAGTTTTTCATGCGAGACATTCGTCTTAAACGTGGAACTCACCAGCGCCCCCACATAGCCTTCCGGTTCGATCAGTTGCGTGGCGCGTTCGATGAATGCTGCGTAGATGTCGGACTTGGTCATCGGATACGTCTCATCAATGAACTCTTTTACTTCCGGCACAAACGCCCCGTAGGGCGGATTCATCACCACCACGTCGAAAGCCAGGCTCAACACTTCCAGCAATTTCAGGCCGCGCACCGTGTCTTCGGCAAATAATCGTTGGCGCGGATCGGTCTGGAGTCGCCCGGCCAGTTGGTCCAATCCCAGCAAAAGTTCCGCCCGGATGCGGCTCGCTTCGCTTTCCAAAAGCTCCCGCTCCAGCTCCATCTGCTGCACCCGTTCCTTACGCGCCGCGACGTCAATGACGCCTAGATCCATCTGCGGCGAGGTTTTTGTTTTGATCAGCTTGGTCAGATCTTTCGCCTTGGCTTGCGCTTCTACCCATTCGTCTAACACCCGCGCCACGCCTTCGCCAACTTGCACCAAGCTGCCCAGTTCACCCACATTTTTTAGATTCAACCACAGGGTCTGGAACAGTTTTTCCCGCAAATCGGCCGCGCCGGATTTATCGCCCACCTGCTGGATGAGTTCGCGCAATTGGCCTTCATCCAGCTTGACCGCATTGGCAATCACTAGATTGGACCGTCGGATGCGCACTTCCGTGGGTGGGAAGCCCGCGCGTAGCGCCGCTTCTTTTGCCGTCAGCATCAGCGAGAGCGAGGCGATTTGGATGGCGCGCGGGTCAATATCAATGCCGTAAAGATTGTTTTCGATGATGGCCGCCGGAATCTCCTGTGGATTCTTCACCGAGGGTTCCGCCGGCCAGCCCGGTTTCCCCGCGTTCGCGATTTCGTCCAGATACATCTGGTAGAACAAGCCAAAGGCGTATTGCCCAAAGTGCAGCGTTCCGCACGCCGGATCGAGCAGCTTGATGTCCCGCGCCAGCTTGAACGGCTGGGGATTCCCATACTCGTCAATCCGCCGGTAACGGATTTTCTCCCCCGTCCGTGGCACCAGGTAATCGGCCACCGGCGGTAAATCCGCCGGGCGCTCTTGCGGCAACGGCGGTGGCCCTTTGCTGGCCAGCGAGGAATCCGGGTGCATCTGTAGCCACAGCCGCCCCAGCGTATTATCCACCAACACCTTCACCACCCACAGCGGCGTGTAAAACTGGTTGATGACGGAAAGTTCGTAGGAACTGCGCGGCGTGCCCTTGTTCTCCGCCCGCACCCGGTCCTTCTCATACACGTTGAAAAATTGATAGACCCAACCCAGAAAATCCGCCGCACGAAATGCCGCAATCGGCAAATCGCTGTTGATGCTCTGGATGGCGCCCTGCAATGCGGCGAAACTCGGCCACAGGCACGCGTAGTCATTGTCGGGATCAAACAGCGTGCGGATTTCTTCATTCACCTCGCGGAACGCCGCCATCAGTCCGTCGCGTAGCAGAGACTGTTCGGCGCCAGCGTCGTATTTGTAACGCGAGCCGCCGGCGGCCCGAAAATCGCGAAGAAAGCGCGAATAAGCCTGGCCCTCCACCGGGGTCAGCACTTCCGTGGCTTCCGGCGCGGCCTCTGGATTTCCCGGCGGGCGCAGATACAGCAGCCCGCGCGCTTCCATCGCCTTGAGTCCCACCAGTCGGTTGAGCAGCGTATAAGTATGCTCGCGCTTTACCGCGTCAAAACCGCGTTGCGGTGTGCCTTCCCCCGCCGTGTCGCGCTCCATCAGCGCCGCCAGCTTTCGGTGGATCAGCAGGTCAGCCGCCGGCAGTGCCAATTTCGCTTCTTCGGTATGCCGGCCATCCCGCCGGAATCCCAACCGCTTGAGCTGGTCTTCAAAGTCATCTTCTATCAGCCCGCGCAGGCGTGGCACCCATGCTTTGACCGCCTCCTTATGGGGATCAGATAACACCGCATTCGTCATGGGGGCAAGGTCGTTCATTTGACTTGGATGGTGAACCCTTCCTTGATGCGCGCCTTTAGTTCTTTCGCAATTTCTTCCAGCGCGGCGTCCACTTCGGCATCACTGGCAAAGTGCAGTCCCGCCAGCGCGGCGGCGGCGTTCCAGGTATAAACCTTTTGGTCGGATTTGCGCGGCGGCGTTTTCAGTCCCCGCAATGCTCCTTCCACTTCCGCGCGGTAGGCGGGCAAGGCTTTCAACGACTGCCCCAGCGACGGCAGACTGGTTTTAGTGGCGGCAGTGATTAGCGCCGAGGTGCTGGTCAGTGTGATGTCCGGATAATGACAGGGTCCGCTCGTGCCAAACGTGGCGTTTACCACCGCGTCCCGTTGTTCCGCCGGAGCCGCAGCGTAAGCATTGCCGGCCCGGATGGCGGTCACCGTCTCCGTCACCGCCTTCTGCAAAGCCTGATAACTGCCGCGATACGCGTCCCGATAGACCTCGTTGATTTTGTCCACGGCGGCGCGATAGTCATTCCAGCGGCCCACCACCGTCTTGTTCGCGATGATGGCTCCGAGGTCCGCCAGCGATTGATCCAACGCCGCTTTGTCCGGTGTGTCATTGGCCAGCGGATGGTTCTGAACCAGGGTCACCAGTTGCCGCGAGGTTTCAAAATCTTTGTGCCGGTTGGCCTCCAGAAAAGTCCGCAGCCCATCGAGTCCCGCTTTCAGCGCACGCCATTGGGCGGCCACCTTGAGAAAAGCCAGTGCGGATTTCGTCGGGTCTTTCAGCGTGGTCGGATTCTTCAGCGCTTCGTCGCACTTCAGGATTTCATCGCCCAGCGGCAGCCCGGCTTCCGCCCGCAGTTGGGCGTCGCGCGCACCTTCCTGCAATTTGGTGCCCAGTTGCCGGATCGCCCCGGCCAGCGCGTTGCCAGATTCCGGCGTGCCCGTCACGCCCATCGCAATGAGTTCCTTGCTCGCCTGTTTGATCTGCTCCAAAGTCAGATTGGATTCGGCCAGTCGGAACGTCGTTTTCTCAAACGTCTTGATCTTGACGAAATCATCCAGCGCCTCCTTGTAGTCATAAAGCGGGGTCGGCCCGGCAGTGGTCTGCCGCTCCAGGTAAATCGCTCCTGCCCGGAAACACCCGGCCAGCACCAGCCGGACAATTTCTGACGGCCAACCGAACGGCGCGCGGGCAAAACCCTTGAATCCTTTGCTGTCCCCTGAATCCAGCAACGCTTCGCCGGTGGGGTTCGTGCCTTCGTCTTCCAAATCTTTGATGACTTCCAACGTCGTGGCCACCAGCGCCGATTCCTTGTTCAGGCTGCCTTGCGTGTCGAATAGATAAAGCTCAGGGGCCACTGTATGCAGGGCCGTTTGCGCCGGATTGAGCACGGCCTTGATTTGCTTCGCAAAATCCACCGGCTTGTCGGCCAGGGCAAAGCGCGGATAGATGTTGGGGATTTGCTGGCTCAGCGCCGACTGGATTTCGCCCGCCATGTCTTTCGCGGTTTCCAGATCCACCACCTTGCCACCGTAATAAAGTGTCCCTTGGAGAAACGCCGATTTCAGGTCGCCGGCCAGCGTGCGCGCCAAATCGTCGCGTTCCTTGCGTTTTTCCGAAAGTGCATCCGCCGTGTCCTTCGAGGGATCATCCGTGAACCGTTTATCACTCGTGATGTTCAACAGCGATTGATAACGCTTGAGGCGCAACTCCAGCTTTTCTGGGACGCTCGCCACCCACCACGCTTTCCGCCCGTTCGGCCCGGCGGATTGATTCTGGCTCTTGATTTCCTCCACGGTTGTCTTGCGCCCCGGCGCCAGCGGCCCCACAAACGCCACTTCTAACTCCGGCCCGGTGTCCACGGCTTCGCCGTCCAGATAAACCCCATAGCTGAAGGGTGTCTTAGTCGCCCCGTGGGTCACGGCATAATTATTCAGATTTTTCCGCGCGATGACGCTGGCTTTGGTGATCTCCAAGGATTGCTGCCGGATCGTGGTCTGCGTGATGGAGCGGGAGGTCCCCGGCCGGATCATTTCCTGGATGGCCTGCTCGATGGTGCGTTCGCGCTCATTCAAGTATTTCCATTCACCGCTGGTCTCGTCACACGCCACATAACCCGCCTCCTGCAAAGCGATCAGGGTTTCGTCCACTTGCTGCCGGAGGGTCGGCAGATTTTCATCCAGCCGGCTGACGAGCAGCTTCGCCAGGTTCTCCGCCGTGCGCGGCACAAAAGTCACGCGCTGGATCAGGTAAAGAACTTTCAAAACCCGGTCGGCGGGCATAGGCGTCGGTTTGGTCAGGCGTTTGGTGGATTCGTAAATCGCGCGCACCCCGGAGGCGCCCAGATATTCTTGTGACAACAGGTCATTTTCCAGGGCGTCAAACACTTGGTCAAAGCTCGCAATCGTCCCCACTTCCTGGGCTCCGAGCTTCTGCAATGCCTCCATCACCACCGAGATCATGGACCGCACGCCACCTGAGATACGGAAACCCGACAGTGCTTCGCCAATGTCCTGCGCCAGTTGAATCTCGTGCGGCAGGAACGGGTAAGCTTCAATAAAGCCTTTCTCCGACAGCAATCCCAGGCTGCGGCTGGCTTTCAAATCCGAGAGCTGCGCCAAAAACCCTTCATCTTCCAGATAGACTTTCTTCAGCTCTCCCTCGCACGCCGGATGTTTTTTCAGAATGCGCTCACAGACAACTTTATTGATGCCGTCCGAAATCAAGTGCGGCTTCAATTCAAACCGGGCGTTGAGCCGACCCACCAGCGCCGGTTGAAAGTTGGTCCGGTCCACCACTTTTTCCAGATCCTGTTGGCTGGTCGCGATGAGCCAGACTTTGCCTTTGCCTTTGTTGCCGATCATTTCGGCCAGGCTGTTCAGCTCGCCAATTTTGTCGTTCGAATCCCCGATGAAGGTTCCCATCTCGTCAATGACGAAGACCAGATGCTGGACGCGGCCGCCGGTCGGCTTCTGGTCGTTGACCCAGGCCACCAGTTCATCGGCGATTCCTTCCGCCGTGATCTTGGTATGGGCGAAGGCGTCATCCATGCCCGTCAGCGCTTCGTCTTCCGTCGGAAAACTTTTCGGGTCAACCTCGGGCAGCACTTTGGCCAGACGACGGCGCACGGTGGCCAGATCGTCCCGGCCTGGCTCGCTTGCCCATGGCACCCCAAATCGTTTTTCAAACGCTTGCGCCAGCTTCTCCAGCAGGCCGCGGCGGGCCAGTCGGCGCTCGAGTTGGGCGATGATGAAATTCTCCGAATAGCCGATGCTGCGGTAAAACTCGCCCAGCAGAATTTCCCCGACCGAGTTCGGGTTGTTGAGGCTCTGCCGGCTCCGGATTTCAAACGCCACCATCTTGGTGGTCGTCAGCTTCTTCACCTCGCCGAGCCGCAACCGGATGTCCCGGCCTTTGGGCGAATCAGACAGGTGTTTCTCAAAAACATCAATGCACGAATCGCTGGAACCGTCCTGCAGCATTTCATTCTGCAACAGGTAGCCCAGGACTTTGGCAAAATGTGATTTGCCCGAACCAAAAAACCCGGATACCCAGATGCCCATCACATCGCGCGCCTTGCCGCCATGGCGCAACGTCTCGCTCACTTGGGTGAACGTATCAAGGATGCGTTTCAGTTCCTCCTCGATCTTGTCCGTTACGACGTATTCGCGAATTTCTGCAGCCAGTGCCGAGCGGTCATAAACTTTCACGACCCCTTCGACTTTCACCGCAATGTCCCTTTGGATCAGGTCTTTGATTTTAGTAGCCATGAGAAATTTAGTTCTTGATCGAGATTTTTACCGCCAGGTAGTTGCCTCCGTCTGGCTCGTTCATAAAATGCAGTTTGCCTCCGCGCTCTTCGCCGGGAAAGGCAATAAACATCCGGCACTTTAATTCGCGCAATTGCCGCAACACTTCGCCGAACCGCACCAGCGGAAACAGCGCCACGGTCGCCATCACGAACAGGTTGGTGCCGGGCGCTTTCTGGGAAACCTCTTGCAGCGACTTGCCCAATGCGGTCTCGGCGCGCTTGGACAGGCTCTGCATCATCAGCCGGTAATTGCGAAACTCATCCTGCTCCAGGTCGTCGAGCACTTCCTCACTGAAGCAGTCAAATAAAAACTGGCTCAGGTCGAGCACCTCATACGGCACGTCGGCGCTTTTCAAACCCGGCAGGCAGCGGTCGTAAATCATCTCCCGAAAGTCTAGTTCCTGCTCGGGCGGATAAATCAGGAGCAGCGAATTATCAATGACCACTGCGGCCTTGTCGAAAGGTTGGCTCGCGGCTGCCGTGATGGTTTTGAGGGCCTCATCCATAGTTGGTTAAATGCCAATTTCCACCACGTCCGCCTGCATTCGGAAGCGCAGTTCCTCTTCCCGGTTCAATTGCGACAACGCGTCAACGACTTCTTCCGGGGCAATGCCGAGGAGCTTGAATGACTCATGTCGCACCACCGCCAAAGGCGTCACTCGCCGCAGCCGCAGCGCCGCCAGCAGCAGCCGCACCGGACTGCCGTAAAGCGCCGGGCGCACCGCCAGCTTTTTGGTCGTCCCCGTGGCCAGGCCAAAATCCCGTATGCTCGCCAGGTAATGTTGGGCGACCCGCGTCAAGGTGATGGGCGTCCACTCCACAATTTCAGGATGTTCGTTTTTCCCTTGTTGGCGCAGAAAACTTTCCAGGTCGCCCGTCCGCAACTCACACGGAGCGCGGCGCAACTGCGGGAACAACCATTCCTGGCTGGTGACCATGACCGTCCTGTCATTCAAAGCCAACATGACATAAACCGTTAGCGCCCGCTCATGCTCGGAACGGCAGCGCCGCCACTGATCGTGAAAAGCCGAATAGAGGGGATTTTCGGAATTCAGCAGGTAACGGCCTTTGAGCTCTTGGTAGATTTTTTTTCGGGCCGCGACGGAACCGCGCGCCAGCGCATTGTCGTCCACCACGGCCTGGCGATATTCCGCCAACGACAACCGGCCCGGCTTGGCCTCCAACAGCACCTGTAAATCAGTGTAGAGCGCCGAGCGCGATGAAAGCCGCGCCAGGCAGGACGAAGCTTCGTCCAAACCCGTAATTGAATTGGGTAAAACGATATTCATCCCTACGCGTCGCCCTCGCTCTTATTGAGATTGGTTTGTGATGACCCACCCGATCGCACCCAGGCATCCACCTCGGCCGTTTGAAATTTCCACAGGCGCCCGACTTTATGCGCGGGCATGTTGCGCCGCTCAATCCACTTGTAAACCGTGTCGGGTTTAATGCCCAAGTGGGCGGCAATTTCTTCAACGGATAGCCAGCGGGGTTCCATTGCCCTCAGTTTAACCACCGGTCCAAAAGGTGTCCAGTTCATCCCAATAAAAACTGGAAAACTGCCCCTCAAATCGCCTCAACCAGGATCGTCTCATTTTTTATTTCGGCAAATGCCCCGCCCATTTCACCGCCTCCCGAACGTGCGGCAATTCCGTTCGCACGTCGTTGAGAATGGTTTTCTCCAGTTTCAGACATTCATCCAGCACGCGCAATGCATGTTCGCCCATCGCCTTGCTTTCAAATAATTCTGGCAGCCGGTCGCTGAAATCCAGGCCGGTCTGGACTTCGCGCGCATCCAGCGGAATGCCCAGGTCGAAGTTGCTCAACAACAGCCCCGTAAACGCGCACGTGAATTTATAGCGCGACACAACTTGCACGGCAAACCGAGCGTTCCGGCCTTTCTTCCGCGTCGCTTCCTCCGCCTCTTCATTCAATTTCGCGCTCAGGGTTCACAATTTTTCAAAGGGCACGATGGACGATGATGCTGCATTCAAACTTCGGGTCGAAATAGCGATCCACCCCGCCGGTCAAGAGAACCACCGCCCGCTTGCGCGGATTATTGTTATCAACTTGGAAAACTAGGCGACGGTCGTGGAAGTCGGTGCGGCGCGGGCCGCTGGTGGTTACCCGCCGCACCTCCAAAACGGTGCCGTGCGTTTTTAGCGCTTTTTCAAATTCTCCTATCATGCGCTTTTGATCTGGCGTGCCGGTATCGCGGGTCTTGAGTTCCAGCTTGGCTGGCCACTTCTGCCAGAGCTTCGCCACTTCACCAAGGAAGTTGCGTAAGGCGTTGTATTGCCAGTCGTCTGCCAGCGCGTAGGGGTCTTCAATGCGGATGAGGGAGAAGGCTTGACCACGGCAAAAACCGAAATCACTCGCCAGATTGCGCGATTCGCCGGTCCGATATTCCCGCAGTGTCAGGTCGGCGGGCTTGGCCGGCGCGGTAATCTTGAGTTCTTCCCAACCTTCGCGGAAGGCGGGAAGCGCCTCGGCCGTGAATCCCGGCCCCTTCCACAAGGGCGGCGGCAATGGTTGATCCAGAAAAGCGGATCCGATGCCAGCCGGTGTAAACCAAGCCACCCCGCCGTTGCGCCCCGGATTGGTTAAGACGCGCGGCCAGGCACTGGCGTCAAACCCTCGTGGGAGTTTCCAGATCTTCAGGCTGCCATCTGCCAGTCGCGGTTGAAGTTCGTGCCAGAGCGCCAGGCTGCCGGAAAATTCCGGACTGAATACGGGGGCCTGTGCCAGTGCCAGCTCGAGCCGCCGCCCCTCAGCCGCTGCCATCCACGCAATCAGCTTTCGCACGAATGCCAGAGTTCCCGGTGGTAGAAAACTGTCGTGGTTGTCGCCCGCCGGTTGAAGGTTAAATAGGGTCGGCGCAACAGCGATAAGATGATTGGTCTGGCCCAACTCCGCGAGCAACAAGGGAGTGCCTTCACTGATTTCCATTGGTGCGGCTTTGAAACGGGCATAAGGGTTCTCGGGTTGTTCCGCGCCCAGGATCAGGTTGAGCCAGCGCAAGACCGGCTGGCGGTCGAGTTTCTCCCAGACCCGCTGGTTGTCGTAGTCCTGCAAGCACACGCGACAAGCGTGCGTGCATCCGGCCCGGCAATTGAGTGCGTCCCGCGCGCCCAGGAGCAGGTCGCGCATCGAATACCTGTCCACCAGCATTCGGCAGTAGCCCGCGCCGCCAGCCACGGTGTCGTAAAGAATCACTTCTGGATAACCGAATAGTCGGTTACGAACCGTGGCAGCAAGCTCGCGCGGTTCAATGCCCAGCAAGTCGGTTCCGCCGCGCCGGACCGCTTCCGCAAGTGTGCGCGTGAAACGTTCCATCCAGTCATCGATTTCGTTAAGCGGGAGGTCTTTTGGCACCGGTGGGGTGTGATCGAGGCGCACTTGAAGCACGTCAGTGCGGAATTCGTGCGCCAGGTCTTCGTGCGGATGCCAGTAGGGACGCTCGCAGTTGAGATTGAACGGTGTCTGGTGGGCTCGGGTTTTTTCCTGTCGCTCATCATGAGCGCTCTTGAGCAGCTTGGTGTAGCCGCAACCACAGCGGAGAAATCCCGCGCCACGCCCTTTGTTGACCACGAACATCCGGCCCAGTTTTGCATCCTGCCAGGCCCAGCTGGTGCGGGCTACATTGGCGGGTTTCAGGAAAAAAGTTGCCTCATCGGCCGCGCTCAGTAACCGTGCTTCTTGTGCCGGGGCGGGCCGCAGCCGCGTAAGCCCCGGATCTTGACCATTGGGTTTGTCGCTGCAGGTGACAAAACTTTTCGGCTCGATGAACGCTCGCGCGGAAGTGACCGGTATCACCCGGGAGCATTTGGGACAGGCTCCGTCAAAGTCAGCCCTTTCCTCGGCGGTTTCCACGTGACGGCATTCCGGGCATTCGCGGTAATAACGGGTGGGCATGAAGTGCTTGGGATACTGTCCGATGCCGTAGCTTTCCCAGACGCGACCGGCAGCAATGACCTGTGCTCCCGGCGCGTATTCGCTGATGCCGAGTCGGGCATCACGCACCAATAAAATGTCCTCTTCCCAGGGTCGGCGGAATTGATTGGGCTTGTTCCCTGATAATACTTCTAATTGCACACTGTTGACCGGAAAACTGTAGGTGGGCAGGAAACCGAGCCGGGGGAAATGCTGGATGATCAATTGTTGTTGCCACTTCTGCGCTTGGTTCGCCCAAAAGTGATTTTCCCCGGCACGTTGTATATCTCCGGACGTCTCCTGGAAGCGTCCGTGATAATAGCGCCACCGCTCCCCATACCACGCCGCGCATTCGCGTAATTGTGCTATAAATTCTTGGGTCAGGATTGCATCCTCCACGCGCAGCGATACCGCGAGATCGTTCCCCATCTCTTGGGCCTCGCGCAAACGGGCACGGCCTTCCTCCGTCGTGAAATATTTTTCACAATCGGCGATAAAGAGGGTTTCCCGTTCCTCGGAGAAATCCCCGCCGAGAAACTCCTCAAGTGATGGCGAGCCACTGTCTTGACCGACCCCGCGATACTGGAGTAATCCGCCCAATAGCACCGAAAACTGGTGTCGCCGGAAAAGTCGCTCATTTGCGAGGTGCACAAACGGTGTGCGTGGCTCCAGCCGCAAATAACTTTCGGATTCGAGGAACACCGACTGGTCATAGTTGCGATCTTGCGCGACGGTCACACTCACGGGGGCGGCTTGCGCCCGGCGACCGGCGCGACCAGTGCGCTGCTGATAGTTTTGGATTCCCGGCGGCACATTGCGGCAGACCACCGCCTCCAGCTCGCCAATATCCACACCGAGTTCCATTGTGGTCGTGCAACTCAAGAGGCTGACTTTGCCTTCCTTAAAATCGCGTTCAAGCTGTTCCCGCAGGCGATTATTGATGGCGGCAGTGTGCTCTTTCACGATCATTCCCGCGTATCGGGGGCGCAGGTAGAGCCCAAAGTAATGTCCCTCATTTTGTTCCCGGCTGCGTTCCGTCTCGCTCAAGGTTTCCAGTTCGCCGTCGCACCGGAAGGTGGTGCATTTGCCGAGGACGCTGGTGAATTGCCGCAAGCCGCACTTGCGGCAACGATGCAGGGGCGTGGACCGCCCGTCGTTGAAGACCAGCTGATTGGCATCGAGCAGAAAGGCCCCGGGTTGCTGCGTGTCCTGCACCAACAATCCCGCTTGGCGGAGCGCCTGAAACGCCTCGTTCAATACGGTTTGCCAATTGTCCAGCTTGAGTTGTTCCTTCAGAAAATGGCTTCGTCGGTTGGCATAAACGCGGCCCGCTTCATTGATCGTCGGCATCCAGCTGAAACGAACTTGTGCCGTGGCCCCGGTCAGGGAAACGCGCAAATTCCGGTTCGCATGATTTTCTCCCCAAATGAAGGAGTCTTCCAACGACACGTTGCTGGGCTTGTTGATGCAGCGGGCGCGCCGGACCGTTTCCACGAGCGCCTCCAAAAGCGCCCCGGCGTGCGGTTGCAAAGTTGCCGGTAGCGAGGCGCCAAAGATCTGTGCGGCCTTGGTGAGCTTTTCTTTGTCTAACGTAACGCGCACTAGGCCGAGTGCTTCCAACGACGTGCGCCGACCAGTCGGCAGACAAAATTCCGCTGCGAGTTTTCCGCGAAGGAAATCCTGAAAATCATCTTCGTTGTCAAAAACTTCGCCGTCACGATCCACAAAACTCCGCGTGGCCGAGAGTAAGTCGTGAACATTTGAAGTGAGCCGGTTGAGACGTTGTCCGCCGGGGTTGTCATCGAAAGCGCGCATGATCGCCCAGCGCAGCAGGATGTCTTGGTTTGTGCGTTGAAGGTAGGGTGCAAAAAAAGCGGCATCTTGCCGGTTGTCTGAAAAGGCCAGCAGGCGGCGGCCTTGTCCCGGCGTCATCCAGGGGGTTATTTTTTCCGGCAGCCGTTGATAAAGCGCATCGGTGACGATGGCCGACAGGGCAAAATTACCCGGATGAAACCCGGTCACCACCTCGGCGTCGGTCCCGGCAGTGCCGCCGCAGGCCGGACATTTGCGAAGGTAACGCCCACCCCCACCACTTCCGTCATCATCCACGGCCAGTGTCACCAATCGTAGCGCAACGGTCGGCCCGGTGGCGGGATTAATCTCACCGGTTTGCGGGTTAATTTGCCAGATGTCATCCGGCGTTGCCGACGCTTCGCCGGTATCATCATCCTCATCGTCAAAACTGCTGGATGGTTCACCCAGCCAAAAAATGCGCCGCTCAGCGTGTGGTGCTTTTCGCCGGCTGGGCAGAAGTTCTATGCCGTCTTGAAAGCCCTCCACATAAGGCTGGCCACATTTCCGGCAGACCAGCAGCCGGTATAGGTTGTTCCCATCCTGCTCAAACTTGGCACCCAGCCTCGCCTCAGCAAAGCCCTCGGCGCCCGTCGCCAGCCTCACGGTCACATTATCCACGCCGTTGGCAAAAAAATGATACCGCGCGGGCAGTAATGAAAATTCTTCGGGACGCAAGCGGGCACGAATGCCAACACTGATCAATCCCGACAACCCGGCCTCTGCTTCCGCTCCTTCGACTCCGAAAATTCGTTTCGCCAGGGCTGCAAAAGGCATGGCGCCCGCACCGGCTAAGGCTTCCGAAGCGCCGCGCATTTCCTTCGTGAGGGCGGAGATCCGGGCCAAACCCTGTTCAAGCGGTTCGGCATTGGCGATCTTGATCGTGCTTTTATGCCCTTCTGAAAGCTCCGAACTGTCCACTGCAGCGTTCCAGGCGTCCACCGTTTGTTCATCGGCCCGATCCGGAACGGCAAGGGTAGTTCCGAGCGTTGCCCACACTCGAGGTGGTAGCGAAAGCAGGCCGCTCGGCTTATTGAGTAGCAAAGAGTGCGCCTGCCGTTCACCGCGAATGACCCGGCTGAAGGGCGCACCGAAAAGATCCGAAGCAAACCGGATGATGTCTTTCTCCACCGCTGCCCCCTTTGCCAGACTGGCGCTGGTGCCGATGCAGCGAACCTGCTTTGGTGCAATTCCCAGCCGGCACCGCAGTTTTCGCAACAGCAAGGCGACCTCGCTTGCCTGTGCTCCGGCATAGGTGTGAACTTCATCAAGCACTAGAAACTTGAGCACGGGATGACGGAACAGTGCGGCATTTTTGGGGAACAACAGTAGGTGTTCCAACATCGCATAGTTCGTGATCAGAATGTGCGGCGGATGCGCGAGCATTTCCTGCCGTGTGAGTTGCCAATTGACAGGAATGCTGCTGCCGAAAAGAGTCCGCAGCGACGGGTCGGATGCCATCACGTCTTGAACCGCGTTTTCACGGCTGACATCATTGCGTGTTAGACCGGTGAAGCGTCCAACCTTGATACCCTCAGACGCGAATCGTCCGACGAACATTGGAACGATGCGCTTGTAAAGCTGATCATTGGCCAGTGCATTTAGCGGATAGACTAATAATGCCCGCACCCCTGGCTTTTTCCGTTGCTCCGGCGTTTCTTTTAGCAGGGCGTCGAGGATCGGATAAAGAAAGCATTCCGTCTTGCCGCTGCCCGTGCCGGTCGCCACCACCACGTTATGTTGATCACCCACGATGGCTTTCAGGGCCTCCCCTTGATGCAGGTGAAGCGGACGGGTGTATTCAATTTCAACCAGCTTGGAAAAACCTTGATGCAGTAAGGGTGCTTTGCCCGTGGCCAGCGACTGGAGGGATTCACCCTTCCGAAAATCCGGGAGTGCCTCCACATACGGTCCTTTGAGTAAAAGCCCAGATTGGTTGAGCAAATTCTCAATTTCCCCTGCCAATTTGGGGTAGGTGCGACTGATCGGGAGGGCCGACCTAAGGTAGCGGCGGACGCTGGCCTCCAGGCCGCGACCCATTGTGATGGGATTGGTTTCATTCATAGGGCGTTAATGCGGTCGGGTGCGGATGATAAATTCCCAGAATTGGAGTTGATGGCCGAAAAGCTCCGGTGCGAGGCCGACCAGAACCGCAATTCCTTGCTCAGCCATCCACCGTTTTTCAACCTGATTTTCAAGCCAGTTTAAGGTCTCGTCAAATTCAAGCAGATTGACGGTAGCCGCGCGTGCGGCTAGTGCAAACAAGGAGGTGAAGCGCGGCACCGCTTCCAGAAAATCCTCTGGAGCGCTGAAATTGGGCCAGGGAGCATTCCATGCAGCTGGGGCCATCACAGATTTATTGCCGAGTCGCTCTTGCAGCCAAGTGCGAAATTCCGTCGCCGTATGGAGCAGTGCGTTGGCAGCCGCAAGTTGCAGTTCATGGTTTGGTTGGTCGTAACGCCGGACGAGTTCTGCCAAAGCCCATACATAGTGGGCCTGTCCTAATGTTCCATCACCCGCCCAGTCCGGTGCCAGCTGGTTGCGTTGATGTGTTCCCAAAACACTTTGCCAGTAACGCCCGTGGGCAAATCCCCCGAACTCGAGCGCAGATGATTCTCCCTGTGGAATGGCGGCGACCTGCGCGAAGTTCGCAAAGCAGGTCACGACATTGAGGTTAATAAATGCAAAATCTTGCCGCACCAAATCGGCAATGGAGTCCGCGACCGCTAACCGGCCGCATCGTCGGAGCGCATCATTTAATGGATCGCCTGCGGGTAGCTCCCGATATTGCGCTCCGGGTAGCGACAGCAGACTGGGGAGGTAAACAAACCCGGCGTGATTTGCATCTTGGCAGGCAAGGTTGAGTAACTTGGTTTGGAGCCCATCGTTTTGGGCTTGTCGGGCGGCCCGTCCGGCGCGTTGGCTGAGTGAGCGCACGGTGTCTTTAAGCCAGCCAAAGTCTCGCCGGGCAGCGTCCGCTATGCCTTGGTGCCGGAGGACAATGATGTCCGTCAGGAGTTCCAGCAGTTCGGAACACCCGGCTTCGTCTAATATGATCTCATCGTTGGATTGCGCCCCCAAGCCGGATGCGGACCACAACAAATGAGCACGAGTTGAATGTGTGGCTTGCCCGTTTCGGGCACAGATAAAGATGGGCGCATGTTCACGCCCATGTAGCGAGACCGGCTCCCATTCGGCATGGTCATCCCGCCGGACCTCGAGTTCGACAAGCCATAGTCCTTCGGGCCAGCCCTTCAGCGGAACAAGGAGCGTGACGGGATGGACCGGAGCTGCCCCCGGCAAAGTATCGTCCAGCAAGTTGGAACATTTGATTTGTGGAAGGTCTTCAGATGCAAAAACGCATTGCCCGGCAGGGTCAAATTGCTGACCGTCCAAAACCCGCCGCTGGTCCGATGCGAGTTCCCGTAAGACCGGTCGCATCCATACGACCTTCTCTGCAAAGTGAAAACGATAACCTCGGTGTAGTTCATCTCCCACGGCATCCAGTTCGACCGGCTGCAATGGACTGGTAAAACGGGCAATCAGTCTTTCCTTCCCTCCCAATCGCACCCGGATGTCGCCGCCTTGGGGGAATGCTGTCGCTAGGCTCGC
This sequence comes from uncultured Verrucomicrobia subdivision 3 bacterium, assembly GCA_903842235.1. Lineage (GTDB taxonomy): Bacteria > Verrucomicrobiota > Verrucomicrobiia > Limisphaerales > UBA11358 > UBA11358. The sequence continues at coordinate 65,245 of CAIMLG010000162.1, forward strand.
CAGGCTTAACTCCACAAACTCACGTTGATCCCCGCCTATGTCGTGCTGCCACACTTGATTGGCGACGATGATCTCCCAGCCTGCTTGTTCGGCCAGCCAAATTCTAAGCCACCGATCCGAATTGAGGCTTGCGGAAAAGGCTTCACCTAAATGGTGGCAATTCGTCGCCGATGGTTGGCCGGCGCGCCGCTCCTGCGATTCGAGAAATACGCCCGGCTGAGACCAATGGAACGCCATGCCTTCGCCGTTCACATCAAATGTCAGCGTATGCCGGCGATGCTGGTCACTGCGGTGGCGGATGAATGTGTCTCCGATGGTAAAACCTTGGCACTCCGAAATGAGCAAATTGTTCGGTGGTGCCGCGATCTTAAATCCATTGGCGTCTCGCCCAATGAGTCCCTGCCAGAACCAATATTGTGCCTGTGCTTCCACACGACTGCGCTCGCTTCGGCGAAGCGTCATTTCAAACCGATGGAGCCCCGCCGAGAGCGAGACAAGGTAGTCGCCAGCCTCGACGCGGTATTTCACCATGCCGCCGGCTTCAACTGTGGTGCTGGTCAGTGGCCAAGTGTGCTCGACTTCTCCATCACGCAGATTAAGGCGCCACGGTGAAATGCATTCTTCTTCGTTTGCCTCAGCGGGCAACCAGATGAAAGGCAACTCCGCCCAGCCAAAGTAGATCGGCTCGCCGGCTTCGTGCGCGAGCCGCTCGCCCACGGCATCAAAGAAAGGTAATAGTGCGGCGGCAAACGGCCAGGGACCGCCCGCTCCGCTCTCGAGTTTGACTTCGGCCCCAGGTCGGATTTGAAACAATGAAAGCGCCCGCTCGCCATCAGGCCATTCATATCGTTGTTCCGCTCCTACCAGCGTGTCGGTTGCGCGATGCAACAGCCAATAGCGCCCGGCAGGTATCGGCCCACCCACGCGGCGCTGTCGCCGGGTGCGTTCGTCAAAAAACAGGAAGGGTTCGGCGAGATCATCAAGCCGAAGCACAAATGTGCGCGGCGGCAATGCCCCAAGGATCAGACCGGACAATTCGACTACCACGCGCGGTCGGTCGGTGACCTTCAACACAAATTCCTCGGTTCGTGGTGTGGGAAATCGACGACCATCCGCCAACCAAGTCAGCCCGCCCGCGGTAACCATACCGGTATCCTGTCTTGGGCCGACGATTTCCAAGGAGCCAAAGTCCTCACCGAGCCGAAGAAAGGGTTGGTGCGCCGACCGGCGCAGAGTGCCGCGTCCGGCGTTTTCAAATACACGTTCCAGTTCCTGACCAAGTCGGGGATTGATGCCGGTGAAGTCACCCGTGAGCACCACGCTGAGCGCAACCTCACAGATGCGCGGCCCGGCTGGGCCGCGTAGCGCACGCTTTAGCGTTGGGACATTGATGGGTTGGAGGCTGTCCAGCACCGCATCGCGTAACTGCTCCCCGGCGTCGGGTGCCTCCGCGTCGGGCAGGCCATAACTCCGCTCGACTTTGCGGACATGCTGCGCAAAACCGCCACAACGGTCGAGGGGCAAGCCTGCTTGATGCAGAAATTCGGCAACAATGTTATGTCCCCCCAGATCCTCGGCCGCAAGCCACGACGCCATTGACCGACGGCACGCGTTGCGAAACCGCATTGCAAACTGATCCCGTTGGTTGGTTGGGATCGCGACTCCAATGAGATCTTCGAATTTTTCCCAAAAGGCCCCCGCTTCGTATGCTTCACCGGCCTTGCGCGCAAGCCAAACAGCAAGACAGGCTGGATAATCACGCAATAAAAAAAAGAGCGTTTGCCATCGTGGCCGCGCTCTCTGGTCTGCCTCATCCACAACGAGCTGTCGTATAATGGCCGATTCTTCCTCCGAAAGCGACGCAAGCCCAAGCACGGCCGGGCAGTTTTGTCCCGCAAGATGAGCGCTCCATTTTGCCTCCAGATCTTGTAGCGTCATACGTTTCCCTAAATCGGCTTGAAAGAATCACCCATGATCGTGTTTCGTTTTAATTCTTTCCTTTCGGCAAATGTGCGGCCCACTTGGCGGCTGATCGAACCTGCGGCAGTTCCCCGCGCACTTCGTGGAGGATGTTTTCCCGAAGTTTCAAGCCCTCGTCCATGACGCGCAGGGCATCTTCACCCATCGCTTTGCCCTCAAACAACTCGGGTAGTCGTTCGCTGAAATTCAACCCCGTCTGAATTTCTCGGACCTCCAGCGGGATTCCCAGGTCGAAGTTGCTCAACAACAACCGGCGCTCGCGATGGGTTGTGCGCCCGCATGCATCCAGGAACCAGGTCTGGCTGCCCGCGCAATCCACATGCAACAGAGTCATCAGCTTTTTTTCCAGAAACCACAGATCCCGCAGCGTTTCTTTACTGATCCCAAATGTGCGGAGATAAATGACAGTGCGGAAAAACTCCAGGTAGTTGTCGGTGTAATTGGCGGTTTTGTAAAGATTTCTGTGTAAGTGGTTTTTTGGTTTGGTTTTTTTGTTGTGTTAATTTCCCGTGCCCCCGCAACGAGATAGA
>CAIMLG010000163.1 GCA_903842235.1 uncultured Verrucomicrobia subdivision 3 bacterium
CCGGTCACCCCGCCAGTGCCCAGGGTGTTGACCTCGCTGACCCCGCCCGCGCCGCCTTCGGCATAGCCGTAAACCACCGTGTCCACCGCATTGGAAAAGGACGAGGCCTGCCCCGGGTTGGTTCCGCCGTTGACCACCGTGGCCGGACTCACGCCGCCCGCGCCCACAAAGATCGTGTAACTGCTGCCCGGCGTCACGCTCACCGTCGCCCGCGCATAGCTGCCGCCCGCGCCGCCGCCCCCTTTGGCCAGACTGGAGGGGCTGCTCTGGCCAAAGCCCTGCGCGCCGCCGCCCGCGCCGCCCCCGCCCCGGCATTCCACCTGCACCGAGGTGACGCCCGCCGGACAGACCCAGTTGTAGGTGCCCGGCGTGGCATAGTTGTTCGTCACGACGGCGCCCGAAGCCAGCCCTCCGATGAGCAGCCACGCAAGCATCGCGCCGGCCAACGCCATTCCGGTGGTTCTTCCCGGCGAAGCGGACCGACATTCCACCTCTCCGGGGCACCCCCCTCCCGTTGAATTCAGTGCTCCTACCGCCATTGCCAGGGTGATGTATTGATTTTTCGTTATATGCAGAGGGTGCTATTGGCCAACTGGCTCAGTTCATAATCGCATGTTTTCGAGATTTGCCAACAACTGGCCCCTTTGTGTGTAATCGGAAACCTCCACGTGCTCAGTTGTTGGTGGTGGTGCTCAGGATGAAGAATCTTTGGGCGTCACGCCCATTCACTGCGTTGGTAATAGTCAAGATGAAGCTCCCGCTCGCGGCCACCGTGTTGGTTGCCACCGCCTGCCATTGGCTCAACCCCGACGTAAGGTTGGTGCTCGCCAGCACATAAAATGTCCCGGCGCCCGCGTTTGTCCCGCTGATCACCAGGTTGGTTCCGGACAAACTGACGGTGCCAATCCCCAGCGCCGTCGGCGCGGTGGCAGTGGCCGGCGTTACCAGCAGGCTGCCGGTGCCGGTGATATAACCACCGTAAGGGGTTGTCGCCAGTGTGGCGCTGTTATAGATCCCCGGTGGCAGGCTCAGCCCGTTTAGCACCAGGGCGGATACTTGATTCGTCACACCAAAATTCAACGCCAGCACCCCGCTGCTGGCTACGGTGACGGTCGAGTTCGTAAACAAGGCGGGCTGCTGGAGGGCCAGCGTGCCGCCATTCACCGTGGTGTTGCCGGTATACGTGTTGGCCCCGCCCAGCACCAGCGTGCCCGCGCCGAGCTTGGTCAAGCCGCAGCCCAGGCTCGTTCCGCTGGGGTTGGTGTCGCTGATCGTGCCATCCACTTCCAGCGTGTTGGCGCTGGCCGTCATCTGCACGTTGCCGTTGGTCAGGGCCACCGCGCCATTGCCCAAATTCAGGTTGGTGCTGCCGGTGAAGCTGAAATTGCCGTTCCAGATCATCGGGTTGTTGGTCAGGGTCAGCGGCCCGCCCGACGTGTTGTCCAGCGTGCCGCCGTTGATTTCAAAGGTCACGGGATTCGGTTTGCCGGTGGCATTGGTGGCCGCGCCGCCCAAGGCCTGCGCGTTGTTGAGGTTGAGCGTGCCGGCATTGAGCGTCACCAGCCCGGTTGTGGCTTTGGGGTCGTTTATGGCACTGAGCGTCAGCGAGCCGGTGCCGTTTTTGACCAGGTATAAAGTTCTGGCGTTGGCGGCATTGAGTCCACCGTTGAACACATACGCGCCCGGGCCATCCAGGGTCCAAACCGTGCCGTTGACACCAATGGCGTTGCCCGAAGCTATGGTTACCGTGTGATTGGCAGCATTGCTCCAGGTTTGGTTGCGATTAATGCCGAACGGGCAATTAAACGTCAAATCCACCGTCGCCTGGGAGGCATCCAAACCCACCGCCGGGTTGCTGCCGACTCCGTTTATTCCGAATGCGCTACTATTGTTGGTCAGATACACGGCGGCGGCGGGATTTAACAGCCGGATGCCGCCGATGGCAGGATTGGATCCCCAGTTGTTGGTGCAGTTGGCGGCCGTGGCCACGGTGGCATCCCAGGTGGCCCACTGGTTGGTGCCTGGAACCACCCCGCCCACCCAACTGGCAGCATTGGTCAGATCAAGGCTGTTATCGGCCTTTTTAAAATAATCGCCGGCCAGCGTGATCGCCGGGCTGGTGTTCGCCGTTTTGGTGCCGTCCGTCACGTCCGTCGCCGTGACCGTGCTGAAGTGATTCAGACTGTTCAAGGTCACACCAAAGCTCTGGGTTCCTGCGGCTAGATTGTTATTGGCCGGCAACGTCGCAAGGCTGTCGGTCGAGCTGATGGCCACGCTGTCTGAAATTGTATTGACCAGATTCCAGTATTGATCCACCGCATTCACGGTCACGGAGAAAGCACTTCCCGCCGTCTCGACCGAGGGCAAGCCGGTGTGACCGGGGGCGATGCCGGGGGTTGCCGTCTGGCCCGGCGCCAGCAACTGCATTTGCGAGAATGGGCCGGCCACCGTGGTGACACTGGGCGGCGAAACGGTTGGCGGCCCGCCGGCGGACGCCGTGATAGTCGTGGTCTCCGCCTTATAATCCACGGCATGGAGGGTCCATACGCCACTGTTCAACGTGCCGCTGTTGTCCCCATAGGTGCCGTCATTGTTCCAGTCAAACTGCAACAAACCGCCTCCGTTGATGACAGTGACGACCGTAGTGCTGTCGTTGACCGTGGTGTTGCCGGCGTCCTGCGCAGTGATGGTGATCGTGAACGCGGCACCCGCAGTCTGGGGCGAAGCCGCCGTCGTCGTCACCACAAAGTGGTCAATTGCAGTCGTATAGATCAACACAACCTTTCCATTTCCGCCAGCGCCGCCTGGATACTGGGTGGTAGTTCTCCCCCAAGAACCGCCCCCGCCGCCACCCGGAGCCACGCCGTTCGTGCCCGCCGTGTTGAGCGTCGTCACGCCCGCACCGCCGGCGCCGCCGCCCACCAAGCCGCCGCCGCCAGCGACATTAACGACCGCATTACTCCCTGCCTGTGCATCTCCCGCGCCGCCGCCGCCGCCGCCGGAACCCTGTGCATTGGCGTTGGCTCCACTGCCGCCCGCAAAGACCACACTGCCAAGGCTGGCACCGGTGGATCCCGCACCGCCACTCCCGGTCACCCCGCCAGTGCCCAGGGTGTTGACCTCGCTGACCCCGCCCGCGCCGCCTTCGGCATAGCCGTAAACCACCGTGTCCACCGCATTGGAAAAGAACGAAGCCTGCCCCGGGTTGGTCCCGCCGTTGACCACCGTGGCCGGACTCACGCCGCCACCGCCCACAAAGATCGTATAACTGCTGCCCGGCGTCACGATCACACTATTCGACGCATAGCTGCCGCCCGCGCCGCCGCCCCCCTTGGCCGCACTGTTGCCGGAGGCCACACCAAAGCCCTGCGCCCCGCCGCCCGCGCCGCCCCCGCCCCGGCATTCCACCTGCACCGAGGTGACGCCCACCGGACAGACCCAGTTGTAGGTGCCCGGGGTGGCATAGCTGTTTGTCACCACGGCACCAAATGCCGTGCCACCGAGGAACAGCAGGACGAGCAGCGCGCTGGCCAACGCCATCCCGACCTGTCCCCTAGCATAAAAAGATCGGCCGTTCACCGCCGCAGAGATCGGGATCGGTAAATTTAGGAAACCTCCGAAAAATACTTTTCGAAGTTGGGTGGCGGGTGATGGTTCCGTTTTGGGTGTGGCTGTTTTCATGGCGACTTCGTTTGCGGTGTTTATTTGACGATTAACGGCTCGGGGTTGATTTTTGAGAACGGTTTGAGAATTAGCTTTGATATTTAATGGATCTGGAGGGAGGGGAATTGTTACAGTTTGGGGAATCTTTGGATATGGTATAAAACGACTAGCCTGCCAATCCATCACCCGGAACAGGGATGTTTTCATTTTTCGGCTACTGGTCAAGCGGGGCCGCCCGGTCTGCATTGACAGTTCCGGTTTTTTCGTTGTGCGGTTGGTGGTCATGGTTCCAGCGGTTTCCTCACGGTTGCCGGCGTTGGGGTCAATCACAGGGTTTCGTTTCGGTGTCGCCACCTGGCCAGCGCAGAACAGCCTGTTGGTCTGGCAAGCGAGTGGAATGGGTCAGTTCAGGATGGGGTCGGGGTAGTTGCCGGGGTCGGCGATCCATGCGGGTTTGTTGATGTCGTGGTGGGGTTGGTTGTCGGTGTTCCAGCGGGCGCGCCACAGGTCGTCATTGGGGTTGACCAGGTTGGCGCGTTTTTCAGCGGTGGCGTGGGCGTCGGCCCAGAGTGTGTTGGCGCGCAAATTATGGCGGGTGGAGGGCCACTGGGCTTGCGTTGCCGGGTCAATGTTGCCATCCCAAATGCCATCCACGCGGCTGTCGGAGATGGCGATCATCTCGGCGGGTTTGCGGATTTCAGCATCCTTGATAAACATGTCCTTGCCGCCCAATCCGAGTCGCCGGTAGGCGAGGTTCGCTTGGGCGGGGCCGCCCAGGCCCCAATCGTTATAGCCATAGCTGAAGCGGCCGCCGGTGGTGCCGGTGATGATGCAAAAGGGGTTGCCGCCATTGCCGGGGACGGCGGCGTTGAAGGTGGAATCGAGCTGGGCGCTGGGCGGGGCGGAGGCGCAGTAATAGGATTTGATATTGTCCTTGCCCATGAAGGCGGCGAGGCGCAGGGGCCACCAGTAATAGTTGGGGGTGCCATTGGTGACGCTGCCGGGATAGGTGCCGTATTCGTCCACATAAATCCGCATGGCCACGCCGATCTGCTTGAGGTTGTTGAGACAGGCGGTCTGCCGGGCCTTTTCCTTGGCCTTGGCGAGGGCGGGAAGCAGCATGGCCGCCAGGATGGCGATGATGGCGATGACCACCAAGAGTTCGATTAACGTGAAGGCTCGGGAGATCTGATATGATTTATTTTGGCTCATAATGGGATTGAGCTCTAGGTGTATCATGCTGAAAAATATTCGTCCATAGTCCAAAGCTACCAACCGCCTGATGCACCGGTCCCCGCCTTTTCTGAGTTCGGGACTGCAAAGGTGGAAATCAATCCGCGGCAAGGCTGAGGGGGCGGCCATCCCCGAGGTAAAATATTTTGAACGCAACTGCCGGCGGGCAGTCTATGAGATGCTAACCATAAGGCTTTTTGTCGCCGACGACGCTACCGCGGTGAGAAGCTCTTCCAGTTCAGCAGGACGTTGTCGTCGTGCGTCCTGATCGGTCTTTGGGCCGGCCACAAAAATGTGGTCGGTCCTTTTCTTTTGGCCATGAGCCGGGCCACCACCCGGTAGATTTGCCGGTTGAGGGCGGGATTCTTTGTGTTATTATGGACGTTCACATTTGAAAACGTCTGGCCCATTTCAACGCAGCACGGTCCGGTGGCTCGCCACCGGGCTGCTGTGGCTTGCCCTCACGGTCCATGCCCGGATGGGCGTGGAATTTCAGATGCCGTTGGGCAATCCCAGCGCCGCCACGGCCGACAGCAATAATCACGACCATTTTCTGATCCAGCGCGAGATTGAAGCGCTCGATTACAACGACGACAAGGGACTGCCAAACTGGGCAAGCTGGAACCTGACGACGAATGATTTTCCCGGCACGGTGGACCGCCAAAACAGTTTTTCCGCCGATACGAATCTGCCCGCCAGCTTCTTCAAGGTCGGCTCCACGGCTTATGTCGGGTCGGGCTATGACCGGGGGCATCTGTGCCCCTCCGCTGACCGCAATGACACGACGAATCACAATGACCAGACGTTTCTGATGTCGAACATGATGCCGCAAACGGCGGCCAACAATTCGGGGGTGTGGAACACGTTTGAGGGGGTTTGCCGGGGACTGTGTTCGTCGTCGAACAACTCTGAATTGCTCATCACCTGCGGGCCGAGCGGGTTCACGGGAGCCAAGATTAACACGAACGGGTATGTGTGGATACCGGGTTTCACCTGGAAAATCGTGGTGGTGGTGCCGCCGGGCACGAACGCGGTGACGAACCGGATCACGGCGACCAACCGGGTCATTTGCATCAAAGTGCCGAACACGGAGACGGTGACGAACAACTGGCAGAGGTATGTGACGTCGGCCAACCAGATTCAGGTGGACACGGGGCTGACGTTTTTCACGGCGCTGCCGCCAGCGGTGGCTGCGGTGCTGCGGAACAAGGTGGAGGGCCAGACGAATGCGCCGCCGGAAATCTTCGCGTTCACGCCGCTGACGGGTTCGGCCGGAACCGATGTGGTCATCACGGGAACCAATTTCGGGGCCGCTGCCGCAGTGGCGTTCAACGGGGTGACGACGAGTTTCACGATTGATTCCGGGACCCAGATCACGGCGACGGTGCCAGCCAATGCGGGTTTCGGCTCCGTAAGTGTGTCCACGCCCAGCGGCACGGCCATCAGCACGAACAGTTTCACGTTCATCAACCAGGGGGGGTGGTTTTATTCCGGCCTGCTGGCCGGCTGGGACACGAGCGGGGTGACCAATTTGGGGCCGTCGCCGCTGACCGCCACCAGCAACGCGCCCAATGTGGCCGTGGTGGGCTTGACCCGCGCTGCCGGGGTGGGCACGGCCGGCACCGGGGCGGCCGGAGGCTGGGGCGGGACGGGATTCACGAACATTTCGGCGGCGGCGGCCGTCGCCGCGAACCTTTTTGTAACATTCGGGCTAACCGTGGAGAAGGGGTATCGGACAAGCGTGACCGGCATCAGCTGTTTGGATTATCGCCGAAGCAACACCGGTCCGACCAACGGACTGCTGCAATTCCAGGCGGGCAACGGCGGCTTTGTGGACGTGACGAATCTGAGCTATGCGAGCACGAGCAGTTCGGGGTCATCGCTGGGACCGATTGATTTGAGCGGGTTCCCAGCGCTGCAAAACATCGGGGCGGGGACCAACATCGTCTTTCGCATCGTGAACTATGGGGGCACCAATTCCGCCGGCACCTGGTATGTCTATGACAAGGCGGGAACGGCGGCCGCCGACCTGGCGGTGTTGGGAACAGTGGCGCAAATCGTGTCCACTAACCCGCCTGAGATGTCGGCTCCGGTGGCTGGCGCGAATCAATTCCAGTTCACGGTGACAGGCACGAGGGGGGCTTTGTATGTGGTGCAAGCCACGACCAACCTGCTGTCGGGGGCATGGGGGGCGCTGGAAACGAATGCCGCGCCATTCGTGTTCACGCAAACGACTGTGGGCGGCCCGGGCGAACGGTTTTATCGCGTGGTGGGGCCGTAAGCCAGAACTGCCGGCGCGAGAAACAATCTCGATGGGATGGGAGGCGGGGGGGTGATCTGCTCCCGCAAGCGGCAATGGGAAAAAATGGCTGGCATGGGCGCAACTACAACTGACTGACTTCAGACACCGTCAACCCGCTCGGAACTAACACTGCCTGCTACCATCAACTGACCTTCACGCTCATACCAGCCAAGGCACCATCGTCCGGTTTCACCCTTTGTCAAGGGGCGGGATTTGCCAGGCGAGGAGCGCCCGCGAGGAGGTTTTAGATGCCGCCAGCGCGGTAAGGCACTGCGAACCTGAACGGTGGTCTTGAAACCCAATTATTCGCGAAAAGACTCAGGTGAGGGCGAGCGTTGCCCAATTATCCCGCCGTTAGGATGAACCGCGAACCACGCGAACCCTGCGAAAAGAAAGGAGAAATACCCGTTGGCCAAATCGAGCAGCCTTCCCCCGGCAGATGAATCGCCGGCCGCCCTCCCGGGCTCATTCGTTCGCGGATTCTGCGTCGTTCGCGGTTTCCCGGCGGCTTCCAGGATTTATGAATAATTGGCTTCGCGCCGGCGCGCCTTTGTTGTTCAATGCCGCAGAGCATTATGAACGTTGACCTTTCCCGATTTTCCAACGCCGGGTTTGACCGGGGGGCGGGCCGGCTGAAGGAGGCGCTGTGGGTGCTGGTGCGCTGCCTCTTCTTTGCGCCGGCGTGGCCGTGGCCCAGCGCGCTCCGGGTTTTTTGCCTGCGCCGATTCGGGGCGAAAATCGGCCGGGGGGTGGTGATCCGTTCGCGGGTGAACATTCATTTTCCGTGGCGGATGGAAATCGGCGACCACGTCTGGGTGGGCGAGGAATGCTGGCTGTTGAACCTGGCGCCGATCCGCCTCGGAAGCCACGTCTGTCTTTCGCAGCGCGCCTTTCTCTGCACCGGCAACCACGATTATAAATCCCCCGCGTTTGACCTCCTCACCCAGCCCATCCGGGTGGAGCCGGGGGCCTGGGTGGGGGCGGCGGCATTTGTGGGTCCGGGGGTGACCGTGGGCCGCCAGGCGGTTTTGACGGCGGGTTCGGTGGCCACCGCCGACCTGAAAGCGAACGGTATATACCGGGGCCACCCGGCGGTCTGGGTGAAGGAGCGGGTGATTTAAAAACCGATTGGGACAGATCGCCCAGCGCCACCGCTTGGCTAGCAAGGCGCTATTTGCTGCCCGGTTTGATGGCGGGGAGCTGGGCCAGATCCGGCGGCAAATGGCTGGGATCGAAGGTCTCCACTTGCAAGGCGATCAGGCTGACGGTGGGTACCCCGAGGTTGACCGCGCCATTGGAACGATCCACCACCATGGCCACGCCGACCACCGTGCCGCCCTGGGCGCGCACGATGTCGATGGTTTCCTGCACGCGGCCGCCCTTGGTCACCACGTCTTCGACAATGAGAATTTTTTCGCCGGGCGCAATTTTAAAGCCGCGCCGCAGGACGAGTTTGCCCTCCTCTTTTTCCACGAAGATGAAGCGCGCGCCGAGTTGGCGGGCAACTTCCTGGCCGATGACGAGGCCGCCCATGGCGGGAGCCACTACGGTGGTGGCCCCGAGCGGCCGGACCTTGGCGGCCAGCGCCGCGCCGAGTTTTTCCACGGCGGGCATTTGCTGGAGCGCCAGGGCGCATTGAAAAAATTGGCGGCTGTGCAGCCCGCTGCGCAGAATGAAATGACCCTCGAGGAGCGCGCCGCTGTCGCGGAACATCTGGAGAACTTGAGCTTGTGTCATCGCGCGGATTTTAAATTTTTAAATCCCGGTGCAAAGCCCAAAATGCCAACGGCCAAAAAAAGGGTTGGGTGGTGAAGGGGAAAAGTGCGGATTCGCCCGGGAAAATCAACTTTTTTCGCCGCTGCGATAATGGAGAACCTTGACTTTTTCCAGCGTCACCAGCCCGCCGCCGAGCAGGCCATCCAGCGCGGGTAGGAAGGCGTTGACCTTTTCCTCGCTGTCCACGATTTCGATGACGAGCGGCAGATCCAGGGAGAGCCGGAGGATTTTCGCCGTGTGCAGGCGGCTGGATTTGCCAAAACCCATCGGTCCGCGCAGTACGGTCGCGCCGGCCAGGTGCGCCTCGCGGGCCTTGAGCACGATGGCTTCGTAAAGAGGCGTGTGCTCCCAGCGGTCGCTTTCGCCGAGGAAAATGCGGAGGAGGACGGCGTCCGTGGGGATTTGCATATCAATTTCCTTTCATTGAGTTGAACAGCGCGCCGAGCAGGAAGCCAAGCCAGACGGCGACCAAGCACAGGCTGACGGAGAACAGGGCATTACCGCCGGCGTAAAGCCATTCGCGGTCGCGCAGCAGGCTCAAGGTTTGCCAGCTGAACGAGGAGAAGGTGGTGAAGCCGCCGCAGATGCCGATCATGATAAACTGGGTGGCAAAGATGCGGGTGTCCGAGTTCATCCGGCCTTCGGGGAGGGTCAGGGCTCCGAACACGCCGATAATGAAAGAGCCGAGGACGTTGACCGTCAGCGTGCCCATCGGGAAGGTGGCGAAGCGCGCCGAGACGATGTCGTTCAGCCAGTAGCGGGAGACGCTGCCGAGCGCGCCCCCGAGGGCAATCCAGAGATAGGCGAAGGCGCCGTTCATAATTTCCCCGTCATCTTTGCGGCTTAGCCACCGATGGACAACACAAATTGTTTCGGGTTCGGGCCAAGGGAGCCGGGGAGAGCCGGAGCGGGTCAGCCCTTTTTCCGCACCTCCACATGCATCCGGGCCAGCTTGCGATACAGCCGGCCGCGCCGCCGCAGCGGCCACCAGTCGTAGAGATAAATTTGCATGGGCCGCCACATGGCCACCCAGCCGGCAATGGTCAGGCTCTCACGGGCGATGCTGCGAAAGTCGCCGCCGGTGCCGGCGCCGAGGGCATGGCTGGCGGTCAAGCAGGCCGACAAAAACGCCAGCCCGATGAACAGGCTTTTCTGGCCGTCGCTCAGCAGTCGCCGCAGTTCCATGCGGTTCAGCCGGGCGCGGTAGGTGAAGTAATGATGCACGCCCTGTTCCACGACGGTTTGCGCGTTGGCCTCGGCGGGCAGCTCCGCCACATGCACCACCAGCGAGACTGGTTCGTCCAGCGGAAATTCGCCGACCCAGCTCAAAATGAATTCTTCCGCGTCGCTGTCCAAATCCTTTTCGGGAAATGGCGCCGGGTCCATCGTGTTGAACAACTGGCCGACCTCGCGGAGGTTCAATTCGATCTTGTGCGGCGGATGTTTGGGCTTGGCGAACATGGATTTACCTCAATTAACCACGGAACCGGCCGGGCGGCTAGGCCGATGGCGATTAATCTTCACCTTAACTTCCGGTTAATTCGTCCAGAACCGCCATGCCCGTCTTGACTCACCGCCGCCGCGTTTTATCATGGGCGTTCGATTTTTTATGACACAAATCACCAACCTCCAGGCGCGCGAAGTCCTCGACTCGCGCGGTAACCCCACCGTCGAAGTCGATGTCACCCTCGCATGCGGCGCGGTCGGCCGCGCGGCCGTCCCCAGCGGCGCCAGCACCGGCGAACACGAAGCCATCGAACTCCGCGACGGCGACAAGCAGCGCTATTGCGGCAAAGGCGTGCTCAAGGCTGTGGCCAACGCCAACACCAAGATCAAAGCCGCGCTCATCGGCGTGGACGCGCTCGACCAGCTCACCGTGGACGCCACGATGCTCAAGCTCGACGGCACGGAAACCAAGTCCAAGCTCGGCGCCAACGCCATCCTCGCCGTCTCGCTCGCGAATGCCAAGGCCGCTTCCGCCGCCATCGGCCAGCCGCTCTTCAAATACCTCGGCGGACCCAACGCCAAAGTGCTGCCCGTGCCGATGGCCAACGTCATCAACGGCGGCGCGCACTCCGACGCCCCGATTGATTTCCAGGAATTCATGATCCAGCCGCACGGCTTCAACACCTTCAGCGAAGGGTTGCAGGCCATCACCGAAACCTTCCACGCGCTCAAGGGCGTGTTGAAGAAGCGCGGCCTGTCCACGGCCGTCGGCGACGAAGGCGGTTTCGCGCCCAAGCTCGACAGCGTGGAAGACGCGATTGAATCCATCCTCGCCGCCATCAAGAACGCGGGCTACAAAGCCGGCAAGCAGATCAACCTGGCGCTCGACGTGGCCGCCTCCGAATTCTACAACCACGACGGCACCTACACTTTCAAGAAATCCACCGGCAAGACCGTGACCGGCGTGGAACTCGTGGACTTTTATGCGAAGCTGGTTGCGAAGTATCCCATCGTCTCCATCGAAGACGGCTGCGCCGAAGGCGATTGGAAGCACTGGAAGCAACTCACCGACAAGATCGGCGACAAGGTCCAGCTCGTCGGCGACGATCTGTTCGTCACCAACGTGAAGTTCCTGCAAAAGGGCATCGACACCGGCACGGCCAATTCGATTCTCGTGAAAGTGAACCAGATCGGTTCGCTCACCGAAACGCTCGACGCCGTGCAGCTCGCGCAGTTCAGCGGTTACACCGCCGTGCTTTCGCACCGCTCCGGTGAAACCGAAGACGCGACCATCGCTGACATCGCGGTGGCCACAAACTGCGGCCAGATCAAGACCGGTTCGCTCAGCCGCTCCGACCGTCTGGCAAAATACAATCAGCTCCTGCGCATCGAGCAATTGCTCGGCAAGAACGCGGTCTATGCGGGCTTGAGCGCGCTCAAGAAGAGCAAGTGATGTGGCAGGGCTGACCTGCTGGTCAGCCAGCGGCGCAGCAGCGCCGCCCTACCAATCGAATTCAACACCCGGAAGCCAGGCGACTGGCTTCCGGGGTTTTGTTGGCATGGTCAGATTCACTGATTCTTCAAGCGGAAGAACAGATTTCCAACCGGGTTCACCTGATTCAGATAATTTGTCCCGTTGCTCGTCGTCACACCGGCGCTCGCCGACCAACTGACGATGGGCGTGGTGAGATTGCCGCTCTGCACCAGATTCCAGCCTGCAGCATTCTCCCAATATACCGTCACCGTGTTGCCGCTGTGACTGACGAACAGTGTGGGTGCGCCAGGGGTTTGCACCAAATTGATGAGACTCCAGAACCCGCCGGTCAGCGAAAAACTTCCGCCCGTCATTGTGCCGGCGTCTGGCTGGCCGATGGTGCCGGTGACGGCATAAACACCGCCGGTGCTCGTGCCGCCTCCGCCGTCAATGGTGGACCAGTCGATGGAATAATTCTGCGCCAGCGCGCTGATCGCGACGCCGAGGACGACACAGCCGATTGTGGATAGCGCATTGAAAGGTGCTTTGGACTTCAATTGTTTCATAGATTGCCTTGCGCGCATTACTGGTTGTAGGTGCTGGTCAGGGTTCCGACCATAAAGTAGTCGCTTTCAACGCCGTCGTCGTAACGATCAAGGATCACGTGGCAGGTGTGACTAGTGTCGTAGATGTCGCCGAAGGAGATGTCGTAGTGAACCACCTTCTGTGAATCGGAAAAAACCACTGTCCATAGCGGCGGGCTGGCGGTTGACAGCACTCGAGTCACGACGGTGCCCGTGCGGGTGATGCCGGTGGCATTGATGGTCGTAACCCCTGAACCGGCTGCGAAGACAATATTGAGCCCCGAGGCGGTCCCATCACGAACGAGCGTGAGCTTGTCGGTCCGGGCAACGACGGAGTTGGAAACGGAGGTCGTCGAGCAGATCCGCCGGATGACCAGCCCAGTTGAGCTGTCCGGGTTTGAGGGATAAAAGGGGGAGACCGCATTGGTTTCCGAACCGCTACGCAACAAGCCCTGAAGGCGGAGGGAACGCGTTGCGGTCACGTTTGCGGAAAAAGTCTTGGCACCGCTGAACGTCTGGGAATTGTTCAATAGGGCCACGTTCGGGGAAAGGCGCGCGTCGGTCATGGCACCACTGGTAATCTTGGCGGCATCCAGATCGGGAATCTGGGTTGGGGCCAAGGTGCCGGTGGTTATCTTGCCTGCATCAAGATTGGGGATTTGGTCGGTGCCCAAAGTGCCGGTGACGGTGC
>CAIMLG010000164.1 GCA_903842235.1 uncultured Verrucomicrobia subdivision 3 bacterium
ATCAAGCGTTAGGATTGCTCCCAAATGCTCAGGCTTGAGCTTAGGAACGAAGACTTTTGCAGTGGTTACGTCAAGGTTAAGCGCGGCAATACGAGCTAGAATCTTGACCCTAATGGTTTCGTTATCTGTATTTTCCATTGGCACCACTCATAGGAATCGAACCTATCAACCGCCGTAGTGGTGTTTGATTATAGCACTCTTATGGTGTGTCTAGGTATTTACAATACTCGACCATGCTGACCGAGTAGGTTAGCCTTGTGGCGCGGTTAGTAAAATACCACATGTTTTTCGCGCTACCCGAATACTGCGAACGGAACTTGACCCCTTCTTTTTCCATCTGGCATAGGGCGGCAGCATCTAGCGAACCGACCGTTTCAATCTTAATGTTTAGGCTCATAGCAGTAGTTCTAGTTGTTAATGTTGTTACTCATGGTCAGAACCGACCTAGCGTGTTCTAAACAATATGCTTTAGCCGATTCTACAGTATGAAATACTCGGCTATGTAAATAGTTCTCAGATGGATCTGAAATCATCGTTTCTACGCTCCAAATGTCGAAGCCTTGGTCGAGGCCTTGGTCGATGTCTAGGCCAAAGCTTATGCCGGAGCTGATGTTGTAGCTACAACTTAAACAGCCTGCTCTGTAAAAGGCATTGAACGCTAAACCATCACACGTTTCTTTCCAGTCGAGAACTACCCCTTTATCTGAGTCAGTTCCTGTTGAGTTAACCGTTTGTAGGCACGGGACAGCCGTTTCGTTATTTGTATTATTCATTGTTTCTATTGTCTAAGCCATCACCATGACGACCCCGACGAATCATCATAAGACTGTCAAGGCAGTTTTTCCGAAAAAAGATTTGATTAGTGTGCCTGGCACCCCTCTAAAACTGATTATTACACGATAAACATTGAGGAAAGCCATCGCAAAAAATCTTTCTTTTTTTTATTGAAAACTGTGTGCGGACGCTACTAAGTCCGCACGAAGACCCTAAAACTGACCATGATTCTGTGCGGATGCCTCTATAGTGATATTCTAAAACCATTGGAAGCATTGAATAATACAGTCCGCACGGCTTTGGGCGGATTCTAGGGATTTAGCACCTTGATATTTTGTCCGCTTAAAATCTATGCGGGCATCCGCACATTTTCTATGCGGGCAACTTTAGTCAATAATGACAATTCGTTTGTAATTTCTTGGCAAAGAGTAGTATTCCGCACAACCACCACTTTGCGGGCATCCGCACGCCCGCAGATAAACCCTGTATGTAAACATACAGGGTTTTATCTCTGCGGACTTAGCGGATTCAAGCTGGCTGGCTTAACGGTTACAATGAAAGAAAGAAACCGATGGACGGTAGGATATGGACTATAATTCTAGCATGGGGAATAGAGTCTGGAGAGAATCCAGAACGAGCTACTTCAAAAGTTATTTGTAGGCTCCATTGAACACCCCATCTAGCACAACAGCGAGCACTGAAATTAAATTCGTGCCCGCGATGCGTGGAATGCCTCTTAACCGACCAGCCGCCTACTTCTTCTTTACAGCCTTAGCCGCGGCCTTCGCCGCTTTTTCCTTTTCCAAACGGCGGGCAGCGTGGCGGGCTTTCATCGCGTCGCTGAGAGCTTTACGCCCTTCAGCCGTGATGCCACCTTTTTTCTTTCCAGGCTTTGCCGACTTCTCTGCTTTTTCAGCTTTCGGCACTCTAGCTGATTTTGGCGCGGCAGACTTGCCTTCTAGGATTTCGGCGATCTGAATGTGAAGCGCTGAAATCGCCTGCAATTCAGCAACGGTCAACTGGTCGAGTGTTTTCATATCGGCAAATCATATTTGAGCTGCTATAAACGGTCAACAACCCTGTTTTTTATGTTAAGAGTTTTGCTGGCACTGTTGATTTCATTGTCCGTCGCGACGGCCACGGACATCAAAGTGTATTTCTCGCCCAAGGGCGGATGCACCGAGGCCATCGTAGCGAGCCTTCGCACGGCCACCAACGCGGTTTTGGTGCAGGCGTATTCATTCTTCATCCGCGCCGATTGCCAAAGGCCTAGTTGACGCGCACAGGCGCGGCGTGAATGTGACCGTCATTCTCGATAAAAGCCAGCGGACGGAGCGATACAGCGAGGCGGATTTTTTCCTACACGCCGACATCCCGACGTTCATTGATGCCCGGCACAACATCGCCCACAACAAAATCATGGTGATTGACGGCCATAAAATCTTGACCGGCAGTTTTAATTTTACGAAAGCCGCCGAGAGCGAGAACGCGGAAAACTTGCTGATAATTGACGACGCGGCATTGGCCGCGCGCTACGCCGAAAACTGGAAAACCCATCTTTCCCACTCGGTCATTTACAAAGGAAAAGAAGAAAAACAGTGAAAAGACCTTTAGAATACATAGGGTTTGCGAGTTTTGACATATTGGAACGTAAATGGTGCTGTATGTCAAAGGCACCCTGACGGCGAAGGATAAAAACGCCGTGGCCATGGTCGGCTCGCGCATGACGACGCATTACGGCATTGAGACGGCGCGTAAGCTGGCCTATCAACTCGCCTACACCGGCGTGACGGTGGTGAGCGGCGGCGCGCGCGGCATTGACACCGCGGCGCATCAGGGCGCCCTGAGCGGCAAAGGCCGGACGATTGCCGTCTTGGGCACGGGCATTAATTTGATTTTCCCCCCTGAAAACGCGGAGTTGTTCGAGCGCATCGCGGCCAATGGCGCGGTCATCACGCAATTCCCCTTCAACCGCCCGGCGGACAAGCAAAGTTTCCCCATTCGCAACCGCATCGTGGCGGGCATGACGCTGGGCACAGTGGTGGTGGAGGCGAACCTCACCAGCGGTTCGCTCATTACCGCGAATTTTGCCACGGAATACGGCCGCCAGGTCTTCGCGGTGCCGGGGCGGATTGATTCGCCGCGCAGCAAGGGCTGTCACGACCTCATCAAAAAGGGCGCGAAATTGTGCGAGGGCGTGGAAGACATCTTGAGTGAGTTTGAATACCTGTTTCCGGCGAGCAACCGGCCGGCTTCGGCCAGCACAACCGGCGTGCTGCCGGCGCTGGAGCTGGGGGAAAACGAGCAAATCGTATTTTCTGCGGTAAAAGCCGGCGACGAATCGAGCATTGACGAAATCATCCGGGCGAGCGGCCTGCCCAGCTCGGCGGTGAGCGTGGCGCTGTTCAGTCTGGAGATGAAGCGGCTGGTGCGGCAATTGCCGGGGAAAATGTTCGTGCGGAACGGGTGAAGCCAGGCGGGGCTCATGCCCAGCAGAGGAGAAAGCCGGCTGAAGGCGGCTTCCTGTGTCGGGACAACTTTGCGCGACCGCACCTAACCGCAGAAAATCCCCACCCCTTGGCGGGAAACGGCCCGGCTTATGCCCCAATTAGCCGTAAATCGCTTGCTCCCGTGGGAACAATCCATTAGAAACTGCTCGGCGAAGGATTTTTTATGGCGATTTATTTCATCATCGGCGGCGACGGCAAAGAATATGGTCCCATCACGGACGCAGACGTGCGGCAGTGGCTGGCGGAGAGCCGGCTCAACGCGCAGACGCTGGCCAAAGGCGAGGGCGATGCGGAATTCCGCCCGCTGGCGCAGTTCCCGGAATTCGCCGAGGCGCTGGCCACGGCGATCATTCCTAGTGCCATTGCGCCGCCCCGGACCGCCGCAGACTTTGTCGAACATGACTTCGAACTGGATCTTGGCGGCTGTATTTCGCGTGGGTGGGAGCTGGTGAAAAACAACATGGGCGTGCTGTTTGTGGGCGCGCTGCTATATATGCTGATCCAAGGGGCCATGGGCGGACTCCAGCAGATTCCCATACTGGGCGTGCTGGTGGGGATCGCCAACTTCGTAATTTCGGGGCCGCTGATGGGGGGGCTGTTTTATATGTTCATCCGCGCCAACCGGGGGGAACCGGCGGAAATCGCGGACCTCTTTTCCGGTTTCCGGCGCGCGTTCGGCCAGTTGTTCCTGGGCACCTTGGTGCCGGCTTTGCTGATCGGCGCCTGTCTGATTCCGGTGATCGTGGTGGCGCTCTTTTATTTCATCCCGATGTTTAGTCACCTGCAGCACAACGCTAATCCTTCGGAGGCGGAGATTTGGGCCATGATCAAACCGACGTTATCCATATTGTTGCCGGTGGCGCTAATTTGTGCCGTCCCCGTGATGTATCTGGCCACCTGCTGGAAATTCACTTTGCCGCTCATCGTGGACCGGCAGATGGATTTCTGGACGGCGATGAAAACCAGTTTCAAGATGGTCAACAAGCATTGGTGGCAGGTGTTCGGCCTCATCCTCCTGATCGGGCTGCTGAATATCGCCGGGGTGCTCGCCTGCTGTGTGGGCGTGCTCTTCACCGCCCCCATCGGTTTCGCGGCGCTGATGTATGCCTATGAAACCATCTTCAACACGGAAAAAAATTAACCGCACCCAGGCCCGCAACGCCGCGTTGATGAACCTGCTCGGCACGCCCGGCCTGGGCACGCTGATGGCCGGGCGCCGGGCGGAAGGCGCGGTGCAACTGCTGCTGTTCCTCGCCGGCTTTGTTTTGTTCTGCCAGTGGGCTTTCCGCCAGCTCGGCAGCTATTACCGGATGATGTTCAGTGACACGCCGCCGCCGGCTGCGGGCGGCCTCGGCTGGGTCTGGCTGGGGGTGGGGCTCTGCGGGCTGGCGTGGGTTTGGTCGCTGGTGACCAGCCTGGGGCTTTACCGGGAGGTGTCCAAAGTGAGCTTGGAATCGCTGGAGAGTTTCGCCGCCGGCCAAATCAAGCTGGACCCGGCCAAGGTCATGCTCGCGCTGGCCACGATTCCGGAATGGCAGCGGCAGGGGGAAATCATCTCGCGCACCTTGGTCTTTAAGGATTTTCCCGCCGCGATGCAGTTCATTAACCAAGTGGCCAGCCTCGCCGAGCTGGCGCAGCATCATCCGGACATTGATGTGCGCTGGAACAAGGTCACGCTGGCGCTCACCACCCACGACGCCGGCGGGCTGACGGCAAAGGATTTTGCGCTGGCCAAACAGTGCGACGGGCTGGCCAAGGGCTAAGACTCTGGGCGCGGGGTTCGGCCAATCCACAATCCGCTCACGCCGTAATTCCATTCCAATTGCGGGAGGTTGGGCCGTTGTCCGCTGTTGCCACGGATCACCAGCCGGTCCGCCGGCTTCATCTTGGCCACCCATGGCGCGTAGGCTTTGGCATCCCCGCTATTCCAGAGGATTTTCTGGTAGGTCGCAAAGTCGGCGGCCGGCATCAGCGACGGCTCATAGCCCAGTTGATAGCGCCAGTGGGCGTGGGGATTTTTGAAGAAGGTCTGGTAAAACACGGTCATGTCCGCGCTGTAAAGGATGCCGCCGTCCTCGGGCAGCCAGCCCGCCAGCCCCGGCACTTCCGGCGTGAGAAATTGCCACGTCAGGCTTTGCGTCCAGCGGCTGTTCAAATCGCTCGTCACCGCAAGAAACGCGGCGGCGGCCAGGATCATCGCCAGCAGCAGGCGGCGCAACGAATCCGCGGCAAACTTGGCGAGCAAAAGAAATTCCGCTTCCGTCGCGATTAAAACCAGCAGCGCCGGCCAGCCCCAATCCTCCCAAAAGCGACCGATGCGAAAGCCCAGCAGCCAGCAGCCGCAGACGAGCCAGAACGCCGGATTTTTCGCAAACGGAATGGCCCGGGGCTTGAGCCACAGCCGCAGCGCCACCAGCGCCACCAGAAGAATCACCGCCAGAATGTCGCCGGCGAAAGGCTGGAGTTCCGTGACCTGCGTCCGGCTGGTTGCGTGCTGGCCCACGGAATGGAACGCCACGCGCAGCGCCTCGCTGAGATAAACCGCGGGATGGCCCGTCAGCAGCGCGGCGCCCAAAACGCCCGCCAGCCACGCGCCCGCCAGCAGGCCGGCCCAGCGGAATTGGCCCGCAAAGAAAATCGCCGCCAGCGGCAGCGCCCAGAGATACCACACGCCGTGCATAAACGCGCACCCCGTGATCAGCGCGGTGAACAGCAGAAAATGTTTCCACCCCGGCCGGCTTTGCTGCACGGCAAAGAGCAAGACCAGCAGCCCCGTGAGGGTCAGCAGAAACGGCCGGCCCAGCAGGAACCGCTGCGGCAGGTCCGAGACCACCATGGCCGCCAGCAGCGCGGCCAGCCATGCTTCCGGGCGCCGGAGCCACGCCAGTGCCGCGCCGTTCACGAGCAGAAAGAGGCTCACCACGGAAAACAGCACCAGACTTTCCGCGCCCCAACCCGTCGCCTGATGCACGGCGCCCAACAACGCGTGCCAGCCGAGGTTGTGATCCAGCTTGAACGCGTCGCCCACCACGAGGATTTCCGGCCAAGCCTGGCCGCTGACCGCCTTCGCGCCATGGCGCAAGGCGTCATCGGCCGGCAGATAGCCGTATTCCAGGATCTTCAGCGGAATGACCAGCAGCACGAGGCCGACGAGCAGCCAGACGAGGAGGGGAACGTAGCGACGCAATTTTTCCGGCAGTTCGAATTCAAACATGGCGCTTCAGCTTTCGCCCATCAGAACACCTTGGGCACGCCTTCGTCGAGGATTTTCAGGCGGGGCGCGAGCTTTTGCTGCGCCGTAATTTCCTTGAGCCAGCGCAGCGGCTCCTCCAGCGGCTCAAACGACAGCTTGAAGGTGCCGTAGTGCATCGGCACAAAAACTTTGGCCCGCAAATCCTGGAATGCCCGCACCGCCTCGTCCGGCCCCATGTGAACTTTGCGAAACGTCTCCGGGTGATACGCGCCGATGGGCAGGAGCGCGATTTCCGGCGCCAGCCGTTTGCCGATTTCCGCAAAGCCGTCGAAATACGCGCTATCGCCGCAGTGATAAATTTTCCGGCCCTGATGCTCCAGCACAAAGCCGCCGTAGCCGCGATGCTGGTCGTGCAGCGTCCGCGCGCCCCAATGCGCGCTGGGCGTGAACGTCACCTTCCAATCGCCCTGCGCGAAACTTTCCCACCAGTCCAGTTCCACGATGCGTGCAAAGCCCAGTTTCCGCGCCAGGTCGCCCACGCCCCACGGCATCACGCCGATCTTCGTGGCGGGCAGGCGGCGCAGGGTCGGCTTGTGAAAATGGTCGAAATGCGCGTGCGTCAGCAGCACCAGGTCAATCGGCGGCAGGTCGCGGAGGCGCAAGCCGGACCGCTTGAGCCGTTTTATGAGAAACAGCCAGTTCGCGAAATTGGGATCCACCAGCACGTTCAAATCCGTGAACTGGATGAGAAACGAGGCGTGGCCGATCCAGGTGATGGCCACCTGCCGGCGCTTCAATTTGGGAAAGACCGGCGGCCGGTGGCGGCCGGTGCGCTTGGTAAGCCAGCCTTTCAGGATCAGCTCGTGAAAAAACGTGCGCGGGTTGAAGTGCTTGGCCGGCGTCAAATCCTTGAACGACCGCGGAATTTTCCGGCGGGGCGGCACGGGGCGGGTGGACGCAGCCTTCGTCATGTTGCAATTGGACTCTAGCAGAACCGCCCGCGTTCGACCAATTTCTATTTTGGCCGGGCGGGCGCCCGGACCGGCTCGCGAGGACGCCCGCCCCACCATAAGCAATTGTCACTTCGCCAACTTCGCGCGCTGCCCGCAGCCGGCTTGCTTTGAAATTGTGCCGTCGCCGCTTCATGGTAAATTTCCCCACATGGCTGAACTGGATCCGCAACTTGATAAATTTCTCCGCCGCCAACCGAAACTCGGCCGGGGCGCTTACCTGGCCCGCACCGCTGTCGTGCTCGGCGACGTGACGCTCGGCGCGCACAGCAGCGTCTGGTATGGCGCGGTGCTGCGGGGCGACATCAACCGCATTGTCGTGGGCCATCACTCCAATGTGCAGGACAACGCGGTGCTGCATCTGGCGGACCAGCGGCCCTGTCTGCTCGGCAACTGGGTGACCGTCGGCCACGGGGCCATTGTCCATGCCTGCACCGTGGGCGATGAATGTCTCGTCGGCATGGGCGCGGTCATTCTGGACGGCGCGGTCATCGGCAAACAATCCATCGTCGGCGCCAAGGCCCTGGTGACCCAGGGCACGATCATTCCGCCGGGATCGCTGGTGCTCGGCGCGCCCGCCCAGGTCGTCCGCAAGCTCACGAAGGAAGAACGCGCCGGCCTGAAATGGTGGGCGCAGAAATACGTGGACAACGGCGCGTATTGCTTGAAACACGGCATCGGCGTCGGCGCGCCGCTGACGAGCTAAGCCGCCGGCTGGTTCCCGCGGAAGCGCATTTTTTCTTTGGCATGAGTGATTTTGAAACCCGTTTCGGCGGCATCGCCCGGCTTTACGGCCAGGGCGGGCTGGCCAAGCTCCGCGCGGCCCATGTCTGCATCGTCGGCCTCGGCGGCGTGGGCACCTGGGCGGCGGAGGCGCTGGCCCGCTCCGGGATCGGGGCGCTGACGCTCGTGGACCTGGACGAGGTCTGCGTGACGAACATCAACCGCCAGCTCCACGCGCTCACTGACACTGTGGGCCGCGCGAAGGTCGCGGTCATGGCCGAACGCATCCACGCCATTCATCCCGATTGCCGCGTGACCGCGGAGCAGCGTTTTTTCACCGGGCAGACGGCGGACGCGCTCTTGGCACCGCCGTATGATTTTGTGCTCGATGCGATTGATGAGGTGACGAACAAGGTGTTGCTGCTGGTGTCCTGCCGGGCCAAAAAATTGCCGGTCGTTTCCTGTGGCGGTGCGGGGGGCCGCCGCGAATTGACCGCGGTGCGGGTCGGCGATCTGGCCCAGGCAAGCCACGATCCCCTCCTGTCGGAAGTGCGGCGGCGCCTGCGGAAAGAACCCTCGTTTCCGGCGTCCCCGGCCGCCCTGGATCTGCCGTGCGTGTATTCGGTGGAAAAAACCGTGTTTCCCCAGCCGGACGGCTCGGTGGGCGCCAAACGCGTGGCGGCGGAAGCCGGCGCCCGCCTCAATTGCAATGGCGGGCTCGGCTCGGCCACCTTCGTCACCGGCGCCTTTGGCCTGGCGGCGGCGGGCTGGGTGGTGAAAAAAATTGCCGCCTAACCCCCCCCGGCGCGACCCGCCGCCCGGCCAAAGCGGATATTTTCATCGGGCCCGCCCGTTCATTCCCGCTCCGTCATAAATCAAAAAACCTAATCATTTACGTTTGTATTTCTTGTTCTGCGCGCTCGTTTTATGCAAAACACACAACATCAGGCAGATAAACATGGCATTAGAATTTGACGCGATTGGCGATCGTGCTTTACCGTATTCGCGCCACGGTAATGCGCGGAAATGACTTTGCGCGCCCTAATGCATCGTGGTGATCGCAATTCTGTAATCCAAGGTTTCATGAGTGATATAACAACAGCCGGCGCCGTGGCGTCGGGCGGCGCGAAGAAGATTTCGCGGATCAACGAAGTCGTCATCCGGATCGCCGGCAATTCCCAGGACGGCATTCAGGCGATTGGCGGTTTCCTCGCGCGCCTCGCCGGCCGCAGTGAGCAGGAAGTCATGACCTTCATGACGATTCCCTCCACCATTTCCGGCGGGCCGTCCATATTCCAGGTGCGCATCGGCAGCGGCGAGGTGCTGACCGCCGGCGACGACGCGGACGTGCTGCTTTGTTTCTACCAGCACAGCTACGAGGGCCATATCAATTCGCTCAAGAAAAAAGGCATCGTGCTTTACGACGCCGACCACGTGACGCCCAAGCCGGAATGGCAGAGCGACTATCACCACGTCGGGATTCCCATTTCCTCGCTCACGGTCGAGGCCATCGGCGGCACGGCCAAGGACAAGGGCAAAAACATTTACGCGCTCGGCCTCATCGCCAAGATGTTTGACCTGAATGTGCCGAAGCTGGAAAAACTCCTCGGCGAGCGATTCACCGGCAAAGACCCGAGCATTCTGAACAACGCCCTGGCGGCGTTCCATGCGGGCTATGCGAATTCACCGGGCAACGTGGTGGAAACTTTTCAAATCACCGACAGCCAGAAAAAGGGCGTTCATCAGGTGGTGATGAATGGCAACGAAGCCATAGCCTATGGCCTGATTGCCGCCGGGGTGCGCTTTGGCGCGGCCTATCCCATCACGCCGTGGACCGACATCATGGAAATTTTGCGCCGCGAACTGCCGAAATATGGCGGCTCGTTCATTCAGTGCGAAGACGAAATCGCCTCCGTCTCAATGGCGCTGGGCGCGAGTTTCGCCGGGCGCGTGGCGGTCACCGGTTCCAGCGGCCCGGGCATTGCGCTCAAGACCGAGGCCATTGGCTGGGCGGTCATGGCGGAAATGCCGCTGGTGGTCATCAACGTCCAACGCGGCGGGCCCTCCACCGGCATGCCGACGAACATTGAGCAGTCCGACTTGAATATTGCCATTAATGGCGGCCACGGGGACTCGCCCCGCGTCGTGCTGGCGCCGGCCAACGTGGAAGATTGTTTTTACATGGCCATTGAGGCCGTCAATATCGCCCGCCGATACAGCACGCCGGTGTTTTTCCTGACCGATCAGGGCATCGCCACGCGCATCGAGGCGTTCCCCCAGCCGGATTTGGAAAAAGTTTGCCAGGACATCACGCCGGATTTCACGCCGGTCGCCACGCACAAGCCTTACGACTTGGCGGCGAAGGACGGCGTCACCCAGCACGTCAAGCCGGGCACGCGCATCCTGGACGGCAAATATCCCATCGCCACCGGGCTGGAGCATGACGAATACGGCCATCCGAGCGGCTCGCCGAAAGTGCACATGCTGCAGAATGCCAAGCGCCGCAAGAAACTGCAGGCGCTGGGCGCCACGCTGCCGCTGCCAAAGCTTTACGGCCCGTCCGAAGGCCATGTTTTACTCGTGGGCTGGGGTTCCACCGAAGGCCCGATTCGCGAGGCGGTGGACCGATTCCGCGCCGCCGGGGACAGTGTTTCCGCAATCCACCTGCGCCACGTCAACCCGCTGCCGAACGGCTTGGAAAACATTTTCTCCGGCTTTCACCACATCCTCGTCGTGGAAATGAACGACGAAGGCCTTTACGGCTACGGCCAGCTGGGGGCGGTGCTGCGCGCCCGCTACACCGACGCGAAAATTCAGGGCGTCAACAAAACCGACGGCCTCACCTGGAAGGTGAAGGAAATCGTCGAGCTCGTGAAAGCCAAAGCGCGCAAATAATCTCTCCCGCCTAATCCTATGAGCCAGACTTTGTCCGAAAAACCGATCACCGCCCTCGCCCCGGAAATCGCCCCCGGCGCCCGCCCGGGCTTGACCCGCAAAGAAATCGTCGCCGACCACCCGACCTGGTGTCCCGGCTGCGGCGACTTCTCCGTGCTCGCGCTTTATTTCAAGCTGATCGAAAAGCGCAAGCTGTGGCACGAGAAGATCACCACGATTTCCGGCATCGGCTGCTCCAGCCGGTTCCCGTATTTCGTGCAGGCCCACGGCGCGCACTTCATTCACGGCCGCGCGCTGCCGTTCGCCAGCGGCGTTTCGTTGTCCCGCCCGGATTTGCACGTCTTCGCCTTCAGCGGCGACGGCGACGCCTTCTCCATCGGCGGCAATCATTTCACGCACACCGCGCGCAAGAACATCAAGATGACACTCGTCGTCATGGACAATCAGGTTTACGGCTTGACCAAGAAACAAACCTCCCCCACGTCGCCGCTCGGCTTCAAGAGCAAGACGGATATCTGGGGCGCGGTGGATTATCCGATCAATCCCGCCAAGCAGGCCATCGCCGTCGGGGCCACGTTTGTGGCCCGCACTTCCGCTTCCAATCCCAACCATGTGCTCGCCACGATGGAAGCCGCCATGGATCACGAAGGCTTCAGCTTCGTGCATTGTCTGAGCGAATGTGTGGAATTCTATGAAGGGGCGTTTGATTCCGCCAATCCCCGCAAAGGGGGGGTGTTCAATGAAGTACCCAAGAGCCATGATGTGACCGATGAAATGGCCGCCTACAAGCTGGCCAGCGCGGATTTCCCCGGCAACTTCGGCGTGCTCTACAAAATCAACAAGCCGACCAAGAACGCCAAGGAAGCCGAAATCAACGCCAGCTTCCAAAGCAAGTTCACCGGTCTCAAAGACTGGCAGATCCTGCAAAAGACCTTTGACCGGATGAAGTAACCAGCCAACCGTTCACCGCTTGAAACCAACCCCGGCTTCGGCCGGGGTTCTATTTTTGTGGGTTCGCGGCGGGGTTTTTCCTTTTCTTTTCCACCCCGCCGCCGGCCCGTGGCCCCTTAATCGGAGCAGCCAAAAAATTCCCGCCCCCACCTGCGCCTGCGATCGCTGCCCGCCGTAAATAATTTCGGTAAATACCTGGCTTTAGCGGCGATGATGGACTGGGGGGTTTTGGCCGTTTATTTTGG
This sequence comes from uncultured Verrucomicrobia subdivision 3 bacterium, assembly GCA_903842235.1. Classification (GTDB taxonomy): domain Bacteria; phylum Verrucomicrobiota; class Verrucomicrobiia; order Limisphaerales; family UBA11358; genus UBA11358. Next base: position 12,302 of record CAIMLG010000164.1, read on the forward strand.
CACGATTGACCCGCGACAGACCTTGCAAAACCATGGTAAACTTCAGGCTTCTTCACCGCCTATTATGACTGAAATGAAAACCAAACCGCTCGTCTTGGCCTCCGGTTCGATTTTGGCTGCCGGCATGGCGCAAGGGGCCATTATTTATTCCGGCCCGGTCAACCAATCGCTCAGCCCCTCGGCCCCGGTTTGGCCCAATTATACCTTTGACCTGAACCAGGACGGCACCAATGACTTCAATGTGTCGTTTGATGGTAATACTCCCAACGCGGAGAAGCCGTATGTGAATAACAAGCCCGCGCCGAATTCTTTGTCGGCTTTGGTCTTGTGTCAGGCCAACACCGGCGAACCCGTCATTTCCTTTGGCACCTTGATTAGTTCCAGTTTCACCGTCGGTACCAATCTGGTCGCCACGGCCAATGGCGTTGGCTATCTTTACAAGGGGTCTGATAATTCCGTCGTGGTGGGCGAATGGCCGTTGCATCAGGACACGGCGGGTTATGTGGGGCTGATGCTGAAAAGCGGCTCGAAAACGAACTATGGCTGGGTGCACTTGGCTTATAATACGGCCAACCCGAACCTAATCACCTTGAACGTGCTTGATTATGGCTATGAAACCATCGTCGGCTCCAACATTGTTGCCGGGGCAACGAACGAACCAACCTATCCGATCATTTATACGCCGCCCCGCTCTCAGAGCGTCGTCTATGGCAACAATGCTCAACTGTCGGTTCGGGCTTTGGCCGATCCGCCGCCGGCGTATCAGTGGCTGGCGGGAGCGGTGGGCAGCGGAGTCTACACCAACCTGACCGATAGCGGCGGCCGTTCCGGCTCCGCCACGCCAACGCTGAATTTCAGCAGTGTCAACTTTAGCCATGACGCCGACTATGTGGTGGTGGTTTCCAACAGCCTCCGTTCCGTCACCAGCAGCCCGCCGGCCACGCTGACGGTCATCCTCGAACCGCCCACCGGGCTGTTTTTGCAGGCGCAAGGCGATCAATTCACCCTGAACTGGGCGGCGGTCTCGGGAGCCGCGGGCTATTATGTCAAACGCTCGACCTCGCCAACCGGCAGCTACACCACCCTTGCCACCAATGCGACGCTCGCCTTCACCGATCCCGAGCTTTCGTCCACCAATGTTTTTTATTATGTGGTTTCGGCCTACACCGGCGCGCGCGAAAGCGCTAACTCCACGGCAGTCAGCACCACCCCATTTCTAACCTCGCATGATAATTTGGGCCCGAGCAGCCGGCTGACGCCCATCGTGATTTCGGAAATCATGTATAAGCCCGCCCCGCGCCCGGATGGCAAGAATTTGGAATATATCGAAATCTACAATTCCAACCCGTGGCTTCATGACCTCAGCGGCTATCAAATCACCTGTGCGGATATGAGGTACACGTTTCCGGCGGGCACGCTCATTGCCTCCAACAGCTTCATCGTGGTGGCCGCTGTGCCGGCTGACCTGCAAAGTGTTTATGGCCTTCCCAATGTCATGGGTCCCTACACCGGCAGCCTGAAGAAAGCCGAAACGCTGCAATTGCTGGACGAACACGCCCATGTGCTGCTCACGGTGCCTTACTCGGATACCTATCCGTGGCCAGTCGCAGCGAACGAGATGGGCCATTCCATTGTCTTGGCCAACCCGACCTACGGCGAAGGCGACCCGCGCGCGTGGGGCATTAGCGATGGGCTGGGCGGTTCGCCTGGCCAGCCGGAATCGTTCACCGCCAGTCCGTTGCGCAATGTGCTTATTAATGAAATTTTATCGCACACGGAAAATATCGCCGTGCCGCAGTTCATCGAACTATACAACCATAGCGCGACGAGCGTCGATGTTTCCGGCTGCATTTTGACGGATAATCCCGCCACCAACAAATTGGTTCTTCCGGCAGGCACGATCATCGCTCCGAACGGCTTTGTGACGTTCCTGCAACCGCAATTCGGCTTCACCCTCAGCGGCACGGGCGAGACGCTTTATCTCCTCAAGCCGGACGGCCGCCGCGTGTTGGACGCGTTGCAATTTGGCGCACAGTTCGACGGGGTTTCCTACGGGCGCTGGCCGGATGGCGCCAATGATTTCTATGCCTTCACCACCAACACCCCCGGCACCAACAACAGCCCAATCCGAATAGGCGATGTGGTGATCAATGAATTGATGTTCAACCCGATCAGTGGCAATGACGACGACCAATACATCGAACTCTACAATCAGGGCACCAACTTGGTGAATCTGGCCGGCTGGCAGCTTTCCGCCGGCGTCACCTTCACTTTCCCCGGGGTCACGCTCGCTCCCAACGGATATCTGGTGGTGGCGCGCAATCCGGCCAACTTGTTCGCCAAGTATCCCAATCTGAACAGCGGGAATACCGTGGGCAATTTCAGCGGCAAGCTGTCGCACAACGGCGAACTGGTCGTGCTGTCCATGCCCCAACTTTATCGAACCAACACGCCCATTTTGGTGGCGGAAGACCAGGTGACGTATGGCACCGGCGGCCGTTGGGGTCAATGGGCGGACGGCGGCGGCAGCAGCTTGGAATTGATTGACCCGCGCGCCAATCACCGGCTCGCCGCCAACTGGGCGGACAGTGATGAAACGCAAAAAGCCCCCTGGACCAACATCGAATGCACCGGCGTGCTGGATCTCGGCACCAACACGGAATCGGGCATCAAGCATGCCCAGATTGGCCTGCTAAATCCCGGCGAATGCCTGGTGGACAACCTCGAAGTCCTGGCTGCCAACGGCACCAACTATGTCGCCAATCCCACCTTTGAAAGCGGCACGAACGACTGGTCCTTCCAAGGTTGCATGGTCCGCTCCAGTTTGGAACCCACGGGCTACGCCAGCAGCCAGTCGTTGCATATTCGTAGCAGCAGCCAGCTGTGGACCGGGGATAATTCCTGCCAGGCAAACCTGAACGCCAATACGCTGGCCGCTGGCCAGACGGCCACCCTGCGCTTCAAGGCGCGCTGGCTGCACGGTTGGCCGGAAGTGCTTTTCCGGCTGAATGGCAACTGGCTGGAAGCCACCGGGCCGCTGGCGGTGCCGGCCAATCTCGGTTCACCGGGCGCAGCCAACAGCCAGGCGGTGGCCAACGCGGGCCCGGCGCTTTACAACGTCACGCACTTCCCCAGCGCCCCGGCCGCCAACCAGCCGGCGATTGTGACCGCCCAAGTGCATGCCCCCAACGGCCTGCAAAATCTCACGCTCAATTACCGGCTGGATCCGGCGACGGCTTATACCGCCGTGCCGATGACGGATAACGGCACCGGGGACGATGCCGTGGCCGGTGACGGCATTTTCAGCGCGAGCATTCCCGGTCAAAGTGCGGACACGCTGGCTGCCTTCTATATTTCGGCGACGGACAGCTTGGGCGCGAACACCCGCTTCCCCGCGCTGCGGCCCGGGAACAATGAGCCGGAGCGCGAAGGTTTGGTGCTCTTTGGCGACGGCCAGCCCGGCGGCAGTTTCGGCGTTTATCGGTTGTGGGTCACGCAGACCAATTCGGCGCGCTGGGCCAGCTTGGCGAACCTGAGCAATGAGGGAATCGACTGCACCTGCGTGAACGGCAACCGGGTTTTTTACAACATTCAGGCCCGATTTGCCGGCAGCCCGTATCATCAAAGCTTCGATTTTCCGGACGGAAAACTGTGTCATTACAAATGGACTTTCAACGCGGATGACCTGTTTTTGGGCGCGACCGATTTCAACAAGATTCATCAGCCGGGCAATGCGCCGGGCGACGACGGCAGTCTTCAGCGCGAACAACTGGCCAACAGCTTCCTGCGGGCGCTTGGCGTGCCCTGGCTCAATCGCCGCTTCATCGTGGTCTATGTCAACGGCAACCGGCGCGGCACCTTGATGGAAGATGCCCAGTGCCCCGGCAGCGACATGGTTAAAGAATATTGGCCCAACGATTCCGACGGCTACCTGTATAAAATGCAGCCGTGGTTTGAATTTTCCCCATTCCCGTCGGGGGCGGTCATGGGCTTCAATCTGGGGAACGTTCAGTTTTGCAGCCTGATGCCGTTCACCACCACGGGCGGGGTTAAAAAGACGGCGCGCTACCGCTATAATTTCTTGGTCCGCCGCACGGCGGATTCCAACAATGACTATAGCCGGGTGTTTTCGTTGATCGATGCCGCCAGCGCCACCAATCATCCCAATTATGTCGCCAATCTGCAAAATATTGCGGACATGGAAAACTGGATGCGGGTGTTTGCCGCCAATCACGCCGCCGGCAACTCGGATAGCTTTGGCTCGACCGCCGGGCAAAATCTTTACGGCTACATCGGCACGCAGGAAACCCGATATTCCCTGCTGATGTGGGACTTCAACATCGTCCTGGGCAACTCCGGCTGGGGGCCGGGCGAAAACCTGTTCAACGTGAGCTCGCAGGACACCAACCTGAACGCCGTTTTCACCACCCCGACCTTCCGGCGCATGTATTGGCGGGCGCTGCAGGAACTCGTCAACGGCCCGCTCGACTTTGCCAACAGCGGGGCGTTGCTCAATGACAAATACGCGGCCTTCACCGCCAATGGCCTCAATGTTGAAAACCCGGAAACCAATATCAAGCCGTGGATCACCAAGGCGCGCACCAACATCATGGCCCAGTTGGCGGCGGTGAACGCGGCCGCCTTCGTGGTCAACCCCAGCGTGTCCGTCAGCAATAACGTCGCGTATGTCACGGGTCAGGCCCCGGTGGATGCGGCCGCGGTGTGGATCAACGGCCTGGCCTATCCGCTCACTTGGATCAACTTGACCAATTGGGTGGTTCGCGTGCCGCTGGTCCCGGGCACCAATGCCATGAGCGTGGTCGGGGTGGATCGCCATGGCCAAGCCATCGGCGGCGAGAGCAACCGCGTCAGCGTGGCCTATGGCGGCACCAATGCCTCGCCCGTCGGCCAAGTGGTCATCAACGAAATCATGTATGCCCCAACGGGGGACAACGCCCAATTCGTCGAACTTTATAACAACTCCACCAATCTGGCCTTTGATTTATCGGGCTGGCAGGTGAACGGCTTGTCCTACACGTTCCCGAACGGCGCGTTCATTGCCCCCACCAATTATCTGGTCCTCGCGCAAAATGGCCCCGGCTTTGCCGCCGCCTATGGCGCCACCAACCCGGTGTTTGACACCTTTGCCGGCACCTTGCAGCGCGATGGCGAAACGCTCACCCTGGGCCCCACCAACCTGACCGTGGCCAAGGTGAAATATCAGAATTCCCTGCCGTGGGCCACCAATGCCGATGGCACGGGCGCCGCGCTCCAATTAATCGACGCGCGCCAGGACAACTGGCGCCCCGGCAATTGGACCGCCGTGTTAGGCACGACCAACCCCACCGCCGCGCCGCAGTGGACGTATGTATCCACCACTGGCAAGGCCACCAGCTCCAGCTTTTATATGTATCTGCAAACGGCTGGGGACGTTTACCTCGACGATCTTAAACTGGTGGCCGGCAGCGTGCCGGAAGCCGGCGTGAATCTCTTCACCAACGGCGGCTTTGAAACCGCCTTCCCCGGTCCCTGGACCGTTTCGGCCAACTTGTCCGGCTCGGTTTTGAGCTCCACCGTCAAACATTCCGGCAACGCCGGTTTGCATATGATGGCCACCGGCGGCGGCTCCTCCCAAAGCTCGTCCATCTGGCAGACGATTTCTCCCGCGCTGGTGACCAATTCCACCAACACTTTGAGCTTTTGGTATCTGCAAAGCACCAACGGCGGTCCGCTGACGCTCCGCTTGTCCGGTTCCGGTATTGCCACCAACGTGAATCTGGCCCCCCCGGTGGTCAATCTGATTTTGACGGCCGCCACGCCGGCCGCCGCCAACAGCGTGGCCGCCACGCTGCCCACCTTTCCGTCGCTCTGGATCAATGAGCTGGAAGCGAACAACCTGACCGGCCTCACCAACCGCGCGGGCCAGCGCGCCCCCTGGCTGGAAATTTATAATCCCGGCACCAACGCCCTGTCGCTGAGCGGCCTCTATCTGGCCAATAATTACACCAACCTCCTGCAATGGGCCTTCCCCAGCAACGCCCTCATCGCGGCCGGCGAGTTCAAGGTGATTTTCGCCGACACCCAGGTCGGGCTTTCCTCCACCAATGAATGGCACGCCAGCTTCAGCCTGACGAGCGGGGCCGGCCGGCTGGCGCTCACGCAGCTGGGCGACACCGGCCAGCCGCGCGTCTTGGATTACGTGGATTACGCCGACCTGCTGGCCGATCGCTCCTATGGGTCTTACCCGGACGGCCAGAGTTTCCTGCGGCAGGTCTTTTTCTATCCGACCCCTGGCACCACCAACAACGGCAGCGTGGTGCAGCCGCCTTCGGCCATCATCTATGACCCGCCCGGATCAATTTACACGCAGAACTTCGATGCCCTGCCCAATCCCGGGGCCACCTCGATGAATGCCGATAATCCGTTCACCAACAATGGGGTGGTTTATGCGCTGGCCAATCCCATTGATTTTGCCTATCCGCAGACGCCCACCGCCAACGGCGGCCTGGGCCTCGGCAGTCTGAGCGGCTGGTATGGGCAGGGCGCGCTGGCCTCCAAATTTGGCGCCAACGATGGCGATCAAACCACCGGCGGCGACCTCAGCTTTGGCCTGCCGAACAGTTCCAACCGCGCGCTCGGCCTACTCGCCACCAGCTCCACCGGCGGCACCGCCTTCGGCGCCAAATTCATCAACGGCACCGGCGGCAACCTGCGGTATCTCACCCTGTCGTTCACCGGCGAACTCTGGCGGCAATCCGACACCGCCAAGACGCTCCAGTTCTATTATTTCATTGATCCCACGGCCACGAATCTTTGGCCCACGACCACCACGGCTTTCGTGCCGGCCTTGAATGTGGCTTTCCCCACCCTCAGCGCCGCCAAGGGGGGCGTGCCGGTGGATGGCACCGCCGCCGCTTATCAGACCAACCGGAGCGTGCTGAACCAGACCATCACCAACTGGCCCGCCGGCTCCGCCCTCTGGCTCGTCTGGCAAATGACCAGCGCCACCGGCAAGGCGCAAGGCTTGGCCATCGACAACCTGAGCTTCTCCGCCACCGGTTTGCCGGCGGACTTTACCCCGCCCGCCCTGATCCTCCAGCCCGCCTCCGGCACCAACTTGATGTTCGCCTGCCCCACCCGGATCGGGCTCAGCTATCAGTTGGAATCCAGCGACACGCTGACCGACGCCAACTGGATTCCGCTGGGCGAACCGGTCAGCGGCAACGGCCAGCCCGCCACCTTCAACCTGGGCGTGACCAATGATCAGCGCTATTTCCGGCTGACCATTTTGCCCTGAGCCGGGATTTGCGCCCGCCGGGCAGGGCTGTCCAGCCACCCCATCGTTAACCGGTGGCCGTTGGCTTCGTTGACTGGGCGGCCGATGGCGTTGTTTTCATTCTCCTCCCAGCAATCCTCCCTTCGGGGGCGGCGATTCCGCGATATGAATTCGGTTTAGATCGACAGCCTTGAAATTCTTAACTATACATTATTCATCATGACTCACAAAAGCAGCGTTTCCCTTTATCTGACCGCCGCCTTGGTTGCCGGCTTCTGGCTTAGCAGCCTGGGCCAACCGGTCCCGACGACCAATACTGCGACCGCCGGCAACCCCGTCTTCCCCGGCTGGTATGCCGATCCGGAAGGCACGGTGTTCGGCCAGGACTTTTGGATTTATCCCACCTATTCCGCGGGCTACAACCAGCAGACTTTTCTGGACGCCTTTTCCTCCCCGGACCTGGTCCACTGGACGAAGCATCCCAAGGTGTTGGACAAAAGTGCGGTGAGTTGGGTCCACCGCGCCATGTGGGCACCCGCCATCGTGAACAAAGAAGGCAAATATTTCCTCTTCTTTGGCGCGAATGACATTCAGAACGACCAGCAGGTGGGCGGCATTGGCGTGGCGGTGGCAGACCGGCCGGAAGGCCCGTTCAAGGATTATCTTGGAAAACCGCTGGTGGATAAATTTCACAACGGCGCCCAGCCGATTGACCAGTTTGTCTTCCACGACCAAGACGGCCAGGATTACCTGATCTATGGCGGCTGGAAGCATTGCAATATTGCGCATTTGAAGGCCGATTTCACCGGTTTTGAACCGTTTACCGACGGCACAACGTTCAAGGAAATCACGCCCGATAGTTACGTGGAGGGGCCCTTTATGTTCCTGCGCAACGGCAAGTATTACTTCATGTGGTCGGAAGGCGCTTGGGGCGGGCCCAATTATTGCGTCGCTTACGCCATGGCGGATTCACCGTTCGGACCGTTCAAGCGGATTGGCAAAATTTTGCAGCAGGATCCCCAAGTCGCCACCGGCGCCGGCCATCACTCCGTTATCAAACTTCCGGGCCAGGACGTTTATTACATCGTCTATCATCGCCGGCCTTTGGGCGAAACGGACGGCAATCACCGCGTAACCTGCGTTGACCGCATGACATTCGATGAACAGGGCTTCATCAAGCCGGTTAAAATCACCTTTGAAGGCGTCGCGCCGGTTAAACTCTAATTGTTTCGTGGTTCACTGGGCGGCAATCAGCCCAAAGAAAAATGCGGTGGTTTTAAAAACCACCGCATTTTAAATTTATTGCTTATTAATTCAGCCGCATGGGCATGACGACGTAGAGGAACGGGCCGTTGATCTTGACCACGCCGGGGCTGAGTTCGTCGATCAATTCGATGAAAATCTCATCTTCCGACAGCGCGTTGAGCGGGTCGATGAGGTAGCGCGGATTGAAGGCGATGGCCAGTTCGTTGCCCTTGTAGTTGACGGCCATGGTTTCGCGCGCTTCGCCGACTTCGGGCGAGTTGGCGGTGATGGTAAGAACATTTTTTCCAAAGGAAAGGCGCACGGAATTGGCCTTGTCGCTGGTCATGATCTCGGCGCGCCGGAGCGCTTGGACGAGCTCCTCCCGGCCCAGCGCGATGCGCTCCTTGGCTTCGCCGGGAATCACCTGCCGATAGTTGGGATAGTTGCCTTCAATCAATTTAGTGATGAGCAAGACGGATTCGCCTTTTTCATCGGTGAGCGCAAACGAGGCCTGATTTTCCCCAAATTTAAGTTCAACGTTGCCTTTGTCCTGCAACAAGCGATTGAGTTCGTTTACCGCCTTGGCGGGAACGATAAATTCGCCCGTGCTACTTTCGGAAAGTTCCACTTCCTCATCCACCAGGGCGAGCCGCCGGCCATCGGTGGCCACCAGGGTCATCTTGCCATCCTTGAGGCTGATGAAAATTCCATTTAAAACATAACGGGACTCATCCGTGGAAACGGCAAAGCTGGTTTTCTTGAGCATCCCCTTGAGGGCTTCCTGAGAAATGGCGACTTTCTTATCGTCCTTAAATTTGGGCAGCGGCGGAAATTCATCCGCCCCCAAGCCATGAATTTTGAAAAAGGAGCCCCCGCTGCGGATGCTGGTGAGGTTTTTTTCATCCGTTTCAATTTCAATTTCACCATTCAGCTCCCGCACAATGCCAAAGAGTTTTTTTACGGGCAGCGTGGTGGCCCCGGACTGGGTCACCTTGGCTTCCACCTTGCAAGCGACGGTCACGTCCAGGTCGGTGGCGGTAAACTCCACCTTGCCATGCTCGGCGCGCAGCAGGACGTTGGAGAGGATCGGCAGCGTGGTGCGGGTGCTGACGACATTCTGCACGGCTTGGAGGCCAGCGATGATCTGTTCCTTGGTGATGGTGAGGTTCATGGGCGGTTAATATGTAAACTTCTTTTAAAAATTCTATTATTATTAAGGGCTGTGAACAAGCCAAACAACTTACAAACCCCAGTTGTGACACCGCGAATCTTAATTTGATAGCGCGGACAAGTTCAAGGTATCCGCACGAAAAAAATAGAAAAGCCTAAGTTGTTGGCACTATCCACAATTCATTCACAATCCGTTGGCCGCCAAACCGGCTAGTTGTGCGCGGCGAACGATCGCCGGCAGCAGCTCACAGACAAAATCCACTTCCGCTGGGGTGGAATCCCGCCCCAGCGAAAAACGCACCAGCGAATTGGCTGATTCCGGCTTTCCCAAGGCCGTAATGACATGGCTCGGCACCAGCGAACCCGCCGAGCACGCCGAGCCGCTGGAAGCACAGATGCCTTCCACATCCAAGCCCGCCAGCATCGCCATGCCATCCGTGCCACGGACCGTAAAAGAAACCGTGTTGGCCAAGGAATCCGACCCCGGGCTGACGATTTCACAACCCCAAAGCTTCTGAATGGTCACCTTCAACCGCTCCATCAGCGGCTTGATTTTTACCGGATCAAACACCGGAGCTTTGGTAAATAATTCCAGGGCGTGCACCAAGCCGATGATCGCCGCCAAATTTTCCGTGCCCGCCCGCCGCTCATTTTCATGCCCGCCGCCAAAAAAAAGGGGATCCGGGTGCAGCGGGGACTTAATATAGAGCAACCCCGCCCCTTTGGGCCCATGAAACTTGTGCGCACAAATGGAAATGAGATCGGCATGAAACTGGCCGATGCTTTCAAACGGCTCCTTGCCAAACCACTGCACCGCGTCGGTATGAAAGATGATTCCCCGCTCGCGACAAATCCGTCCGAGCTCCGCCACCGGCTGTAAAGTGCCGATCTCATTGTTGGACGCCATTACGGAAGCAAACACTGTGTCATTACAAATTAATTTTTCAAAATCTGCCACTAATACACGACCGTTAACGTCAACTGGAAGCCGATCTACGATAAATCCTTCATTATTCTCCAAATAATCAAAGCATTGGAGCACGGAAGGATGTTCGATGGCGGAGGTGATAAGATGTTTTCCCTTGGCTTTCAGCAGCCGGGCGGTGCCGAAGATCGCCAGATTGTTCGCCTCCGTGCCGCCACTGGTAAAAATGATTTCGCTCGGCTTGGCCCCGAGGAACTTGGCCGCCCGGTCCCGCGCCGCATCCAATTCCGCCCGGGCTCGCCGGCCAAGGTGATGCACGGACGACGGATTGCCCCAAATCTCCCCCAGAAACGGCTGCATGGCCGCCCGCACCGCCGGGTCCAGCGGCGTGGTGGCGTTGTAATCAAAGTAAATCGTGCGCGGCATTGGCAAGGGGCGAATTTGGAATTACGCTGGACGCGGATGGCTCAAGGCGGGCCATCGTAAATCGAAAAGCGTGAATCGTAAATGAAAACCCGGGTTAAAATCTGTGGCCTCACCAGCGTGGCCGACGGCTTGGCGGCGGCGGCGGCCGGGGCGGACCTGATCGGGCTGATGTTTTACGAACAAAGTCCGCGGCAGATCTCGGTGGCCACAGCGGCGGAAATCGCCCGCGCCCTGCCGCCTCACGTGCAGCGCGTCGGCGTGTTTGTGAATCCCACCGAAGACTTGGTCCTGCGCGCGATCGGCGAATGCGGCCTGAGCCTCCTGCAATTTCACGGCGAAGAGCCCTCCGACTTCTGCACCCAATTCGGCCTGATGAGCCTCAAAGCCCTCCGCCTCCGCGACGCCGAATCCCTGAAAACCCTGGCGCAATATCACACCGACGCCTATTTGCTCGATGCTTATTCCGCCGCCGGCCGGGGCGGCACCGGCGAGCAGTTCGATTGGGAACTGGCCGTGGCCGCGCAGCAGTATGGCAAACCCATCTTTCTCGCCGGCGGCTTGACGCCGGAAAACGTGGCCGCCGCCGTGCGCCAGGTGCAGCCGTTTGCCGTGGATGTCTCCAGCGGGGTGGAATCCGCCCCCGGCCGGAAGGATGCCGCCAAAGTGCAGGCGTTTATTAACGCTGTGCGGTCGGCGGCGGGGGAATGATTTCTTCCGGGCGGGGCGGACGATCTCCTTTTGATTTTGTTTTTAGCCACCGGCTCACTACGATTTAACCATGTTAACCAAATTCCTCTCGCTCTCGGCGGGGTTGTGGCTTGCCACCCTGGCCCAGGCCCAAACCAAGACGGTGTCGCTGGCCAGCGACCCGGCCGGCGCCACCCTGGGCGTCTATCAGCCCGATCCCCTGGTGCGCCCCACCGGCACCGCCGTGATCATCTGCGGTTCGGACAAAACCGACGCCCTGGAGAAAACGCTCCTGGGCGATTTGTCCAAGGCGGGCTGTGTCGGCTTGGTGCTCAAGCATCCGCCGTCGCCGCTCACGCCGGCGGACGTCACCCAGGCGTTTGAACACCTTCAGGCCAGCGCCGCCGAATACAAGATCCGCCCGGAAAAGCTCGGCCTGCTCGCGCTGGAGGCCGCCGGCCCGCTGGGCGCGGCCGCTGAACCGTTCGCCTTCATTGGGTTGATCGACCCGGTCACGCTGCCCACATTGAAAACCCCCGCAACGCCGGTGTTCATTGAAGCCGGCACGGACAAGGACACGGACGCGCTCCGTTTCTACACCAAGGGCACCCAGAGCGGAGCGCACATGGACCTGCGCCTGCACCAGCCGACCATGCCGGCGAGCGCCAAAGCCACGCAATGGATCGATTGGCTGGGCAGCCTGGGCTACCTAAAACCCCTGAGCGAGGAGAAGACCGAGGCGCTGAAGAGCAAGGAAGCCTGGGACAACCTGGCGAAATTCTACGATGATCGCCTCCACAAGGACTGGGCCTGGCTGACCCGCTATGAGGGCGACAACGCCAAGCTGGGCGCGCCGGCCGCCGGGGAGCCGCGCGTGGTTTTCATGGGCGACTCCATCACCGAGGGCTGGATTGACACCGACCGGGACTTCTTCAAGACCAACCAGTATATCGACCGGGGCATTGGCGGCCAGACCACCCCGCAGATGCTCGTTCGCTTTCGCAACGATGTGGTGAGCCTCCAGCCCAAAGTCGTCATCATGCTCGCCGGCATCAACGACATTGCCGAAAACACCGGCCCCTCCAAGATCGAAAACGTCGCCGGCAACCTCTTCACCATGTGTGAAATCGCCCAGGGCCACGGCTGTCAGCCCATCTTGTGTTCCGTGCTCCCGGCCACGGGTTTCCCCTGGCATCCGGGCATCAATCCGGTCCAGCCCATCTTGAAGCTCAATGCCCTGCTCCAGGATTACGCGAGTTCCCACCACCTCGCCTATGTGGATTACTATGCCGCCGTCGTGGCCGAAAACCAAGGGATGAAGAAGGAGCTGGCCAAGGATGGGGTGCATCCCAATCTGGCCGGCTACCAAATCATGGAGCCGCTGGCCAAAGCCGCCATTGACCAAGCCCTGGCGAAGAAGCCCGGACGGAACACCCCGCCGCCAGACCCGCGCTCGCTGAATGGGAGGTGAACGCGGAGACCCAGGGAATTAAGGATAAAAGGAAGTGAAATGATTAATCACGACCAAGAGGGCAGTCAGAATGGCCCCACCGACAATCAGGACGCTGCAAAAGATGAAGCCGGAAAGGCCAATCAAGGCGAGCGTTCGCGGGGCTCCGGTCAACTCGCGATGCCAGCCACTCCGGTAAAGCAGGACGAAGATGACGGCGATGGGAACCAGCGCGTAAACCGCCCACTCCGCCCACCCCACCTCGAGCCAGGCAAGCGAGCTATTGAAAACAGAATAAACCGATATCAACGCAACCACACTCGCTAAAATAATCAGGCCGTAAGGCGGCGGAAGCGAGGCGGGCGGCTCGGCGATCGGATTCCAGCGCCGGGGGGGAGGCCAAATGGGCCGACAGCCCGCACACCACCGCGACGCTCACGGCCAGCAGCCCCAGCACCGGTCCCGGGGCGGCGCCGACGCCGGCGGCGAGGAAGGCTGGCGCGGCCAGGATGGCCAGCAACAGCCCCAGCACCGGCAGGGCACTGGGCCGGGCGGCATTAATCGTCCAGCCCATCCACGGGATGGACTTGGGCACGATCACGCGGGGGTCGGCCTTGCAATAATAGAACCCCCACTTGCGGTTGCGCGGGTCTTTCCAACACGCCTCGATCTCGTCGGGATTCATCGGATGGTCTTTCGCTGGGTTGCCGGGGCGCCGGACAAAGGTGAAACTAAAGATCAGGCTTCCTTTTGTTATCAAGCAATGAAAATTAAATTGCAACAACGAAGGTAGCTATCCCACAGCAAGATACCACGTCCCAGTCATGCAGGTCTGTGTTTCCAGACTGCCGATAAATCTGCCGCTGCTCTTCGGTGAACTTGGAGACATCGAAAACACGCGCAAAGACGGGCTTGAAAGCATATTTGTGCGCTGCCGCAAGGACCGGCAAAGCCAACTCGACGGTGCCAAGTAGGAATAGAAAACCAATGAGGATCTTTTTCATGGCGCGCTCAACCTGCCTAATAAGGAGTCGCCCGCGAGATTGCGGGTTTTCTTGGATTCATGAAAAGGGTTTTAAACTCATTGATCTGGCGTGTCCAGCGGAATTGGCAGCTACAGCGGGCTGGCCCCGAGCAGTCTTCCCGTTACTTCACGGGGCCAGCCCGAGGCGGGGCAAAGAAGTGACTAGGGACTCGGCCGCCGGGTGGGCCTGGGCGCGGGCGCGGTGGTTTTCGCAGCGACCATGGTGAACATGAGTGGAAGAAAGCGGACTGCCGAATTCCTGGCAAAGCCTATTTCCGGAATAAAAACCGCCAGGGGCAACGGACGCGGGGCGGGGTCAGCCCGGACGTTTGAGCGCGAGGATCAGCACGCCGCCCGCCACCAGGAGAATGCCCAGCCATTCGCGGGCCGTGGGCCGTTCGCCGAGAAACGCAAAGGCAAAGACGGCGACGAGCACCAGGCTCAGTTTATCCACCGGGGCGACTTGCGAGGCGGCCCCGACTTGGAGCGCCCGGAAGTAGCACACCCACGAGGCGCCGGTGGCCAGCCCGGACAGGCCGAGAAAGAGCCAGGTTTTGGCCGGCAACAGGAACGGGTTGCTCCACTTGCCGGCCAGCCCGACAAACGCGGACAGCCCCACGATGATGATGCCGGTGCGCACCAGCGTGGCCAGATCCGAGTCCACGCCCTGAATGCCGACTTTGGCGAAGATGGCAGTGAGGGCCGCAAAGACGGCGGACAGGAGCGCCCAGTAAAACCAAGGGTTGGCGGTGGTCATGCCGGCAACGTAAAGCGACGGGATCCCATTGTCGAGCGAGGGGCGGCTCCTCGTTGCCAGCCTTCCCCTTCCGGGTGAACCGGCGAAGGTTGGTCAGGGCTGGTTATCCTTCCGTGGTTGAACTGCGGGTTTTAGGTTCCTCGGCCCGCCGCCAACCGCAAAATGAAAAACGGGAGGCCAAGCGCCTGGCGGCAACTTCACCTCCCGTGGAGAATACGAACCGAGGGTCAGTGCTTCACTGCGACGGCCTTGCCCATGGGCTGGCCGATGGCCTTGAGCAACTGCACGAACCACTTGGTTTTAATGTTGAAGGGCTTGCCGCCCTTGATGCGCTCAAACTCGATCGCGCGGAGCGGGTTGCCGCGCTCTTCATCTTCGCCCACCACGCCGCCCTGGCCGGCGAAGGCGCAGGCCACGGCCTTGACGGCGCAGCGCTGGATGAGCTGGCGGTCGGCGGCATTGGCGGCGGCGGCGCGGCTGTAATAGCCGCTCTTCTGGACGAGCGTTTTCTCCGCGCCGATCATCTCGGCGAACTGCTTGGCGAACCACGCGCCGACGTTGACCTTGTCCAGGCGCACGTGGCCGAAGGCGTCGCGCGGGACTTCTTCGCCGCGGGCTTCGATTTGCGCGACGATGTCCGCCACGCAAGCGCCTTCGGAGACGAACAGATTCACGCAATCGTGCCGGTCCATGATTTTGCGCAAGCGGGCGGCCTCCGCCTTGATGTTGAGCGCCATTTCGGGAATGTAAACGCCGTGAACTTCCCGGCGGTCGCAGCTCAAGCCGAGATCCGGCACAAAGCTCATCTGCGCGACCAGCTTCCGGTATTCGGCAGCGGTGGCGGCGGTGAGCCAGCCGCAGTTGCGCCCCATGACTTCATGGATGATGAGCATGCGCGGGTTGGCGTTGTGCTCGGCCACCACGTTGGCAAAGTAATGCGCGCCTTCTTCGGCGGCGGTCCAGGCCCCAAGGCTCTGGCGGATCGGGATCACGTCATTGTCAATCGTCTTGGGCAGGCCCACGACGGTGAGGTCGTAGTTGTTCGCCTTGAGAAATTTTGCGAGGTCGGCCGCGGCGGTGTTCGTGTCGTCGCC
>CAIMLG010000165.1 GCA_903842235.1 uncultured Verrucomicrobia subdivision 3 bacterium
GGATGGCCAGCGTGCCATTAGTCAGTTATCTCTTCAACTATCGTGCGACTAACGAACCAATCCCCAGCCAACGGCTCGCCTCCCTTCAGCCGGTTGTGCCAACCAATGCGGTCGTTCTGACTGATCAGCCGGAGCGGTTCGCGTGGGCGATCGGCCGGCCATCAATTGCTCTGCCACAGTCAACCAACGACTTGGCGTGTCTGGAATCACTGGGTATTCAACCGACTGCCAGCCTGGTCATGCCGGCGTTGCCGCCGACCGCCGGCATCGAAGCCGGGGAGTGGTGGAAATGGCTGGCGGCACCCTATGGCGTGGTGCGCGGCTTGGCACCGGTCAACCCGGTGCGGGGAGATTTTGTGTTGCGCATCAAAACCGGTCCGGCACTGCCTGAACATCAGGCTGTAGAATTGCAACGATTGACCGACGAAGCCCGACGCCACTCGCAATCGGCGGAAGCCCATCTACAATTAGCCGCGGCATTGGTCCGTGCTCGTTGGCTCAAGAACGGCGCCGATGAATTCCGTCGCGCCGGCAAGCTTGACCCACAAAACCCGCAGGCGGTGCTGGGGTTGTGGGAGGTGCAATCACGTCTCAATGACAACGGGGGACTGGCCGCCGTCGAACGTGTGGTGGCACTGGATCCGCGCTTACCCGGTGCGACAGCCGCCTTGGAAGCGACCGGGCAATTTTTGGAACAAACGGTGGCAACCCATCCGGTCGATCCATGGTTGTTGCTGACGATGGCGCTGTGTCAGGCCAAGTTGAAACAATGGGATCGCGTGGCCGCGTGTTACCGGCGCGTGGCCGAACTGGCGCCACCGGCGCTGCCGCTACGGTTGTTGCTGAGCGACCTGTATCTCCGGCAAGGCGAACCGGACCTTGCGCTGGTCGAAATCAACAAGTTGGTGGATGAACAACCCATGAACGCCGAAGCCCGGGCTGCTCTGGGGCGCGTGCTGTTTGAAAAAGGCCAATTCACCGAGGCGCTTGAATCATATCAAAAAGCCATCCAACTCCGCGCTGACTGGGCAGGGCCGCATTACATGGCCGGTCGCGCCTGTGCCGAGTTGCACCAAACCGAAGCCGCGATCCGCCACTATGAACAGGCGCGCGCGCTTGCGCCACACCTGTCGCGGCTGCAATTCGCGCTCGGAGTTTTGTACGAAACGCAAGGTGACACCGCCAAAGCCATCCCCGCCTACGAAGCTGCGTTGGCGGATTTCCCGGCTGACCTGCCAGCGTTGAACAACCTCACACTGCTTTACGCCCGGCAAGCTGACGGGTGCGACCGGGCATTGGCGTTGGCGCAACGCACCGCGACCCAGTGGCCGGACAATCCGCAAGTCCACGACACACTCGGATGGGTTTACTATCTTGCCGGCCGGTTGCCGGAGGCCGCCGCAGCCTTACAACGAGCCATTCGTCTGGCACCCAACCAAGACTTGGCGCACTATCATCTGGCCAAAGTCTGGCAGGCAACCGGTCGTACCGCCGAATGCGCTGCAGAATTTCAATTGGCCTTCTCGCCTCTGCTGGCGCCCCTGCAAAGCCCCTTCGAAAAGCAATTCCCGATTAGTTCCCTGCCCCTCACGGACCGGTGATACGCCGCGTGGTTTGCCACCAACCGGACAGCGCGCAAGATCATTCCCGAACAGCAAGGAAATGCGACCAGCGGCAAATTTCGGAAACGTCAGGAACGCGGTGGGACCGCTCAGTGGTTTGAGTGCGTGTTGGGAAGGTCATTACCGGTCCAATACATCGTCGCCACGAGCCGGCTCGCGGCGACAAAACGCTAAAGTTTACCGGGCGATTTTGGGCGAGCCGTTGGTGCCGGGCTTGGCGGCTGGGAAAACGCCGCGTAGGAGCCAGTGCTTCTTCAAGCCTTGCACCAGATTGTCAGTGTCTACCACCAACTTGGAGATACCGGCTAGCATTTGATCGTTGGATTGGACTTGCGAGTTTAAGTTGCCGGTGATCGCGGCGAGGTTGAGCA
>CAIMLG010000166.1 GCA_903842235.1 uncultured Verrucomicrobia subdivision 3 bacterium
CGCCGCCCGCCCGCCGCCGCTGACGGCACGCCAGCAGCAGTTACCCTCCGGCCGACCGGGGAAATCTCCCGGAATCGGCGGATCGAGCCGCTTGGTTGCGATGGTCTGGGTCATGCGCAGACGGTCAGACTATGTTTTTTGACTGGAAGATTCAATGCTCCGCCACAGAATTTATGCACCGGCCCGCCGAAGGGCGCAGGAAACGCGCACCTATACACCGATACCTGAAACCACGGGGTAAAGTGGAAATTGTTTTTTCCCCGGCTTTGAATAACCTTTGCCTGTCACTGTGACCCGCCCAACCACCCCCCAAAAATCGCTCCCGGCTTCCGTGCTGGGAGCGCTGGTGGCGGTGTTTGTCGGGTTGATCCTGTGGGGCACCCCCTGGGCGATGCTTGGGAGCGGACCAGTTATGATTATCTGTTCCGGTTTGATTCGCATCCCGTGACCAATCAGGTGGCGCTTATCCTGATGGATAACGCGGCGTTTGACCAATTCCATCAGACTCGCGGCCAGCCGTGGGATCGCGGACTGCACGCGCAACTCTTGAACCGCCTGGCGGATGACGGCTGCCAATTGGTCGTTCTGGACTCGTTTTTTCGCGAGCTGCGGGAGCCCGCAAAGGACGCGGCCCTCGCCGCCGCCATGCGCCGCCAGCAACACCTGGTGCTGATGGCCGAGCAATTGCGGGTCACGCATCCAACCCTGATCGGGGCGCAACCGCTCCTGCCGGACAAATTATTTCTGGCGGCGGGGGGAACCAACTGGGGGGTCGGCTGGCTGGATCCCGATCTGGACACCATAGTTCGCCGCCAGTGGCCGTTTCCATCGCCCGGTCCCTATCCGCTGTAGGCGACGAGGTAACGAGGCTAAATTCAAAACCCGAAAAATCGGAACCGAGAAAACAGTTAGCGACTCCTCACGTCGTCTCCTACTTTCTCATGGCGTTGGTCGGGCTACTGGCGTTGGCGGCGTGGTGGCATGTGGATTTGCCGGGGGCGTATCATGGCCCGCGCTGGATGGGGCTGTGGAATAATCCCAATATTTACGGGATGTTGATGGGGGTGGGCGTGGTGCTCGCCATCGGACTTTTAGCCACAAAAGAACGCAGAGAACACAAAGAACATTCAAATTCTTCATTCCGTTTTATTTTGCGTTCTTTGCGCTCTTTTGTGGCGATTAAATCGGCAATTGGCAATCGGCAATCGGCAATTCTAATTCTTCTTGTTGCGGTATTCATGCTTGGTGTCGGGCTGGTGATGAGTTATAGCCGGGGGGCGTGGCTGGGGGCTGGCATCGGCCTACTGTATCAGGCCTGGTGCTACGGCAAATTGAAATGGCGGTATGTGCTGCCGGTGGCGGTCGTGGCGGCGGCGGTGGTTTTGTATCTCTGGGGCAGCACGCCGGATTCGGCGCCGTGGTATGTCAAACGGGCGGATTTGGGGCGGCCCTCGGCGCAAAATCGTGCCACCGCCTGGCGGGCGGGTCTGGAAATTATGCGGGATCATCCCTTGGGAGTGGGCTGGAACCAGGCGGTGAGTGTGTATGGCAAGCAGTATTCCCCGCCGGAAGGTGGCGCAGCGGCGCTGACGATGAACAGTTATCTCATGCTGGGCACGGAACTGGGCATCCCGGCGCTGCTGTGTTTGGTGGCGTATGTGGGGCTGGCGCTTAAAAGCGAAAGGAGAAAACAGAAAGCAGAAAATGGAAATCGGAAGTCAGAAATTCATAATGCGGAGACAGGCGAGACGCACTGTCCTACGTTGCCGCAACCCTCTTCCACCCTCCATTCTCCATCCTCGAATGATTTGGCCGTCGCCTGCCGCGCCGGGGCGTTGGTGTTTGTGGTGGCGTTCTGGTTTGACGGCGGGTTGTTTGACCTGCCCACGGCCGCCCTGTTTTGGGTCTTGCTGGAATTGGGAAGCTGCCAGACAACATCTACTCAAACCAGGGCCAGGGCGGAAAACCTGGTTGCGACCAATCACTGACATCACTGAGGCCGCCGGATTTGAAATCATCAAGGTCGCCGCGTTGCGTTCCGTCGGCATTCCCGCGCGCTTGAATTCAAACGGCCAGGCCGAATTCTCTGATGGCAAAAATTGGCAGCCCACTCCCCATCGTTGGGACGAACCCATTGAGCCAAGCACCGTTGCCGGAAAACCGGAAATCGGTTCCGGAACTGGCCCCCCAGTTCCGGCTGAGTTATTGCGAGCGGTCGCGGTGCCGCTTCAATGCGCCAGGCGGGACACCATGGCGTAGATGATGAGCCCCAGCAGCACCAGGCCCAAACCGAAGAACAGATAGCCGAAGGTGCGGGCGATGTTCCGCCACTGGAACCATTCGTCCTTGATGCGATGATCCTCCAGCTGGCCGGTGGCCACCAGCCGGTCATACCAGCGGCGGCGTTCGTGCAACAGCTCGCTCTTGGAGACGCGACCCGAGAAGATGACGGTGTCCATGGGGAATTTTTCAATGCGGAAATGCGTATTGAAAAAATGGATGGTGAAGATGAAGCCGGCGGCGAGCAGGGCTTCGTCCGAGTGCAGGATGAGCGCGATGTTGATGGTCCAGCCCGGCAGGAACCGGGTGAAGAAT
This sequence comes from uncultured Verrucomicrobia subdivision 3 bacterium, assembly GCA_903842235.1. Lineage (GTDB taxonomy): Bacteria > Verrucomicrobiota > Verrucomicrobiia > Limisphaerales > UBA11358 > UBA11358. Next base: position 2,596 of record CAIMLG010000166.1, read on the forward strand.
TCCGGGAACCACATAATCAAGCCGGAGAGGCCGATGATGGCCACGCCCCAGAACACGGCAAAGTAATCAAACTTCTCCCAATACGTCCAGCGGTCGAACTGCGGCTTGGGGCCTTTGCCGAAGAACCATTTGTTGTGGTCCACCAGGTCGCGCCAGTCTTGGAGAGTCGGGATCATGGAGTCGGGCCCGAAGAGCACGGAGCCGAGCCGCTTGATCTCGAGTTTGCCGGTGGCCGGATTCCGCAGGTTCTGCTTGCCGCGCCACGTCTTGGCGATCAGCGAGCAGGTGTGCAACGTGAAATAGAGGAACGTGACGACAGCCCCGAAGCGGTGCAGCATGCGCGCGGTATCCGGTCCGCCAATGATGCTGAAAATCACCTTGGCCCAATCGGTGTAATAAAATTTTAAGGGCATGCCGGTGAGCACCAGCGTCAGGAAGCTGGTCACCACGAGGAAATGGAGGAAGCGTTCAAACGGCACAAAGCGGGTGAACCATTCATCGCCCTGCTGGGTCTGGAACTTGGCCTCGCGGAAGGTTTTAGAATCATGCAGATACAGCCACACGGCGCGCACCAGCCAGGCCAGCGTGTGCAGGCCGAAGAAGGAGAACGTGCCGATCAACAGGCCAGTCATCGCCAGAAACACCACATGCAGGAGCGGGTAATTCTTTTTATCCAGCGGATTGGCGTGCGGCCGGTAGTCGGTGAATTTGGCGGTGGCGCTGGGATGGCATTTCTGGCAGGTGGCGAGAATGTTGTTCGTGGAGAGATGGGAAAGCGTGTTGGTGGCGGGCAGCACATCGTGATAGCCGTGGCAGTCGTAGCAGGCGGCAACTTCGGCGGCGACATTGGGCCGGCCGAGTTCCATGGCTTTGCCGTGGTAGGTTTCGCGGTAATGCTCCAAGCGGTCCTCATGGCACTTGCCGCAACGCTCGTCGCTGGCCTTCTTGAAATGGCCGTTGTTCGGCGGCTCAATGGAGTGGGAGCTGTGACAGTCAATGCAGACGGGCCCGCGCTTGTCGCCGGCGGCGAGCAACTGGCCGTGAACGCTCTTATTATAAGTGGCCTCCACCTTGACGTGGCACTTGCCGCAGGTTTTGGCGACGTTCGCGTGGTTGATGGGCGAATTGCGGTCGGTGTTGCGACTGATCTTGTGCGACCCGTGGCAATCATTGCAGGACGGCGCGACGATCAGGCCCATTTTCAACAGGGCGCGACCGTGAATACTATCCATGTATTGGGACGCCGCCTCGGGAAACGCCAGCTTGTATTCCTGATTCAGATTCGTGTTACTATGGCATTTGGAACAGGTGGCCGGCAGGTTCATCTTGTAAACCGGCGATTCGGTGTTCTTGACCGGGATAATTTCATGCGCACCATGGCAATCCCAGCAGGTGGCCGCGCCGGAAGCGCCGGACGCATGACTCAGGCCGTGCGTGCTGGTGAGATAATCCTTCTGCTCCTGCTCGTGGCAGCCGGCACAGTTGGGCGGCGGGACTTGGGCAGCGTGCTGCAACTCCTTGATGCCGTCGTGGCAATCGACGCAATCCAGCGCACTGTGAACCGACTTGGCAAAGCCGTTGGTGGGGAACAACGCCATGGATTCGGCATGGCCTTTGACCATGCGCTTGTTGGCGGGGTCGGTATGGCAATCGAGGCAGTCAGCGCTTTTCAAGGCTTCGGCCGCAAAGGCCAGCGAAGGCGCGAGCAGGCAGGCCAGAACGAGCCAGCGGAAACGGGAACGGGAAAGGGAAAACAGAATTGCCATGGTCAGAGAATCGGAACAAACCGCGAAGCCAGCTTCCCGTCGGTTGCCCTTTCTTTGACATTTCTTGGCAAGGCGCTGAAAGTCAGGTCGAAAGGCTTAAACGGATCCAACCGGGGTGGTTTTACAGGGCAAAGTCCTGTCCCCACAACTGGTGACAGGCGGAAACGACGGGATGGTGTAGGCTTATTCCAGTTGAACGGAGCGGTGCCACAAAAGAATTTAAGTGTTGTTGTTCAATAGCCCGGAGTAGTGTCCGGGCTATTTGCTTTTCGAAATTCACCGCCAATTGCCAACGCCCCCCCGGCAATTGCCCGAGCAACTCACCGCCCGGATCCAGGGCCCGCTATTCAAACTGGCATTCGATGATGCGTCGCACATAGGGCAGCGCCGCCAAGGACCGCAAGGTCCGGCGAAAGTGCTTTTGGTGGGTGGAGCCGAGACAGAGACATTCGTCCGGCCCGGCGCCGAGGCGCCCCCGCGAGCCGGGCAGGAATTGAACCCCGGCATCAATCCTCCGGACCTGCGCCCGGCATTCGGCCGTATTGGGAATGCAAAATTCGTAAGCCACCGCCACCCGACCGTCCGCCGGACCCCGCAACCCATCGGCATCCAGCCGGGTGAGGTCGAATTGAATTTTTTGCTCCGGGGCCAAGCCAACCGCCGGTTGGCGGGATGCACAAGCCCCGCCGCCCACCAGGAGCGCGAAGCCAAACAGCCATTGCCGCCAGAATGCCATCGGCACAACCAGCCAGGTCCCGGCGACGATGTCAACGGCGATCATGCGCATGAAGGAAGCGCCCGGAACAAACATTGCATCGGCGTTGCATCTGTGAAAATCTGTCACAAAACTGATACTTGAATTGTGGCCACGGAAACCCTCCATTACGAAAACGCGCGGTTCGCCCAGCAATTGTTCAATCACGAACCGCACAATCTGGCGCTGTTGGAAACCGAGCTAAAGGTCAAGGCGACCGCGCGCGAAGGCTGGATCAAGCTGGAAGGCGCCGAAGCGGACCTCGAACGCGCCAAGCACCTGTTCGCCTCGCTGGAAAACCTGCTCAAAGCGGGTTCGCCGGTGAAAAACCGGGAGTTCACCCACGCCGTCAACGTGGTCAAACACGAAGGCGCGACGCTCCTGAAAGACATGGTCAGCGACCGGGTGACCACGCATGAGCGCAAGCCCAGCGTGACCGCCAAAACGGCCGGCCAGAAGAAATACCTCGACGCCATCCGCAAACACGACATCACCTTTGGCATCGGCCCGGCGGGCACCGGCAAAACCTATCTCGCCGTGGCCATGGCTCTCGCCGCCCTACGCGACGGCAGCGTGTCCCGGATCATCCTCACCCGGCCGGCGGTGGAAGCCGGCGAGGCGCTGGGGTTTTTGCCGGGCGATCTGCTGGAAAAAATCACGCCCTATCTGCGGCCGCTGCATGATGCGTTGCACGACATGCTGCCGGCGGAAGAAATCGCCAAGCACATGGAGCGCGGCACCCTGGAGATTGCGCCGCTGGCCTACATGCGCGGCCGGACGCTGAATGGCGCCTTCATCATCCTGGATGAGGCGCAGAACTCCACCACCGAGCAGATGCTGATGTTTCTCACGCGGCTGGGCCACGGGTCCAAGGCGGTGATCACGGGCGACGAGACGCAGATCGATCTGCCCTCGCACAAGCATTCCGGACTGGCCGAGGCGCATCGCGCGCTCAAGCACACCGAGGGCATCGCCATCATGGAATTTTCCAAGCGGGACGTGGTGCGCCATCCGCTGGTGCAGCGGATCATTGCGGCCTACGAACAGCATCGCGGCACGGCCAAGGCGGAATGAATTTACGATTGGTGATTTGCGATTTACGCGCCGCGCTTGAAATTGCAGACCCACTCGTCAATCGGATATCGCACATCGCAAATGGACATTTCAATCGCCAACCGCCAGCGGACGAAGAAGATCAATGCGCGCCGACTAAAACCGATCACCGCCGCGCTCCTGGAGGAATTGGCAGTGGAAAGCGCCGAACTCGGCATCCAGCTGGTCGAGGCCAAGGCAATGGCGCGGGTCAACTGGCAATTTCTCCAGCACGAAGGCTCGACCGACGTCATCACGTTTGATTACCTGGAAACAGGCCGGGCGGGCAGTCCGCTGCCCGCCGACGGCGCGCACGGAGTAACACGCCCCACCCTGCACGGCGAGCTGTTCATCTGCGTGGATGACGCGGTGCGGCAGGCAAAAGAATTTGGCACGAGCTGGGAGGCGGAAGTGGTGCGCTACGTGGTCCACGGCGTCCTGCATCTGCTGGGCTACGATGATTTGAAACCCGCCGGGCGGCGCGTCATGAAGCGCGAAGAAAACCGGCTGGTGCGCCGGCTGGAAAAACGCTTTGCGCTCGCGCATCTGTCCCGTCCGGCTAACATGTCCGCATGAGAAAATCATTTTTCGCGCGGTGGCGCGCGAGCTTCCTGACCGGCCTGGCCGTGGCCCTGCCGGCCCTGCTGACGCTGGCGGTGATCAAGTGGCTGTTTGGGACCATATCGAGCTTCACGGACACGCTGCTGTTTTTTCTGAGGTATTGCCCCATGGATCCAAAGTTTGTCTATGAAAACGGCCAGTCCGGCCTGATGCTCTGGTATTGGAGCCTGCTGGCGCTGCTCCTGGCGGTGATTCTGATTTCCGCCGTCGGAGTGCTGGCGCGGTATTACATCGGCAAGCGGATGATTGAATGGCTCGACACGGCGATGATGAACGTGCCGATCATGAACAAGTTTTACGGAGCCATCAAGCAGGTCAACGAGGCGTTCGGGGGCAATAAGAATTCGTTCAAGACAGTCGTGATGGTGGAATTCCCCCGCGAAGGCATGTATTCCGTGGGCTTTCTCACCAGCGAGCAGCACGCGGAGGTGCAGCATAAAACCAAGGAAAAGGTCGTGGCCGTCTTCATCCCCACCACGCCCAATCCCACCTCCGGTTTTCTGGTGCTGGTGCCGGAGGAAAAAGTCATTAAGCTCGACATGAGCGTGGCGGACGGCATCAAATACATCGTCAGTCTCGGCTCGATCGCGCCGGAGCAACTCGCAGCCAAAGCATTGCCCCCCTCGTCCTCCGCCGCATAAATATTAAGGGCGGATGAGCACGACGAGGAGGAAGACGTTGAAATGATCGAATCCGCCACCGGCCTCATCCTGCGGACCCGCCTGCTGACGGAGACGAGCCTGATCGTCCACTGGCTCACGCCGGAGGCGGGGCGGATTGCCACCGTGGCCAAAGGGGCGCGGCGGCCCCGATCGCCGTTTGCCGGCAAGCTGGATTTGTTTTATGCGGCGGACTTTTCCTTCAGCCGCAGCCGCCGCTCCGAGCTGCATACCCTGCGCGAAGTCAGCCTGCGCGAAACGCACGGCGCCCTCCGCGCGGAGCTGGCGAAATTGCAACAAGCCGCCTACGCCGCCGCGTTCCTCGAGCAGGCCACGGAAACCGAATCCCCGCTGCCGGAAATGTTCGCCCTGACCCGGGATTTTCTCCGGCAGCTCTGCGAGCAGGCGCCCCAGCCGCAACTGATTTTTGCGCTTGAATTAAAACTGCTCCGCGAACTGGGCCTGGCGCCCAACCCCGCCGAAGCCCGCCTGACGCCCGGCACCCAACAGATCGTCCGGGCGCTGCTAGAGGGAAGCTGGGGGGGGGCCGGGCGGCTGAAATTATCCGCCGCCCAACAGGGCGAATTATCCCGGTTTTTATCGGGATTATTAACCAGCCACCTGGGCCGGCTGCCGCGCGGGCGGGACCCCGCACTGGGAAGGGTGCGCTGAAAATATTTCCGTTGGCGGTTTTTTATCCTATCATCAGCCCATCAAGAAAACCCGCAAATTAATCAAACGCTTCTCCAGCCTGCGGATGCAACTGGTGGCGAGCGTTTTTTTGTGGATTTCGCCGGCGCTGGTGCTCACCTTCATTATCAACCAGAACTGGTTCTGGGAATTCGCCCCGGATTGGCTGCGGCGCTATACCTTGAGCGTGGAATGGTCGAGCCTCGTCGTGGGTTTTCTGGCGCTGATGGCGGCGTGGTATGGCGGGGAACATTTCATCCTGCATCAGGTGCACGCGCTGAACCGGGCGGTGACGCGGCTGGCCGGCGGCGACCTGGAAGCCCGCACCGGCCTCAAGGAAGTCGAGGGCGAATTGGGCCACCTCGCGGATAAAATCGACCACTTCGCCACCGTGCTCCAGCAGCAGGAAAAAATGCGGGACGAGGCCGAGCGGAAACTGCGCGACCAGGCGCATCAGCAAACCATTGTCGCGGCCCTGGGCCAGTGCGCCCTGACCAACGATGATCTCGACACGCTGTTTAATCAGGGCGTCCTGCTGGCCGGCCAGATGCTGGCCATCGAATATGCCGCCGTCTTTCAGCGGCTGCCCGATGACCAGTTGCTCATGCTCGCCGGCACCGGCTGGAAACCCGAGGTGGTCGGCAGCACGATGGCGTTCCACAAAACCGACTCCCAAATTGGCTTCACCGCGGAGACCGGCGATGTCATCGTGCTGGCGGACATCGGCGACCCCCAGCCCTTCAAGCCCCACCCGCTCTTGCAGGAACACGGCATCCTCTGCGGCGTGACCGCCGCCATTCCCTCCCGCGGCAAACCTTTCGGCGTGCTGGCGGTCTTCTCCACCCGCCCCCGGAAATTTGCCGCCGAGGAAATCCAGTTTCTGCTCGCCGCCGCCAACACCATCGGCATGGCGGCGGAACGCCGGAACGCTGAAATGGCGGTGCAAAAGCTGGCGGCCTTCGTCAAAGAAAATCCCAATCCCACGCTCGAACTGGACGCCACCGGGGCCGTGAACTATTACAACGGGGCCGCCCAACAACTGGCGATTGAGCTCGGGAAAGCAAACCCCCACGAGATTTTGCCGGAGAATTTCAGCGAAATCGCCGTCCGCTGCCTGCAGACTGGACGCAGCAAAGCGGATCTCGAAACGCGCATTGGCGACCGGACCTTTGCCTGGACGCTCCATCCCGCCGCCACCGACCAGGTGGTGCACTGCTACGGGGAAGAAATCACCCACCGGCTCAACCTGGAAGATCAGCTCCGCCAGTCGCAAAAAATGGATTCCATCGGCCAGCTGGCGGCCGGCGTGGCGCATGATTTCAACAACATGCTCACGATCATCCAGGGCCATTCCAGCCGGCTGCTGGCGGATTCGAAATTGCCGGCCGAGGTGCAGGATCCCGTGCTGGCCATTCACGGGGCAGCCGAACGCGCCGCCGGCCTGACGCGGCAGCTCCTGATGTTCACCCGCAAAAACGTCATGCAGCCGCGCCCGCTGGATTTGCGCCAGGTGGTCGGCAACATGAACAAGATGCTCAGCCGGCTGCTGGGCGAAACGATTACCTTGCAGTTTAAGGCCCCGCCGGAACTGCCCAATATCTATGGCGACTGCGGCATGATTGAACAGGTGCTGATGAATCTCGCCGTGAACGCCCGCGATGCCATGCCCAATGGCGGCGCGCTCGCCATTCATTTGGATGAGTTTCTCACGGAGCCCAGCTATCTGGATTACCATCCGGAAGCCCAGGCGGGCCGCTTTGTGCGCCTGAAAGTCATGGACACCGGCTGCGGCATGGACGCCGCCGTGCGGATCCACATCTTCGAACCTTTTTTCACCACCAAGGAGGTGGGCAAAGGGACCGGGCTCGGCCTCGCCACGGTCTTTGGCATCGTCAAGCAGCACGGCGGCTGGATCGACGTGGACAGCGAACCGGACCAAGGCGCCGCGTTCACCGTCCTGTTCCCGGCCTGCGAATCGCCCGTGCCGGTCGAACCGGAAAAGCCCGCGCTCACCCGGCCGGTCTCCGGCGGCACGGAAACTGTGCTGGTGGTGGAAGATGAAATGGTGCTGCGCCAGATGGCGCGCGAATTTCTCGTTGACTGCGGCTATCGGGTGCTGGAGGCCGCCTCCGGCCGGGAGGCGCTGCGCGTCTGGGGCGGACACCGCGCGGAAATCTCCCTGCTCCTGACGGACATGAAAATGCCCGAGGGCGTTTCCGGATTGGACCTCGCCGAAAAACTGCTGGCCGAACGTCCGGAGCTGCGCGTTATTTTCACCAGTGGTTACTCGGATGATGTCGTCAGCCCGGAATTCCTGACCCGCACCGGGGCGCGGTTTCTCGCCAAACCCTACGCCTACTCCGACCTGACCCGGCTCGTCCGCGATTGCCTCGACGGCCATGGCGGAGCCGCCGTTCCGGGCTAGGAACGCGGGCGGGGCTTCGGGTCCGCCGGCCCCAGGCACCGCGGCAGCAACTGGGATTGCACTTGTGCCGGAATTGGGTAGGCTTGGCCCATGACTCCCTTCTCTGGCGAAAAAGGCATGGTTTCAGTGAGCGCATCCCCTACCCCGTCACTTGCGGCCCAACGCGGCGGGTTTACCCTGGTGGAACTGCTGGTGGTGCTGGTGACCATCACAGTGCTGGCCACGTTGCTGGTGCCGGCCTTGAGTCAGACCAAGCTCAAGGCGCCCGCTCTCACCTGCATGAGCAATCTCAAGCAGATGCAACTCGGCTGGGAACTATACGCCGGCGAATATAATGATCTGCTGCTGACCAGCCGGACAACAATTGTCACCCGGCCGCCGTGGATCGGTGACACATGGAATTACAATTTACCTAGTCAGGGAGACTGGGATCCCCGTTTTTATTTGGACAGAAGCCCGCTGATGCCGTTTGTGGGCCGGAATCGGTCCATCTGGCGCTGCCCGTCGGATACCACCCAAGTCTATACAAATGGCTCTTCCGGGGGAATGGCTCCCCGGTTGCGCACCTATTCCATGAGTGATGTGTTTGGCACGGGGATGTGGTTGCCGAATACAACTTATAAGGTCTATGGCAAGCTGAGTGAGATTACTAATGCCAGTTCCACCTGTGTCTTTATCGAAGAGCATCCCAACAGCATCAATGATGGAGCCTTTTCGCTGCGGATGGCGAACGGGCTGGCCGATGCCAGTGTGCAACTGGTGGACATACCCGCCAGCATGCACGCCGGGGCGGGCACGCTCAGTTTTGCGGACGGGCATGTGGAGATTCATAAATGGCGCGGAACCGTGGATCAGCCGCCGGTGAGTTTGGCGATGGCGCTCACCGGCACGACCTTGCAGCAGACCGGCATTGGCAACTTGGACAGCGGTACGGTGGCCGATATGCGCTGGCTTTCCAGCGTCACCACCGTGGCCAAATAGGCGCGCGAACTCCCCTGCCCGGCTGGAAAGGCTCAAACTTCAACCAATGATCATTTTCCAGGTCGGCTTCAGAGGTTTTGAAAGTAACGTTTGAGCCTCCGGACGTCGGCTGCTACAACCCAGCCGCCAGAGGAGAAGAGCACCAAACCGCACCAAACCGCACCAAACCGCACCAAACCGCACCAAACCGCACCAAACCGCACCTGAAATTAAATTTTCAACCGCGCCAGAAACTGGACCCAGGCGGCACCGGAAAATGAGGTCAACTTTTGTAAGTGCTTGATAGAGCATCCAAAACCGGACCGTTTCCGGTCCGTGGAGAGGCATTATTTCCGGCGGACCATTTTCCCACACCAACCTTCCCAGGACGGGAAACGCCGTTCAGCCACAGCTGGACACGGATCCAGCCGCAACCATGCGCGGCCGGAAAAAAGCCGGCGGCGGCGGAAAGCAGCAGGCCAAGCGGATCGCCGGGCGGGGTTCAAATCCGCGCGGGCGAGAGAATTCCCCGAACAAAAAATTCGCGCTTGGAACCCGGAACAGTAGCCGCCGTCCGGCGCTGACTTCTTTGGGCAGGATTAAAATGAGCCGCCGCACGTCGGCGGCCACGGGGTTCCGGGGAAGGTTTTTTTGAGGCCAGCGCCAGCGCCCGGTGGCCGGCCGCCCAGCTGGCCTGGCTTTTATTCAAGATGAACCGGACGGGCAAGACGCCGGCCCCACCCCTTAGGCGGCCGGGGGCGCGAGCCGGAGATCATTCCGATATTTCAAAGAGCCGCTGGCCGACCCGCGCTCCCCGGAAACGGGGGGAGCGCTTTTTCAAACTGGAGAAAGATTACACCCCCGCCCCGGGGCCGGCAAGAAGTATAGTATTTTTTATTATATATACAGCCATGGCGATTCCGAGGCAGGGAAGGCCGGAACAAAAGGCGCATGACCGTCACATTGTCAATATGAGCGCCCGCGACGTAAGCTGGAATTGGATGACCCCGGAATGCGAGCGTGAGCGTTGAAGTTGTCGGAGTGAACGACTCCATGAAGGTTGTCCACGCTGGGGTGCTATAATAACTGGCCGGATCCATTGGCGAGCGGCCGGGCTCGACACTGAGGGCGAGGCGGGTTGAGGCATAAAGCGGAACCGCGGTGCGGCATGCCGGCGCAACGAACCGGCAAAGCCGCCCCTTTACGGACCAAAATATTCGGCTATATTGTGCATTAGGTCGGACGGGTAGCCGACGTGCCATGAAAGAATCATTGCACATCCTAAATTTGGAGGACAGCGCGGAAGACGCGGAGCTGAATCAGGCGATGATTTCAGCGCGGTGGCCGGCGTGCGACCTGCTGCGGGTGGACAACCGGGCGGATTTTGTTGCCGCGCTGGACCAGGGCGGGATTGACCTCATTCTCTCGGATTTCACCATGCCCGGTTTCAATGGACGGGAGGCACTCGAACTAGCGCGAGAAAGGCTCCCAGCGGTTCCGTTCCTGTTCGTCTCCGGCACCATCGGGGAAGATACGGCGATTGAGGCGCTGAAGCACGGCGCCACCGATTATGTGCTGAAACACCGGCTGGTGCGCCTGATTCCCGCCGTGGACCGGGCGCTGCGCGAAGCCCAGGAACGGACCGAATATCTGCGGGCCGAAGAAGCCATGCGGCAGTCGGAGCACAAATACCGTGAATTGTTCGAGGGCCTGGGCGACGCGGCGTTTCTGGCGGTCGAGCAAAGCGGCAAAATCATCGACGCCAACCGCCGGGCCGAGACCCTGCTGGGATGCCCCCGCGCGGAGATGCTGGGGCGCAAGGAATCTCAATTCCTGAGGTTGGAACCGGACACTGCGCCAACCGCAGCAACCGGGCAGGACAGGCCAGCGACCACTGCTGCAGAAGGCACATTAGTTCGCGCGAATGGCGCGACGATTCCCGTAGAACTGCGCAGCACGCGGCTCACGCTTTACGGGAGTGCGCTGGTACTGCGGCTCGCCCACGAACTCGGCGAAAACGCCGAGCGCAACCGGACCCCGGAGGCGCGCTGCTGGATGGCCGCGCTTGTCCAATCGTCCGAGGATGCCATCATCGGCATGGCGCGGGATGGCACCATAATCAGTTGGAATTCCGGGGCGCAAAGGATTTACGGTTACACGGAAGGAGAAGCGGTCGGAAAACCACTGCAAATCATAATACCCCCCGACCGGCACGCCGAGGAAGCGGACTGGCTCGCGCGGATGCAAGGCGGTGAAAGCAGGTATCATTTCGAAACCGTGCGGGTCCGAAAGGACGGAAGCCTGGTTGAGGTTTCGGTGGCCACCTCGCCGATTCAAGACGCCCAAGGCAAGATCATTGGCGCTTCGAGAATTGCGCGCGACATCACGGAGCGCAAGCGGACCGAAAACCAGCTCAAGGCCTCCCTCAAGGAAATCGGCGACCTGAAAGCCGCGCTGGACGAACATGCCATCGTGGCCATCACCGACCCGCAGGGCCGGATTACCTACGTCAACGACAAATTCTGCACCATCTCCAAATACGCGCGCGCGGAGTTGCTCGGCCAGGATCACCGCATCATCAATTCCGGCTTTCATCCAAAAGCGTTCATCCGCGATTTGTGGACGACCATCGCACAGGGCCGGGTTTGGCGGGGCGAACTCAAGAACAAAGCCAAGGACGGCTCGTATTATTGGGTGGACACCACCATTGTGCCGTTTCTCAACGAACAGGGCAAACCCCGCCAATACGTGGCCATCCGCGCCGACATCACCGAACGCAAGCTGGGCGAGGCAAAAATCCACCAGCTCAACACCGAACTGGAGCAGCATGTCGCCGAGCGCACCGCGCAACTGCAATCCGTCAACCAGGAGCTCGAAGCGTTCAGCTATTCCGTCTCCCATGATTTGCGCGCGCCGCTGCGCCATGTCGCGGGCTTTGTGGACCTGCTGCAAAAGGACGCCGGGCCGGCGCTTTCCGAAAACAGCCGCCGCCTGCTGGCCACGATTTCGCAGTCGGCGAAACGGATGGGAAAATTGATTGACGATCTGCTGGCGTTCTCGCGCGTCGGCCGCGCGGAATTGCGGAAGACCGACGTCAATCTCGATCAGTTGGTTCAGGAGACGTTGAAGGTTTTTCAACTGGAGACGAAGGCGCGGCGCATTGAGTGGAAAATAAATCCGTTGCCGGCGGTGCGGGCGGATCGGGCCCTGTTGGGTCTGGTGCTGGTCAACCTGATCTCCAACGCCGTGAAGTTCACCGGCCAGCGCGCCGCGGCCCGCATCGAAATCGGCTGTGCGGCTGATGGTGAGGACGAAACGGTGGTCTTCATTCGCGACAACGGCGCGGGGTTCGACCCGCGTTACGCTGCCAAACTGTTCGGCGTATTTCAGCGCCTGCACAGCCAGAACGAGTTTGCCGGGACGGGCATCGGCCTGGCGAACGTCCAGCGCATCGTTCACCGGCACGGTGGCCGGGCGTGGGCGGAAGGTGCGGTGGACGGCGGCGCGACCTTTTATATTTCGCTTCCAAAACAAAACGGAAATCACCATGAGCACTGAAATCACCAGCCTCCACAGCATCCTGCTGGCCGAGGACGATCCGCGCGACGTGGAACTGACCCTGTCGGCGTTGGCGGAATACCACCTGGCCAACCAGGTCGTGGCGGTGGGCGACGGCGCGGAGGCGCTGGATTATCTTTACTGCCGGGGAAAATTCAAAAACCGCACGAACGGCAATCCCATTCTGGTGCTGCTCGACCTCAAGATGCCCAAGGTCAACGGCCTGGAGGTGTTGAAGCACATCAAGTCGGACCCGACATTGAGGATGATCCCGGTGGTGGTGC
>CAIMLG010000167.1 GCA_903842235.1 uncultured Verrucomicrobia subdivision 3 bacterium
CAAAGTGACCACCTCGGAGATAGACCAGGCCGAATGCTGCGCCTTGGCCAAAGGTGCCCGCGCCACCTCGGGCCTGAGCATGGCGAGGCTGGCCGACCTCCTTGGCTTCTCCGCCCCCTACATCCATGACTTGGAAAATGGGAACAGGAATTTTAGCGAGGTAACTTTTAACCGCTGGCTCGACGCCTGCAAGAAAGCCAAATAGCCATGACCTTCACCACCAACAGAGACCATTTATCCGCCGCCCTCCGCAAGTGCGCCGAGGCGACCAGCAAGCAAACCATGCCAGTCCTGGGCTGCGTTCTGCTACGCATCAAGGGTGACACCCTCCACATCTCGGCCACAGATTTAGACATGGGTATTCAGTGCTTGGTCAAGGTTGAAGCCGCCCGCGAGGGGGCCGTTTGCCTCCCCGCCAAGCACCTCCTTGCCTGCGTTTTGGCCTGCCCAAACTTGGAAGTGAAAATGGAAGCGGGGGGCGATCTGTCCGCCATACTCAAATCCGGCAGTGCAAAATTCAAACTTTACGGCATTGACGCCAAGGAATTTCCGCCAACCGAGAAAATAATCGGAACCTCCTTTAGCCTGCCGGAATCAGAGTTGGCAACAATTCTCCGCCGCGTCAGCTATGCCATGTCCGACAACGAAGCCCGCTACATCCTGATGGGCGTTTATTTTGAGTTTAAGGATGGGGAGTTTTGCGTGGTGGCGACGAACGGCAGGCAACTCTCCAAGGCCAAGGCCAAGGCCAAGGCCAAGGATGGCAATTTTATTCTTCCCGCCAAAACGGTGATGGTGCTGCAAAAGTTTTTGGGTGGGGACAAAGAGGTGACGCTGACATTCAGCGACCGGGCTGTTTCTTTTGAGTGTGCCGCCGGGACGATTCAATCCAAAATCGTCGAAGGCAGCTACCCGAATTACCGCCAGGTCATCCCCAAGGAAACCAAACACCGGGTAAAGATCGAGCGCGAGCTGATGGCCGAATGTGTCCAGCGTGGGGGTCTGGCGATTGGTGAGAAAGACATTTCAGTCCGCTTCGCCTTCACCAAGCACGTCCTGACCATTTCCAGCCAATCGCCGGAGCGCGGCGACGCCAGCGCGGACATGGCGATTGTTTATGACGGCCCTGAAATCAATATCGCGTTGGACAAAACATTCGTTCTGCCGATGCTGGCGAACTTGACGGAGAACGAAATTGAGATCGGATTGAAGGATGAACTTTCGCCCTTCGTCACCACCGTCCCTGATTTTATTTCCGTCATCATGCCCTTGCGGCTAAATTAAAACTCCATGAACAACCCACCCACCACATTACCCGAAGCCCTTGAAGTAATTGAGGAGCTACGCCGCGAAGTCCGCTACGCCGAACGTGATTCGGCTGACGCCGCCGCCAGTGTCGCTAAACTCCAAGACGAGATGGACGACCTGCGTGAATCCTCCGCCTCCCCCGCCGAACTACTCGCCTTCGGCGACAAGTGGGCACGCCAGCGCAACGGCTTCATCGGCAACGCCACCGGCGGCGTCGCAGGCAGCCTCTGCTTCGCCACCATTGACCACCAGGGTAAGAGGTACACGGCGCACGGAATCGGCATCCTCGCCGCCATCTCAAAGGTGGAAATTGAATTTGCGGAAGGCCGCTCTGTTCGCACCAGCATTCAACTACCTGTCCATGCTTGAAGTTCTACCACCTCCAGCCTTGGATGGTATCAGCTTCGCCATTTCTCTCATAAATCAAGAACTTCAATAGCCATGAACCACGGCCAAATTTCCTACCACGACCCCATAGTCCGGGCGATAGACCACATCAGCGATGTTTGCGGCTCCACTCCAGCGCAGAGATGGCTCGCCAAAGTTCAAGTGCCCAAGGTTGTCCCCGGAATTTTCGGCTGTCCAGACGACCAACTCCACCCCAACGACCCTAAAACCTTAGCTTTGAAGGAGGCAAAACGAAATGAGTGACCAACCCAAAACCCTCCCGCCAGAAATGGCCAAACGAGCCCGCGACCTGATTGCTTGGTCCACCGGCCAACCCGGACTCATCTCCCTACTTTATGACCTTGGGATGCTGCCGGAGCAGGTCGAGGAATGCAGTGAGGATTGGTTCGACATGGTGAATATCATCGCGCATTGGCCGGTTGGGCTTGGGGAGGTGGAACGGTACCGCGAGGCATTGCACCACATCGCATTGCTGGCTGACTCACTGCCCGGAATGACGGGTGGTGCGTCTGGCAATATC
This sequence comes from uncultured Verrucomicrobia subdivision 3 bacterium, assembly GCA_903842235.1. Classification (GTDB taxonomy): domain Bacteria; phylum Verrucomicrobiota; class Verrucomicrobiia; order Limisphaerales; family UBA11358; genus UBA11358. The sequence goes on from CAIMLG010000167.1 coordinate 2,237, forward strand.
AAGGCGGAGATTCTCGCCAAAGCCCGCAACGCCCTCGCCAGCCACAATCCCCCGCCCAACACCCAATCGCCCGTCTCCGTCAATCCCAGCCCCCTTGGTGAGCCTGCCAGTGGCAAGCCCGAAGGAGCCGACCGCTATAAACGTTCCTGCGATTGGGACTAAGCCCTTATACCCATGACCCTCTCCGCCTGCCACCAAGCCCCCTTAATCGCTTCGCGCACCACGCTTAGCACTGGTATTGTCGCGACCAACTATCAAACTTGTAAAGTTTGTGGGCGACCAGCATCAGCCTCCCGGCCTATTATTCCACCCCCCTACCGCGGCCCCGGCCCCAACACCAACGTCTCCACCCGGGCCCAAGACGCCCACG
>CAIMLG010000168.1 GCA_903842235.1 uncultured Verrucomicrobia subdivision 3 bacterium
AATCAGCCCGGCTGGAAAGTCTGCGGGGAGGCGAACAACGGCCGGCAAGCGGTCGAGTTGGCCAAGCAGTTGGGACCCGACGTGATTGTTCTGGACGTGACGATGCCGGAACTGAATGGCCTGGAGGCCACGCGCCAGATTCTCAAGGCCAGCCCCACGGCCGAAGTGCTGATTCTCACCGTGCATGAGTCCGACAAGTTGGTGAGCGAGGTGCTCGCCGCCGGCGCCCACGGCTACATTCTGAAAGCGGACACGTCGCGCCTGCTGGTGGCCGCCGTCGAATCGCTTGCCCAGCACCAGCCGTTTTTCACCGGGAAGGTTTCCGAAATGGTGTTGAGTGGTTACCTGAACCACGAGACAATTCGAACCGGTGCGGCGGGCCCGGTACCGCACCTGACGGACCGTGAACGCGCGATTGTCAAACTCCTGGTTGAAGGCCAGACCAACAAAGCGGTCGCAGCCGCGCTCGGCGTCAGCATTAAGACCGTGGATGCACATCGAGCCAACATCATGCACAAACTCGACCTGCGTTCCGTGGCCGACCTTGTCCGCTACGCCGTTCGCAATCAGATCATCGAAGCTTAAAGCCGGGTGCCCACGGCTTCATCGGGAAACTGCAAATCCTGAGTGATCATCTGCGAACCGAGATTCGCCCGTTTCATCCCGCTGGGGTGAACACCCCATAGCGCCGAATCCGCGCCGGCGCGTAGTGTCCAATCACTGGCAAAGTCGAACGCGACCGCCTGCTTGAATCACAAAATCAGTTTCAGAATATTATGGCAAACGGACTTGGCATTGATTGGGGGACGACACGCTTCGGCAAGACGGTCAGCGCTGGTCTGGCAGTTCCAAATGCGCGGTGGGCCGCGTTTTCTCCAGGTGGAATTAGCGGCCCATGAAAGCGGGCGCGCAATTGCCGGCGGCCGCCCCGGAACTCAAAGCGGCCACAGCGAAACTGGAAACCGGACCGGCTGACGGTGAGTGTCTGGTAAAAGTCGGCGGCGATTGGCGACTGAGCGCGCCAGTCCCGGCCTGGAGCGGCGTGCTGGGTGCGCGAACCGCGACGAGTGTGCGGGTGGTGCCGGAGGATTTGGGAAAGTGGGACACTGCGCTGGCGCTGTTTCTGGTGCATGGCCGGGCGTGGTGCGTGCAGCAGCAGATTGATTTTCAGGTCGCAGCGTTGCCCGCAAATTTGCAGACGTTGCTGCAGCAAGTGGCAGCGGAGTCTCCCCCAAAACCATTGGCCAAACCGGCGGTCAAGCCGCGCTGGGCCTGGGCCGACACCCTGGTGCAGAAGTGGGCAAACCAGGCCAGGGAGATCGTGGCGTTTATTGGGGAATGCACGCTCGGTTTCCTGGGCGTGGTCAAGCAGCCGCGCCGATTTCGTTGGCGGAATTGTCTGGTTGAGATGCAGCAGTGCTGGGCGTCGTCATTGCCGATTGTGAGTTTGGTCAGTTTTCTGGTGGGGGTGACCCTGGCTTTTCAAGGGGCGATTCAGTTGCGGGCATTCGGCGCGGCAGTCTATGTGGCGGACTTGGTCGGGCTGGCCGTGGTCCGGGAGATGGGGCCGATGATGGCGGCGATGGTTGTGGCCGGCGGCACCGGGGCCGGGTTCGCCGCCCAGCTCGGGAATATGAAAGTGGACGAGGAAATTGATGCCTTGGAGACCTTGGGTATTTCGGCGGTTGATTTTTTGGCGCTGCCACGACTGCTGGCGGTAACGCTGATGATGCCCATCCTCGCGGCGTATGCGAATGTCCTCGGCATTCTGGGCGGCATGTTTGTCGCGACGACGATGCTGGATATTCCAGCGACTGCGTATTGGGTCGAAACACAGAATCGCTTGGGACTGATGGATGTGGGGAGCGGGTTGATCAAGAGTCTCGTTTTCGGCTTGGCCGTGGGTCTCGCCGGGTGCCTGCGGGGCTTGAAATGTGGCCGGAGTGCCGCCGGCGTCGGCGCGGCGACGTCCTCGGCCGTGGTAACCGGTATTTTGCTGATCATCTTGTCTGACGCCCTGTTTGCAGTGATTTATAATCGGCTGGGAATCTAGCGCTCCATGCAGAACGCCACCACAGCGCCCGTCATCGAAGTCCAGGACCTGACCTGTGGTTACGGTGCGACGGTCGTCTTGCAAAAAGTGTCCTTTTCGGTCTGCGCCCGGGAACTGTTCTTCGTAATCGGTGGCAGTGGCTGTGGCAAGAGCACCTTGCTGCGGTGCCTGATTGGATTGCTGAAACCGACGCAGGGCGATGTCGCCTATTTTGGAAAGAGCTTCACCCAGAGTGAGGCGTTGGACCGCCGGGCCATATTGAAATCGTTCGGCGTGCTCTACCAGGACAATGCGTTGTGGAGTTCGATGACCCTGGCTGAGAATGTGTCTCTGCCTCTGGAAGAACACACGGCGCTCTCGCGGCGGGATCGCGAGGAAATCGTGGCGCTCAAGCTGACGCAAGTGGGTTTGGCCGGCGCGGAGGATCTGTTCCCAGCGGAATTGAGCGGTGGCATGAAAAAACGGGCCGCTTTGGCCAGAGCACTGGCATTGGACCCGGCTATCGTGTTTTTCGATGAGCCGTCGGAGGGCTTGGATCCGATTACGTCGCGGGCGATGGACCAGCTGATTCTGCAAGTGCGCGAAACACTGGGCACGACGATGGTGATCGTGTCCCACCAACTCTCCAGTATTTTCCGGCTCGCCGACCGCGCCATTTTTCTGGATCACGCGGCCAAGGGAATCATTGCCGAAGGCGCGCCGAACGAATTGGCCGCCACCAGCACCGACCCGCGCGTGCGGGATTTCCTGAATCAGGACGCCGATTCCCTCAAGCGACCGGACCATTCTTCAAAATGAAAACCAAACTTAATCCCGCCGCGATCGGCCTGTTTGTACTGGGCGCCCTGACGTTGATTGTCGTGGGGCTCC
>CAIMLG010000169.1 GCA_903842235.1 uncultured Verrucomicrobia subdivision 3 bacterium
CCGACAAAACGGTATTCAGCGCGATTTGCAGTGTTTGACTCATGGTTGCGGTGCAAAACTCCTCCCGTTTCCGGGCGGGCGCAAGCAATTTCGAGGACGTTCTCATCCTGGGAGCGCCGGCGTCCCGCCGGAGAGTTTCGGTTTTCGGTCTCCGACCCGCCGGCGGGACGCCAGCGCTCCCGGGAATGTTTCGGGTCAAATCCGCTTTACTCGCCCGCCAGTGCCGGTCATTTTTGCGTGAACCAAAATGAATCGCGAAGCGTTGGACAAATTTTGCGAGCGGGGAATCCTGGGCCTCGTTCTCGCCATCCTGGTGTTCGGCCCGCTGGCGATGGGCGCGGTGGATGCGCCGGCGTTTCTCGTCATCCAGGCGCTTGCCGTCGGCGTGATGCTGCTGTGGGCGCTGCGGCTCTGGGCCGGCCGCAAACCGCAGCTGCTCTGGCCGCCGCTTTGCTGGGTCGTGCTGGCGTTCACGATTTACGCCGTCACGCGGTATTTCACGGCGGACATTGAATACGTCGCGCGGCAGGAATTGATCCAGGTTTTGGTCTGCGCGTTCCTATTTTTCGCCATCGTCAACAATCTTTACCGGCAGGAAACGGCGCAAATCATCGGGTTCACGCTGATTTTTCTGGCGATGGCCGTTTCCGCCTATGCCGTCCTTCAATTTTTCACGCACTCGAACCGCGTCTGGAGTTTCGTCGCTCCTTACCCGGGGCGCGGGTCGGGCACTTACATTTCGCCGAACCATCTGGCCGGCTTTCTCGAAATGCTGCTGCCGCTGGCCATCGCCTACGTCCTGGCCGGGCGGATGAAACCGGTCACGCGGATTTTTCTCGGTTACGCGGCGCTGGTCATGGCGGCGGGCCTGGCGGTGACGTTTTCGCGTGGCGGCTGGGCGGCGGCGGCCGTCGGTTTGCTGGCGCTGCTCGGCGTTCTGCTCGGCCATCGCCACCACCGGATCCCGGCGTTGCTGCTGCTGGTCGTTTGCATCGCCGGCGGTGTGTGTTTCACGAGGATTTATCTGGCGCAGACGCTCAGTTACACCTCGCGCATGGAAGGGGTGGTGAGCACGGGACAGGTCGAACTCAATTTGCGGCGCGACATGTGGGCGGCGGCGGAGCGGATGTGGCTGGACCATTTCTGGTGGGGCGTCGGCCCGGCGCATTACAATTACCGCTTCCGCGAATACCGCCCGGAGCGCGTCCAGCTCCAGCCCGACCGCGTGCATAATGATTACCTGAACCTGCTGGCCGACTGGGGCGCAACCGGCGGAATCATCGTGCTGGCGGGCATGGCGGCGTTTGGCGCGGGCTTGTGGGAAACCCGGAAACGCGTCCATCGCGCGGAAGGCGACCTGGGCGGGCGCGGCACGAGCAACCGGCTCGCCTTTTTCCTCGGGGCATCCGCCGGATTGCTCGCGCTGGCGGTTCATTCCGCGGTTGATTTCAACCTGCACATTCCCGCCAACGCGATTCTGGGCGTGACGCTGCTGGCGTTGCTGACCGGCAATCTGCGGTTTGCGACGGAGCGCTACTGGTGGAACGCGCGGCTGCCCGGCAGGATGGCCGTGACGGCTGCGCTCGTGTGCGGCATCGCGTTTCTGGGCCGGCAGGGCTGGCGTCGCGGCAATGAATCTGTCTGTCTGGCGCGCGCGCAGGCGCCCTCGCTGCTGGTGCTGGAGCGGGCGGCGCTGCTGGAAAAGGCGTTCGCCGCCGAGCCGGAAAATTTTGAGACGGCCTACAACATTGGCGAGGCGTATCGCATCCAGAGCTTCGAGGGCGGGCCGGATTACCGGGCGCAGGCGGAAACGGCGCTGCGCTGGTATGCGCGCGCCCGGCAGCTCAACCCGCACGACGGCTACGGCCATTTGCGCGCCGGCATGTGCCTCGACTGGCTGGATCGCCACGCCGAGGCCGGGCCGTTTTACAGCGCCGCCGAGGCGCTCGACCCCAACGG
>CAIMLG010000170.1 GCA_903842235.1 uncultured Verrucomicrobia subdivision 3 bacterium
AGCGCGTCCCTCCTTGCCTTGGCTGGGGGCGTGCCACGGGCCGGGGACGGTGACGGGGAGATGCGGGGAAAAATAAAAAAAGGGTAAAGAAATAGTAATTCTTTTGCACTGATCCGAATACAAGGAATATAGCAGATTTGTTGGTGTTTTCAAGGGAAATTGGCTTAAATCGGGTTAAATTTCGGCTGGTGGCGTATCGTTTAACTGACAGTTTCACTGGCAGTCACTTCCGGCCAAATGGAGCCCGCCAGTTGCCCGGATGGGATGAAAAATGCGGGCCGCACGGGCCATCGAAGGGGGGAATTTCGGGGGGAGCGGCCGGGGGTCGGGGTAGGGGATAATAGGAGGGTGCGGGTGGCCGTTTATTCGTCACCGCTTTTGAGGTTAACCGGGCAAGTCGGCCGGAGATGCGTTGCTCGGTCTGGTTGTTCTTCACGGCCTTTGCCAAGGCTTCGCGCTGGCCGATGAGCACCACCGCTGCTGGTCGTGCGTGAAACCCGTGTAAACGAGGTTGCGCTGGAGTTACAGATATAGAACTGCGCGGCCACCCGCCGGCCAGATGCCGGCGCTCCTTTTGCGGCGGTCGCAGCGCGACGCGCTCGACCGAAGACAGACGCGCAGCGCAAGCTGGATCAGAAATCCACGCCCAAGCCGACCACCAGGCGGAAGTCGTCCGGCTGGCCGTGCTGTAATCAAAGCGGTCCACGGCCACGGACTTGGGGCCGAGGTGCGCGAGACTTGAAACCGGAAACCGGAAGGCGGAAGGTGGAAAAAAGCGGCAAGCAGAAAGCAGAAAGCAGAAAATGAAAGGACGCGACCGGGCTAGCAAGAGCCAGCAATCAGTGACCCGTGATCGGTGACCAGCGCCAGCCAAGAGTGGCGGTTTAGCGGGCATAGGGCATTTGTTCCTTGAACTGGTAGGCCACCGGCAGATCTGCCACGGCGGAGAGATTATACCTGGCGGTTTCGTCACTGCCGAATTGGGTGCGCCGACCGTAGCGCCCCTTGGCCGTGCCACCGCGACTTTTTTCCCTGGTCGCAACCATCACCGAGCCAGTCGGGGTAAACTGGACCCGGATCGGCACGATATTTCCATCCGGCACTTCGACATCTATCTCGGCGGGGCGGGCGATGACGCGATTCAAGACCGTGATCCGCAGCCGGCAGGAGCCCGGCGGGAAGGCCAGCCGCAAAAATCCGCCCGCCGGCGGAGCCAATTCCGAAACAATCTTTTTGAAACGCAGCGCGGGATCATCGAAGCGCTCCACCTGCCAGAACAGTTCCGCCGCGCCCGCCGCCTGGAAATCCACATAACCGGTGCGCGCGCGCGCCTGCGGCGGATTAACATTGGGCGAGGCACAACCCGCCGCCCCGAGCACGAGCAGCGCCGCCAGCAGCAGGAAGGGAATGGGTAGCGGTCTGCCTTTCCGGGTTTGGAGCGCTCAACTCCGGATATGGTTTTTCCACCAATACGCCGCAGCAAAGATCGCGGCGGCAAAGAGGAAGAGCACCTTATCATTCCCTACGCGATGAGCGATTCCGCCACGAGCTTTGCTACGGTTTCGCTGGATGAATTGCTAGCGGCGATGGTCTAAATATTTTAGCCAGATGACCGATTTCCAGGCCAAGGAATCCAGCGGTAGGTACGCCGCTCCACGCGGCTCTATCAAGCCGACCGGGCGGATCCGGATTTGCAAAAAGTGGCCTTCGCGCTGGATTCTTCCGTGATCGCCTTGAGCCTGAGGCTGTTTCCCTGGAGCTACTTCTGGTTTGGGATTGAACATTCCCGGACCTGGACAGTCAAACACCCAAGCGTTTTACCAACCACCAACCAAACATTCCTATATGACAAAATTCTTCACTCTCATGGCGGCAATGCTTTTGACCGCCTCGGTTTATGCCGGCGAATTTGCCGACATCAGCATCCAGGACGTCAAGGTGGCAGCCACCGCCAAGACGGCGGTGATCATCGATGCCAACAGCCCGGATTGCTACAAGGCCGGCCATGTACCGGGGGCGTTGAGCTTTGCCGCCATCAAGGACAACCTGACCGCCAGCCTGCCGGCGGATAAAACCACCCTCATTATTGCCTATTGCGGCAACCCTCAATGCCCCGCTTATCTGAAGGCGGCCAAGGCTGCCCAAAAACTGGGTTACACGAATATCAAGCATATGACCGCCGGCATTACCGGTTGGAATGAGGCGAAAATGCCGACGGAACCCGGTAAATAAAGCCACCGCCCGCTGACTTCACAAGGGCGACCCGACACCGGGTGGTCTTTTTTCCGCCGGCGCGGCTTGGGCTGCTTTCGTGGAAGTAATTTTTGGCTTTCCGCCACCCCAAGGTTGGGCTGCAAACCGGGCGGGGCACGGGCGACGGGAAACCGATCGCCTCCAGTCTGTCCCTCATTGCCGCCGCAATGCGACGTTGCATCGCCGCCGGAATACGCCATATTCGGCTGACAGCATGTTAAAGGTCAAAGACACTTTACGCGCCACGGTCCATCTGAGTTTTGATGGCCGGGTGTTCAAGGCCTATCACGGGCCCAAGGCCCAGGAGCGCTTCGAAAATGAGGTGCGCGTGCTCCGGCACCTCGAGGCGCGCAAATGCCCCTTCGTGCCGCGCCTGCTGGAAGCCCACCCCGAGGAACTGCGCATTGTCACCACCAACTGCGGCGGCCGGGTGGAACGGCTGGATGAAAACCGCACCAAAGAAATCTTCGGCGACTTGGAACAATTCGGCGTGCGCCATGACGATCCGGACATGCGCAATGTGACTTACCGGTTTTCGGACGGCCGCTTTTGCCTGATTGATTTTGAGTTCGCCACCATTTTGCCGGCCACCCCAGCGACCTGAGCCTGGGCGCAAGACGGAGGCGCTCGATTTTTGGACGGCAAAGCATTTTTGAGCGTGTCTTTTGCGCTGTTCACGGTTAAAAAATCTCCCCATGAAAGCACTGAAGAAGAAAACGCCCCTGCCGCCGGCCTTGAAATGGTTCGGCTGGACGGATGTGGGCAAGGTGCGCAAAAACAACGAAGACGCCTTCCTCGGCCTGCGGTTTGACGCCCATGAGGTGCACCGGCTCGGCAAATTCGGTGAGGCGAGCACGGAAAAGCACGATTACACCTTCGCCGTGTGCGATGGCATGGGCGGCGCCAAGGCCGGCGAATACGCTAGCCAGATCGCCGTCGATAAAATCACCTCGCTGCTGCCCCGCGCCTACCAGCAATCCGCCCGCGGCCTGCAGGCGGGGTTTGCGGATGTCCTCGCCGAGCTTTACACCCAGATCCACCGCCAGCTCGTTTATCTCGGCAACTGCTACGACGAATGTCATGGCATGCAAACCACCCTGAGCCTCGGCTGGTTCACGCCGGGCTGGCTGTATTACGGCCACGTCGGCGACAGCCGCATTTATCATTTGCCCAAAGGCCAGACCACCGTCAAACAATTGACCGAGGATGACACCCACGTCTGGTGGCTTTACCGCCAAGGCCAGATAAACGAGCGCCAAGCCCGCACCCACCCCCGCCGCAACGTGCTGCAAAAGGCGCTGGGCGGCAGCAACCAGTTCGTGGACCCGCAAGTCGGCGCCGTGGCCTGCGAACGCGGCGATTTTTTTCTCCTCACCTCCGACGGCCTGACCGAGGGTCTTTACGATCATTACCTCGTGGACATTCTCCGCGCCTCCGCCAAGGACGATAAAATCAATCCCGCGCAACTGCTCGTAAACGAAGCCGTCAAGAACGACGGCCGCGACAACACCACGGCGCTGGTAGTGCAGGTGGTTTAAAGCTGAAAAGAAAACCGGCGGGCAACTTGCGTTGCCCGCCGGGTGTTCCCCCCCCTCCTCTTAACGTTTAGTTCTTTTAGCTGTGGTAGCCTTCTTCGCCGTGTTCGGAGAGGTCCAGACCGGTCATCTCGACTTCTTCGCTCGGGCGCAGGCCGATCAGCAGTTTCACCACAAATGCCAGGATGGCGGTGCCGACCACTGCGAGGGCGATGGTGATGCCCACAGCCTTCAATTGTTCCACGAACAGCGGTTGGAACAGCGTGTCGGTGACATAGCTCTTGAGGTTCGTGGCGAGGTTGGCGTTGGCACTGTTGCGCGCCAGCATGCCGGTGAGGATCGCGCCCATGGTGCCGCCGATGGCGTGCACGCCGAACGTGTCCAGCGCATCGTCATAGCCGAACCAGCCCTTGACCTTGGCGCAGAAAAAGAACGGCACGATACCCGCGAGAATACCGATGATGATCGAGCCACTGGGCGTCACGAAACCGCAAGCGGGCGTGATGACCACCAGGCCCGCCACGGCGCCGGAGCAGAAACCGAGGATGGAGGGTTTGCCGCGGGTGAGCCATTCCATCATCGGCCACACGAAGGAGGCAATGGCCGTGGCAATGGTGGTGGTGGTAAAGGCATTCGCCGCGATCCCATCCGCCGCACAGGCGCTGCCGGCATTGAACCCATACCAACCCACCCAGAGCATCGCCGTGCCGATAAAGCACATCACCATGCTGTGCGGCGGCATGGCTTCCTTGCCGAAGCCCAACCGCTTGCCGAGGATGAGGCACAGGACCAAGGCCGACCAACCGGAACTCATATGCACCACGGTGCCGCCCGCGAAATCAATCGCGTGAATCTTGGCACCCGCGTTCCAGACGCCGTTCATCACACCGTTGACGCCCCAGACCATGTGGGCGAGCGGAAAATAAACGACGAGCATCCACAAGGCCACAAACACGAGGATGGCGGCGAATTTCATGCGTTCCGCAATGGCGCCGAGGATCAGCGCGGGGGTGATGATGGCGAACATCAATTGATACATGGCGAAGACGTTTTGCGACACCCAGTAGGCATAGTTGCCGTTAGAGGCGGAGGTGACGCCGTCCAGCATCTTGAACTTCAAGTTGCCGAGCACGCCGCCAATGATGTCAGTGCCATCGGCAAACACGAAGCTGTAGCCGCAAACGACCCACAGGATCGTCACCAAGCCGGTAATGCCGAAACATTGAGCCACGACGGACAGGATGTTTTTCTTGCGCACCAAGCCGCCGTAGAACAACGCCAAACCGGGCAGCGTCATAAACAGCACCAGCGCGGCGCTGGTCATCATCCAGGCGTTGTGACCGGGACCCGCCACGCCAACCGTGGCCGGAGCGGCAACGGTGAGGCTGCCATTGGTGTCTTTGGGCAGGCCAGCACTCGGATCGCTGTTGCCGATATAGGCTTCAAGCGCCGCAATCCGTTGGTCGAGCGAAGCGGCCGGCAGAGCGGGCGCATCGGCGGCGCGCAACGAAACGGCAACCGTTCCCGTGACGGCCATTAGAGCCAAGGTAAGAAATATATTTTTCATTTTATGATTTATTGAAATGGGTTGGTTATGAGTTAGATCGCAGCGTCGCCTTTTTCATCGGTGCGGATGCGAATGGCATCTTCCACATTAGTGACGAAGACTTTGCCGTCGCCGATCTTGCCGGTTTTGGCAGCTTTGACAATGGCGCTCACGGCGGCATCCTTCTGGGCATCGGCAATGATGATTTCAATTTTGATCTTGGGCAGAAAATCCACGGTGTATTCGCTGCCGCGGTAGATTTCGGTATGGCCTTTTTGCCGGCCAAACCCCTTGACCTCACTAACCGTCATGCCTTCAATGCCAATGTCGCTGAGGGCGTCCTTCACTTCTTCGAGTTTGAACGGTTTTATGATCGCTTCGATTTTTTTCATTGTGGTTTTTTGTTTAAGCTGTGCTCGTCCGGCCAATGACATATTGGCCTCTGCCCTCCTCTAAGCAACGGCAATGCCAACTCTTGGAAAACTCCTAATGGCCACCATTTCAGCCTTATTTTACAAAGGTTTTATGAGCAAGGTTATTTTTAGCCACCACCGGAATGGCTTTCATCTGAAGCTTTTTATTCACGGGTAAAAAAAAACGCCAGCCATTCTACAAACCCGTTTGTTTGGGAAATGGCCACCCGCAGGATAATGCAGCTAATTGCTGAGTTGGGTTGTCGGCGCAAAAAATCAGGAATTGAGGCTTCTCCCATCCGATTCCATACCCACACAAGCACGGAACCCAAGCGTTTCCATCGGCCAGCAATCACATTTCACGGTTAGTTATTTCAGCCGGATGCACCTATACACCTGCAAATGAGCTTGCCTTTCCCCTCAATTTCCACAGAATAAACCCCGGCGGTAGACAGCAAATTAAATTTGCGAACCGGGCTTTGCCGCAAGGACAGCGAACGGTGACTTTCGATGTCTTCCTCTGGCAGCAAGTTCAGTAAAAAAGGCTGCACCCATAGCTCAATTGGATAGAGCGGCTGACTACGGATCAGCAGGTTTCAGGTTCAACTCCTGATGGGTGCACCATATTTTACAAGGTGTTTCTCAGCTTTCACTTTCGACGCGTTTGTGAGAGATACAGTTTCTGATACAGTAGGGTGACACGCGTAAATCGGCATGAAACATAAATTCATGCCTACTCAAAACTGGATTCGCGTCGCCGACGGGATTTATCGCCGTTCTTCTGGCACGCTTTACGAACGCCCTATTGTCAACCGCCGCCCAACTTGGCGTTCACTGGGCACCAAAAACCTCAAACTCGCCCGCGAGGAATTGCGCAAGCGGCGGGTCAAAGGCGAGGCGTCGTATGTTCCGAAACCAACCGTCGTCACCACCGGCCAGGTGATCCGCTGCTACGAAAAGCACGGCTATCCCGACCGGCACAAACAAAAGCGGCTGGGGCGCACCCTGACGATGGAGACGAAGAGCTGCCAGACCCTCCTCAAATTTTGGGACCACATCGCCACCGATGCCGTGACGCTGGCAACGTGCGACCGGTATCACGAATGGCGGAAGAAAAATATCAAATGTGGCACGGGCAACCGCGCCGTGGACATGGAACTCACGACCTTGAGCAACGCCTTTCTTTGGGCCTGTCGCCAAGAATTGGTCCGCAGCAACCCCATGTCCATTTACCGCCCGCGCTATTGCTCGGATAAAACCATCCGCCATTGCCGCGAATTCATGACCAACGATGCAGCCGAATTGCACGTCATTGCCGAATTGATGTTCGCCACCCCGCGCTCGGACACGCTCGGCTGGCAAATGTTGTTTGAAGCCGCCACCGGGTTGCGAACGGTTGAAGCGTTGAAGTTGCGCACGGATGCCAAACCGTATCAGCCGGGCTGGATCACACCGGACGGAAAATCCCTTTACGTCTGGCGGGCGAAAAATCAGCAGGCCGTCAATCCATTCGTGCGGGTGCATGAAGGACTGGCAGCCATCCTGAAAGCGCATCAGCAATGGAAGAAAGACCGGTTTCCCGATTCACCGTGGTATTTCCCCAGCTCCCGTAATGAAGGAAAGTGTGTGGACATCTGTGCGTTGAGCCAGTCATTGAGGCAAAAGCGCGAAAAGCTGGGCCGTAAAATAACGAGCCACGGTTTGCGGGCATTTTACGTCACCATCAGGCGCTCACACGGCATTCCCGACAATCAGATTGCGTGGGAAATCGGCCACACCAGCGGCGGTCAAACATTGGCCGCAGTTTATGGAGGGGTGCCACCGCATTGGCTTGTTGGCGAAGGCCCGAAGATGTCATGGCTGCCGACTGGCAAGCCAGCATGGGAAAAACGTTGGCCAACGGACGGCGGAAAAATCACCCTGCCAACGGAGCCGGAATCAAAGTCCACGCCGTCGGCAATTGCATCCGTTTTGGATTTACCAGCATTGCCTCCAAGTCCGGCTCAAAATATCGGCGGTGATTGTGATCATGGTCATCAGGTCGCCAACGAATCTTGCCCGGTATGAAATTCTCACACCATGGAACTGCCCGGCGCTCAATCGTGTCGCTCGAAACGGAAATCTTTCGGGCCGCATCTTTGCGCCTCAGCCATTCGGTTTTGTCACACAGCTCCAATCGTCGCTGCTTTGGCATCATGACGGCCACATCAGGTAAAAAATACCTGCGGAGATTGCGCCCGCTTGCGTCCAGAACCAGCCACTTCCAACGGATTTTCCCCTTAACGAAATCATCGTTCCAGGGAATTGCCCACCGGTTGATGGTATCAACCGATTTGAACAGTTGTTTCGCCGCCTCCTTGCGAGACAACCAATAATTTATTTTCAATATCTCATTTCTCATTCAACTGAAAAAATGTTTCGCCAAATTTTATGAAATATTCCCATCGCCTCTCCGTTGCCGACCTGCTGTTCAGCGCGATGCTGGGCGCACTGGTCATCATCATCTACCGCCGGTTGTTTAAGCGGCCGGCACCAGCGGTTGCTCCGTCACCGCCACTGTTCATCCAGCCGGTGAATAATCCGCCGGAGCCATGCTCGCCATACCAGCGCCGGTTACCGCCATTGGTTTAGCCGAGTCATCCGTTCGCCGCCGCCAACACCAGCGGTTCAAGCGAATGTCGGGTGAGCTATTTCCATGCGGGGTTGACCACTGGCCGCAGTCACCCGCAGCAAGTCATCAATGACATTTTTTTAGACAACCCTGGTTTTGCTTAAATTTTGTCGAATGTGGTTGCTGCACTTGCTGCGGGTTGCTGCCGGTGCATTTTTGTTTGTGACGAATCATTTTCGGGCGTCAGCCTGTTTGCCATGCCGAGTTGGATTTGTGTTTGGCGACGCTCCCCTCCATTCAGTCCTCGCGGCAGACCAGCAGCGCCGTAGCTGTTTTTTCATCCCCGACATCCTGACTCGCTCGCCGTAGGCGCATCCCTTCATCTGGTTTTCCCACGGGCGCGAATTCACGCACTCCCAGGGCAGCTTGTGTGGTTTGTGCGGGCTGTCGTTTTGCTCATTGCATCTTTCATCCGCCTCCCGCTACTCCGCTCCAGTTGTTCCGCGCACCGTTCACGCCATCGTTCCTCTGTCATTCCGGTGCTGTTGCTCCACTGCCTTGCTCTCCGTCACTACCGGCGGCCGTATGCCTTGCCCACCGGGTCGTTTGTTTTGAGTCCCTTGCGAAAAACAAAACGCCCCGATGGTCGGGGCAAACTAAGAAAGAAAAAAAGTATGAGCAAACAAACGAACAAACCCGCAACCGAAACCCCGAACAAGCCCGCCCATGAAATCCGCGTGAATGGCATTCGCGCGACCATCTGGGCCAACCAGACCGAAAAGGGCGTGCGCTACAACACGACGTTCGAGCGCAGTTACAAGGACGGCGAGGAATGGAAAAACTCCGACAACTACGGACGCGAAGACCTGCTGGTCTTGGCCTACATCGCGAAGGAAGCCTTCCGCTGGATTGTGAGCCAACCCTCGAAATAAAACCCAACACGGCTGGGGATGCCGCAGTCCACCACCACCCGTCGGACGCGCACGGGCAGCAATGACAAGGCGTCCTCGCCGTGGTCCGCGAAATCCTTCAGTTTGGCGCTGGCGGCGGCGTAAATCTGTCTGACCCGCTCCGGCGACACTTCCAGTTGCCGGGCAATTTCATCACGACTCAGGTGGCCGGCCTCACACAGGCGAAACACGGTATCCTGAATCTCCGTCAGCGGTTGGTTGGGCAAACTCATGGGCGTGAAGCCAGAATGCCGTCCGCCGATGGCCGGGACAATCCGAAAAGTGCGGGCCGGTGGCAGCGCCACGGGCAAGCGGGCCAGGGTGAGCCGCACGCGCAATTGAAGGAAAGAATTTTCGGGGGAGCGGCCTGGGGCCGGGGCGTGCGTTAATTTGGCTGGGAAATAATTGCGATGGTAAAAAGAAAAGAGCCCGGACACTACGCCGGGCTTCTTCAACAACACTGTTTTTTTCGTTGGGTCACTACTCCCAACGCCTTTAGATTAACAGATCGTGGATTTTCGTCTTGTCACCAGTGCTGGGGACATGGCTTCAAGCGAGGCACCACTGGCAGGCGGGGCACCGGACGAAAATGCTGAAATCCAGAAAGCTGAAACGCTGAAATTGAATTCTTCCGGCAGGTCACCCAACGGACGCCACAGCGCGATCGTCCCTACCAATCAGCCGGGGAGGAGGCAGGCGGGGCTGTCGTGGCGGGCGTTGTTCACGAGCTTGGAGACGCGGTAGCAGGCCATGTCTTCGGCGGGACACTGTAAATGGTATTCCAATTTCCTGCGCCCAACGCCCGGCACCACCAGGGTTGCCAGCATGGCCACCTCAAAAGTGATCCCGCCTTTGATAATACCCCGTTTATAGGCGTCGGGTTCGGTTAATTCGTTGTTCACCGCCATCGGTCGCCCGGATAAAACCTTAGTCTGGGTCAATGCGCACGCACTTAAGATCATTCAGGCGAATCTTGTGCTTGAGGCAATACTGATAGAAGCGCTGAGATATGACCATGGGATGTGGCATGGAATATTTCTCGAAGGTGTTGGCAATATCAAACGCTCCCAAGGCGGTTAAATCGCTGCGCCGATAGTGCAGTTCTGCGCCGAAAAAAGGTTCGTCATCGATCAGCACCTCGCGGGAATAATCCCCCTGAAAAGGCTCGGCGGCACCACGGCCCCGGTGAATCAGCTTGTGCGTGTTTGCCAGTTTCGGCAGCGTCAGGGTGCTGTGCAATTCCCAGGGCCAGTCAGATTCGGGTATGGACAATCTGCCTCGAAGTGTTACCGGATCAAACCGCAGACCAATCAATCCGCTGCCTTCAAGCATTTGCCTCGTGGCGGACGAGACAATTATCAGATTATTCGGCCAAGTGCTGCCGAATTTCAGGTTTGGCTTCACATCGCTGGCCATGACGGCCATCCGGCCCTGTTCGTCGCGTTCAAGGCCATCAACCTCCTTCAATTTGTGCTGGTAGCCAAGCAGCAGAAGTTCAGCAGAATCAATGTCGGCATCCTCATAATGGCGCATGATGCTGTAGCCATAATGCGTGGCGTTTGACTGGCTTCTATAAGGGACTCCATATCGTGTTAGTAGCGCAATTGTATTTCGAATGAAGTCATCGCCTTCGGGACTATCATTTAAGACTTCGTATCTGAAACCGTTTGGCTTCTGGCAATCTGGCATTAGTCGGCAAAGATTCTCGAACTCGCTTTTGGGAAGCAGAGGTTCATCTATCTGTAATTTATGAAAGTATTGCACGGTATATTTATTTTTACCTAGTGAACAAGATGCCATTTTTAACGCAATATGCACGCGTGATTGCTGCCAACAAAGGATTATTGTCCGCCTCATAGGGGCTATAAAGATAATCGTGTAAGTGGCCAAAGCTAACTGAGAGGATAAAAGACTATGGCTATTACCGAAGCGGTGTTGGACGAACTACTGAAAGAT
>CAIMLG010000171.1 GCA_903842235.1 uncultured Verrucomicrobia subdivision 3 bacterium
ACACCCCCAAATCCGGGAGGTCACCACGGCAACTCCTAAAGAGCCAGAAATCATTCTTGAAGGAGGGCGGCCTTGGGAGACTTGCGTGTGGGTATTTTTGGCACGGGATTCTGGTCAAATTTCCAGATCCCGGCCTGGTTTGAAGTCGGCGGGGTCAAGATAACCGCCCTGTACAATCGCACCGTGTCGAAAGCCGAACGCGTGGCGGAAAAATTCCACCTGGCGGATGCTCACGTCTACGGAGACCCGGAGGAACTGTTACGCCGCGAAAAAATCGACTTCATGGACATCATCACTGAGATCGATGCACATGCACCGTTGGTGCTCCTGGCAGCCAAATACAAAATTCCCGTCATTTGCCAGAAGCCCATGGCGCCCGACCTGGCGACGGCCGAAAATATGGTGGAGGCCTGCCGGACGGCGGGAGTGCCATTTTTCGTCCACGAGAACTTTCGCTGGCAAACCCCCATCCGTGCCCTGAAGCAGGCTCTCGACCAGGGCCTGATTGGCAAGCCATTCCGCGCCCAACTGTCATTTCTGACCGGTTTCCCGGTCTTTGACAATCAACCTTTTATGAAAACCCTCGAGCATCTGATCATCACCGACCTGGGCAGCCACCAGTTGGATCTTTCCCGCTTTCTGTTCGGTGAAGCGACGCGCCTGTACTGCCAGACTCACCAGGTTCAATCCGGCATTCGTGGCGAGGATGCCGCCACCATTATGCTCGACACAGCCAACCATACCACGGTGGTCATTCGCATGGCATACGCCGGGAACCCGGTCGAAAGCGACCATTTTCCACAGACCAGTTTCTTTGTGGAAGGTGAGTTGGGCACCATCGAATTAACTGCCGATAATTGGCTGCGGATTACTACGAAAGCAGGCACCCTTTCAAAGCGTGTGCCCCCTCCGCATTACAGTTGGGCTGATCCAAATTACGACGTGGTGCACGCCAGCATCGTACCGTGCAATGCCGACCTGCTGAAAGCGGTCAAAGGCGAAGGCCAGGCCGAAACCACCGGTGAAGATAATCTTAAAACGGTCAGGCTGGTATTTGCCTCTTACGATTCGGCCGCCAGCGGTAAAGTGATCTATCTTTAAGGAAGGAAAAACACAATGAAAACAATCCTCGCTCTTTTTGGCGCAGCCGGGAAAATGGGCTCTCGTATTTCCAGGCGTTTAAAAGATTCCAGCGAATTTCAGACTCTTTATGTCGAAGCCGGCGATGCTGCTCAAGATGTCCTGCGGCAGCGCGGACTCGAACCATCCGACCCGCATACCGCCGCCAGCCAGGCAGACGTGCTCGTCCTGGCTATCCCAGATAAACTGATCGGCAAAGTCGCGCAGGAAATGGCGCCGCTGATGAAACCAGGGGCCATGATGGTCTTGCTCGATCCGGCTGCTCCGCATGGCGGCGAACTGCCGCCTCGCCCGGATATCACCTATTTCGTCACCCATCCCTGCCATCCGCCTGTGGTGAACGACGAAACCGATCCCGAAGCGCGCATGGATTTCTTTGGCGCCATCAAGGCCAAGCAGCATGTGGTGGCGGCCTTGATGCAAGGCCCCGAAGCAGATTACGCCCGCGGTGAAGCGGTGGTGCGCAGCATCTTCTCCCCGGTCATGAACGTCTACCGGGTCACTGTCGAGCAAATGGCCATTCTCGAACCGGCCCTTTCCGAAACGGTTGTACTGACCTGCATGGTGATTATGCGCGAAGCCATCGACGAAGCCGTGCGCCGCGGCGTGCCGGCCCAGGCCGCCCGAGACTTTGTCCTCGGCCACATGAACGTCAATATCGGCATCCTGTTCAACTACATCGATGCCCAGCTCTCGGATGGCGCCAAGCTGGCAGTCTCCCGGGCGCGCACGCGCATCTTCCAGCCCGATTGGAAAGACGTTTTCGAGCCGGAAAATGTGATGAAAGAGGTCAAGGCCATCACTCAGAGTATCTCGGTAAAGTAAAATGGTATCTGGAACATTACGCCTTTTCACCGATTCTGACCTGGACCGCCTGTATGCGGGTGTCCTCCGTATTCTGAGTAACACCGG
>CAIMLG010000172.1 GCA_903842235.1 uncultured Verrucomicrobia subdivision 3 bacterium
CCTGTAGCGGTCACTTCTTTTTGGCGGCTTTTTTAGCGGCGACTTTTTTCTTCGGGGCAGGTTTGCTCGCTTTGGATTTCACAGCTTTTTTAGCCATAATGTTGTTCTGGTTGTTGTTTGTTTGTTTGTTTGCGGAATGATTGGTTTCTCCGCAGTCCTTGGCATCATGGGCTGGCTCGCGTCCGTTGTAAATGACGGAAATTAAACTTTTTTCTGACGGGTGGGGAGCGCTCGAGGAGGTTGGGGCGGGCGGCGGGAAAATAATAAGGCTTGTGCTTTCCGGAAAAAAGTCCATGTTGAGCTCATCTGTTAGATAGCTTGTCAGTCCCACGGCATGGTAAATCTTCAAGTGAACTTTGTTTCAATGATGATTTGAAATCCGAAAATCGGAAACAGTCTGGTGAGTGCAGTGTTAGTCGGACAGTAAATACATCACATGAGCAATAAACTATTCGTAGGAAATCTTTCCTTCAATACCACGGAAAACGACCTGCAGGACGCGTTCGCGCAGTTCGGCACCGTCACGGAAACCAACCTGATGATGGATCGCATGACCAACCGCCCCCGGGGCTTTGGTTTCGTGACCATGAGCAATGCCGATGAGGCCCAGAAAGCCATCGAAGGCATGAACGGCAAGGATTTGGACGGCCGGGCTTTGACGGTCAATGTCGCCCGCCCGCGTGAAGAGCGTCCGGCTGGCGGCGGTGGCGGTCGCCGCGAATTCGGCGGCGGCGGCGGCGGTCGTCGCGAACGCTATTAATCCATCGAGGATTTTTTCATGGCGGGGTTCGGGTGAACCGAACCCCGCCTTTTATTTTTAGCCATATCCGAATGAGCGTCCAAGCCAAAGAAGAACACATTGAAGTGGAAGGCCGGGTCCTAACCGTGCTGCCCGGCACGATGTTCCGGGTCGAACTCGAAAACAAGCACATGGTGCTCGCCACCATTTGCGGCAAGATGCGCAAGCGCTGGGTTCGTCTCACGGTGGGCGACCGCGTGAAAATGGAGATGTCGCCCTACGACCTGAACAAGGCGCGGATTACCTGGCGGTTGAAATAATTTTTCGCTTCCCGTCGGTTTCGCCTCCGCCATCGAGCAGGATCAACCGGCTCCCCGTCTTTACCCTTTTTCCGTTATGTCATTTTCCACCCTCGGCCTCGCGCCAAAAATTTTGCAGGCGGTCCAAGAAGCCGGTTACACCGAGCCCACGCCCATCCAGACGGCCGCCATCCCGCCCATTCTCGCCGGCCACGACCTCATCGGCATTGCGCAAACCGGCACCGGCAAGACCGCCGCCTTCACGCTGCCCATGCTTACCAAGCTGGCCGCTGCGCAGGCCGCCGCCGGGCCGAACCGCCGCACGCGCGTGCTCATTCTCGCGCCCACGCGCGAACTCGTCGTGCAGATCGATGAGAATATCCGCGCCTACGCCAAACATCTTCCGCTCACGATCGCCACCGTATTCGGCGGCGTCGGGGAGCAGCCCCAAATCCGCGCGCTCCGCGCCAACACCGACATCGTCGTCGCGTGTCCTGGTCGCCTGCTTGATTTGCTCGGCCGCCGCAACGGCGATTTCTCCGGCCTGCAGTTTCTCGTCCTCGACGAAGCCGACCGCATGTTGGACATGGGTTTTCTCCCGTCCATCCGCCAGATCGTTCGCCAGCTGCCGACGCAGCGGCAGACGCTGATGTTCTCCGCCACGCTCTCGAAAGAGATCGAGGCGCTCACGCACGAATTCCAACACGCGCCGAAAATTGTCCAGATCGGCCGCCGCGCGAATCCCGCCGAAACCGTCACCCAACTCGTCTATGAAGTGCCCAAGCATCTCAAGACCGCGCTGCTGGTTCATTTAATGAAGGAACCCACCATGGACATGGTGTTGGTTTTTTCGCGCATGAAGCACGCCGCCGACCGGCTCGCGCGCCAGTTGGAACAAGCCGGCATCAAGACGGCCACGCTCCACTCCAACCGCTCGCAGAGCCAGCGGTTGCGCGCGTTGCAGGATTTCAAATCCGGCAAAGTGCGCGTGCTCGTGGCCACGGATATTGCCGCGCGCGGCATTGACGTGGACGGCATTTCGCACGTCGTGAACTACGATTTCCCCATGCATTCCGAGGATTATGTCCATCGCATCGGGCGCACCGGCCGCGCGAATGCCGTGGGCGACGCCATCAGTTTTGTGACGAACGAGGACCACGGCGAACTCCGCGCGCTCGAACGTTTCATCGGTCGCGGCCTCGTGCGGAAAAAGGCGGAAGGGTTTAATTACACCGCCGCCGCGCCCGCCTACAATCCCGCCGAGGAAGACCGCCGCCCGCGCCAGCCGCGTCCGCCGCGCCGCGAGCAACGCAGCCAGCAGAATTCGCCGCGCCCGTCAGCCCAGCCGCGGCCGCCGCAAGGTGGCCGGCCGCAGTTTGGGGGGCGACCGCAAAGTGGCCGCCCGCAAAGCGGGCGGCCGTTCGCGGGTGGTGGGCCGCGGCCCCCGGCCGAACCCGCCAGCGGCAACCGCGAAGGCGGCAACGAACGGCATTTTCCCAGCACGGCCCCGCGTCCGGGCGGGTTCCGCCGGCGTTTCGGTCTGCGCTGAGGGAAGGGCGCTGGCGGAATCTCGGATCGAGTCGGCGCTTTGGGGGCAGGGGCGGGAGTTTTTAATTGACACCCGCCGGGGGAAATAATTCTAATTTGCCCATGATTTATGGGGCATTTTAGGCATTCCCGATTTGCGCGAACCGGCCTTCCCGGTGGTTGCTTCGGCCTTTTCGACCGGGCATGAGGGCACACCTCAAACTTTATTGGCTGGCCCGGTTGGCTTGGGCGCCATTTTCGGGCGGCGCGGAAAGCTCCACCCACCCGCCGGTTCCCGGAATTATTTATTATTCCGAAACCCGGACGAATCCGCCGGAAAGATGGTTGGTTGCGGAAGTGGATTTGAAATCCCCGAAGCTGCGCCTGCACGTTGCCCGGGGCGGCGCGGATCCAGACGGCCCGGGCAAATGGCAGACCCCGTTGTTGGAGCCGACGAAAATCGCCGCCCGCGAGAAATGGGATTTCGTCGTCAACGGCGATTTCTTTGAAGTGCGGGGCACCAACACGAGTCATGGCGATGGTACTCCCTATCGCCCCGGTCTCTGGGCGCGGGTCGCCGGGCCGGCGATGTCCGCCGGGCAGGCGTGGTCCGCTTCCACCAACGCGCGGCCTTGCCTGGTCGTTCACCCCAACCAGACGGCGACCATCGAATGGCGCGCGCAGCCTTTTGCTGGCGACTGGGAAGTAATCAGCGGCAACACGCTGCTGGTTCACGCGGGGGCGGCTGGATCGTTTTCAACTTTAAGCGAACAGCGTCAGCCGCGAACTGCGATTGGCCTCGATGCCACGGGAACCCGCCTGAAAATTCTGGTCGTGGATGGGCGCCAGCCCGGCGTTGCCGTCGGCCTGAGCTATAGCGAGTTGGCGGCGGAGATGCGCCGGCTGGGGTGCCAGGAAGCCTTGAATCTGGATGGCGGCGGCAGTTCGGTGATGGCCGTGCGCGAGGCCGCCACCGGTAAAATGAAGATTCTCAACTTGCCATCGGACGGCCGTGAGCGGCCCGTGGCCAACGCGCTGGGCATCTCGTTGGATCATTAATCCGCCGTGCGACGCCGGCCGCGCGGCTGTTCGAAGGGAAAGGAACCCTCGGGCGAGCCCGGGCGGGGTTGGCATTTTTCCGGCCGGCCTTGGAGCTCATTGACAAGGCGCACGACTTGTTGAGAATCTGGTGCCTTTCCGATGCCAACTCAATTCATGAATACATTTTCCTCCCGGGTTTTCCGGCGCTTGGTTTTTCTAGCTGCGGGGCTGATGGCGATATCCGGTCGCGGCGCGGAACCCGCGGCGGCGGCCCCCCAGGCCGAGCTGGTGGCGCCGGGCGTGTGGCGCATCCGCTTCGGGCAGCCGGAGCAATTCACGCCGACGTATTTTCGCAGCGCGGCAATGGACGTGGCGGGGTTGCAGGCCCTGGCCCCCAACGCGCCGCTGCCGCTGGATCTGGCCAAGGTGACGTTTCAAGCCACGGCGCGCGGCTGCTCCCTGCTGCTGCCGATGGATAATCAGGAGCGGCTTTACGGGTTCGGCCTGAACACGAAGATTTTTGACGCGTCCAATCCGGGGCGGCGGATGGTCATCGAGCCGACGGATGCGCCGGAGAATGACCTGGGGCAGTCGCACGCGCCGGTGCCGTTCTATGTTTCCACGCGGGGCTACGGCGTGTTCGTGGACACGGCGCGGTTCGCGTCGTTCTACACCGGCAACCTCGCGCCGGCGCAGGATGTGGTGGAAACCGACGCGGGCAAAATCTCGACGAGCACCGCCGAACTCTACCGGGCGCGCGAGCCGCGCATGAAGACGATGGTGGTGGAGGTGCCGGCGGCCAAGGGCGTGGAGGTGTATGTGTTCGCGGGGCCGGCGATGCTGGACGCGGTGCAGCGGTATAATTTGTTCGCCGGCGGCGGCGCGCTGCCGCCGTTGTGGGGCTTGGGCGTGCATTATCGCGGCTATGCGCCGTATGGCGCGGCGGATTCGCTGGGGCTGGCGGCCAAGTTCCGCGCGGATCATATTCCGTGCGATGTGTGGGGCGTGGAGCCGGGCTGGCAGACGCGGACGTATCCATGCACGTTTGTCTGGGACACCAACAAGTTTCCCGATCCGGATGCATTTTTGAAGCAGATGCGGGAAATGGGTTACCGGATGAATTTCTGGGAACACGCCTTCACACATTCGTCCTCGCCCATCCATGACGCGCTGAAGCCGTGGTCGGGCAATTACCGCGTCTGGGGCGGACTGGTGCCGGATTTCGCGACGCCGGAAGCGCGGAAGATTTTCCTGAAGCAGAACGGCGCGGTTTTATTTTCCCGTGGGGTCGAAGGCGTGAAGCTGGACGAATGCGATTACCAGCCGGAATCAGCCACGCCGTGGTCGTTCCCGGTGGTGAGTTCGTTCCCGTCCGGCTTGGACGGCGAGCAGATGCATTCCCTGTTTGGCCTGCTCTACCAGCAGACGATGCTGACGCCGTATCGCGACCAGGGCGTGCGGACGTGGAGCCTGGTGCGCAATTCGCACGCACTGGCCAGCCCGCTGCCGTTCGTGGTGTATAGCGATTCCTATGATCACCGGTGCTATGTGCGCGGCCTGTGCAACGCGGGTTTCAGCGGCCTGCTGTGGACGCCGGAAGTGCGCGACGCGAATTCCGTGGAGGATTTTTATCGCCGGGTGGAGACGGTCATCTTTTCGCCCAACGCGGTCATCAACGCGTGGTTCCTGAAAAACCCGCCGTGGTATCAGGTGAACACCGATAAAAACAAGCGCGATGAATTCATGCCCGAGCGTGACGCCGTGACCGCCGGCATCCGCGACCTGCTGCAATTGCGGATGAGTTTCATTCCGTATCTCTACACGGCGTTCAACGAGTATCGCACCACCGGCAAGCCGCCCATCCGCGCGCTGGTGCTGGACTGGCCGGGCGACGCCAAGGTGCGGCCGATCGACGATCAGTTCATGTTCGGCGATTCCGTGATGGTGGCGCCGATGTTCACCGGCCAGAAAAAGCGCGCGGTCTATTTGCCCGCCGGCGATTGGTATGACTTCTGGACGCACGCCAAGCTGGTCGGCGGCCGGACCATCGAGGCCACGAACGGCGTGCAGCAGATTCCGCTGTTCGTGAAAGGCGGCACGCTGCTGCCGCTGGCCGCGCCGGTGGAATATATCAAAGACGACACCGGTTTTAATCTCACGGTGTATCTCGTCGGCGATCAGCCGGCGGATTTCACGCTGTATGAAGACGACGGCGTTTCCAGCGCCTACGCCAGCGGCAAGCAGAACACCGTCCGGCTGCACGCCGATGGTGAAAAACATTCGGCCGAACGCACAGGCGGTTACCAAGGGGCGGAACGATTCAAAATCACCGGTTGGCAGCCGTTCTGACGGAACCCGGAATGGCCTCGCTGGAGGCGCGGAGCCGTTCAGCGGTGCCGTTTGATCCGGTGGCGCTGTTTATGGATTTTTTTTCGGTGGCGATGGGTGTCAATGACCGAAAGAACCAGCAGAATCAGCCCGCCTGCCAGCAAGATAATAATGACAGGTTTATGCTGCCAAATCTCGCCAAGGAATTGGGAGAGGTTTGAATCCATCAAGCCCATCCTACACCAAGTCGGCGAAAAATGAAAATGCGGCCTCGTCCGGGCCGGCGCCAGGGTCTTTTGTTTTGCCGGGCCAACCGGTTGGAGTTAAGCCTTTAGGCTGGAGGGGTTCCGAAACATGCTTAAGCATGAACTCCAACAACCAACGGCCTCAAAACAAAAGACCCTGGGCCGTGCGCCGCGGCCTCCGGGGGGGCGCTGATTTCAAGCGCGTCGCGCCCAGCGCAATTTGGCCGGGGTGGAGCGGGGATTGGCATGCTGTTCTTCCGGCGTCGGGCGGATGACTTCGTCGGATGTTTCTGAGTAAATACCGTCCCGCTGGCCGTCCGCAAAGGCCCGCTTCACGCGCCGGTCCTCGCCGGAATGGAACGTCAAAATGGCCGCGCGCCCGCCGGATTTCAGGCAGCCGGGCAGATTCCGCAGCAACGCATCCAGCGCGGAAAACTCATCATTCACGGCGATGCGCAACGCTTGGAACACGCGCCGCACGGTTAGCTCGGCATCCGCTTTTCCCAGTCGGGGCAGCCCGTCGCGCACGGCCTCGGCCAGCTGCCGGGTCGTGGTAAAAGTTTGGCCGGCGAGGGCCGGGGCGAGGGTGGCGGCGTTGGGTTCGTCGGCATGGCTGACCAATAATTCGCCCAGCGCGGCGGGCGAAATTTTTTGCAACAGGGCGGCGGCCGGCTGGCCGCGTTGGGGATTCATGCGCATGTCGAGCGGCCCGTCGAGCTTTACGGAAAAGCCGCGCGCCGGATCGTCAATTTGCATTGAGGAAACACCGAGATCGGCGAGAATTAAATCGGCGCCGGCAGTTGCATTCGCCGCGAGCACTTGCGGCAAGCCGGCGAAATTGCTGCGGTGCGGGGTGAACACCTCCGCGCCAAAACCCAGCCCGCGCAGCCGCGCCTCCGTCTTCGGCAATTCCACGGGGTCTTGATCGAGCCCCAGCAATTTTCCGCCCGGCCGAATCCGGGCGAGGATTTCCTGCGCATGACCGCCGTAGCCGAGCGTGCAATCCACCGCCAGGTCGCCGGGCTGCGGCGCCAGCACGGCCAAAATTTCCGCCACCAGGATGGGCCGATGCGTGCCCACCGGCGTTTTGCCGGAGGCGATGACCTTGGCGAGCGTTTCCGGGTCGCGGCCATGCTCTTTGTATTTGTCCTCGAAGCGGCGCGGGTTTTTTCCGCGGTAACGTATGCGCCGCTGGTGCGGCACCGGCGCCGGACGGGGTAAATTTTCTTCGGCCATGGCGGGAATTCTGCGATGCTCGGGGCGTGAGTTCGAGGCAAATCATCGTAGTGGGCGGCGGGGCGGCGGGCTTCTTTGCGGCCATCGCGGCGGCGGAAGCCGGGGCGGCCGTGACGATGCTGGAAAAATCCGCGCGATTTCTCGACAAGGTGCGCATCTCTGGCGGCGGTCGTTGCAACGTCACCCACGCTTGGGTAGAGCCGCGGGAATTTGCCACGCGCTATCCGCGCGGCGGCCAGGCGCTGCTCGCGCCTTTCCAAAAATTTTCCGCCCGCGATACCGTGGCTTGGTTTGAAGCGCGCGGGGTGAAATTGAAAACTGAAGCCGACGGGCGGGTGTTTCCCGTCACCGATTCCTCGTTGACCATCGTGAACTGCCTGCTGGCCGCCGCGCAGGCTGCCGGCGTGAAACTGCGGCTGAGTTGCGGGGTGGAATCGGCGGTCCGATTGCCGGACGGCCGTTTTGAATTGATGATGAATGGGGCGAGCCGCGAAAAACTGATTTGTGACCGGCTGCTGCTGGCGACCGGGGGGTGCCGCGCGGCGGCGGCGGGCCAATTGGCCGTTGCCCTCGGTCACACGCTGGAACCGCCGGTGCCATCGCTGTTCGCCTTCGAAATTCAAGCCCCATGGTTGCGCGCCTTGGCCGGAGTTTCGTTGGCGTCGGCGGAAGTTTCCGTGCCGGTCGCCCAGCGGCGCGAACGCGGGCCGTTGCTGGTGACGCACTGGGGCTTGAGCGGCCCGGCGGTGCTTAAAATCTCGGCTTGGGGCGCGCGGAAGTTGCACGATTTCAATTATCAGTTTCCGCTGCGGGTGAACTGGCTGCCCACGATGAACCCCGAAACCATCGTCCGGGATTTCCACGCGCGCCGGGTGTCGGCCGGGGCCAAACTGGTGGTGAACGTGCCGCTGTTTCCGCTCACGGCGCGGCTGTGGGAGCAGCTGGTGCTCGCCGCCGGCATTTCGCGCGAGACGCGCTGGTCGGCGCTCGCGAAAACTCAGGCGCAGGCGCTGGTCCGGCAGCTCACCGGCACCGAATTTCAAGTGACCGGCAAGACACTCAACCGGGACGAGTTTGTGACCTGTGGCGGCGTGAAGCTGGCCGAGGTGAATTTCAAAGCGATGGCTAGCAAGCTCTGTCCCGGCCTCCATGTTGCCGGCGAATTGCTGGACATTGACGGCGTGACCGGCGGGTTTAATTTTCAAGCCGCGTGGACCACGGGCTTTATCGCGGGGCAGGCCATGGCCGAATAAACCTCCGTTCCTGATTTCTCCAACGGCGAAGATTGATGGCTGGCCAATTATTTTTCGAGCCGCAAGGCAAATTCCGCGACGCGTTTGCCAAGGAGTTCGCCGGTGAGCTTGTCGGGCGCATTTGGCGCTATTTCCGTCGGTTCCTGCCCGGCCTGTGCCATGACGCCGCCGAAACTGCCGAGGCGGTCGATGCCGTTGGCCGGCAACGGCATTTCGCCCAGACCGACCCAAATCATGCCGTGCTGCATCGCCAGCGTGTGGAAGTATTGCAGCGTGCTGAACTTGTCGCCGCTGGGGCTCAGGGAAACGCTAAAGCCCGCCGCGATCTTGTCGCGCCACGCGCGGCCGAACCACTTGCTGGCCGTGGCGTCGGCAAAGGCCTTGAACTGCGCGGCCGGACCGCCCATGTAGGTGGGGCTGCCAAAGATGATCGCTTCGCTCGCATCAAGCTGGGCAAACACGGCGTCGTTGCGGTAACGCCCTTGGATAAGGTCATCGCCGCTGATGCGATGAGGTTGGTTTTCACGCCGGCCACGGCGGCGGCGCCTTTGGAGACGGCTTCAGCCAGCTTGGTGGTGTGGCCGGAGCCGCTGAAGTAGATGATGGATACCGTTGGCATGTTATTGTTTTGGTTGGTTGGTGGGGCCAGCCGCGCTGGGGCTGGCCATGGAGTCGCCGCGCGACTCGATCCACCGGTTTTGGTTTTACTTGGCAATGGCGGCTCCCGCGATGCTCAGGGACAAATCAATCGTCGGCGACACTTTGTCTTCATACTGGCCCTTCTGGATGTTGAAATCTTCCCGGTTGATGATGAAGTTGGCGCGGATCACCAGCAAATCGCCCTTCAGGTTTGGCACGCGGGCGCTCAACTTGTCGGCGAGGTAAGTCAGCTTGATCGGCACCGTGATCTCTTTGCTCACGCCGTGGAGGGTGAAAGTGCCGGTGGCCTCGGCGGTGGTGACGCTGCCCTCGGTGTTCACCTTGGCCAGCGACTTGGCTGCGAAGGTGATTTCGGGATACTTCGCCACATCCAGCCAGTTGGCGCCATGCAAATGTTCCTTCTGCATCGGATTGGGCACGGTTAATGACTCGCTGGCGACAACAATCTTGCCGGTGGTGGCGGCCGGGTTGGCCGGGTCAAAGGAAACGGTGCCGGTGATGGCGCTGGCACTACCGTTGATGGCTTCGAGCGGCGCATCCAGTTTGAAGACGACGTTGTTAACGCCTTTCGGGTCTTTGAAGTCAAACGTTTGTGGGGCGGCATAAGCGGCCGAGGTGAGACCGAGAAGCGGGATGAGATGGTTTAGTTTCATGGTGTTTTGTCGGATTGTGGTGGGGCAAGCATCCTCGCGAGCCGGGCGGAACATGGGAGCTGCGGCTCGTCCGGAGCCTCGCCCCACCGGTTGGTTTTATGGTTTGGGGGTGGGTTTGGTGGTTGTATTACGAAAGAAAAGTGAAGCCCCGGCCAGCACCGCGGCGGCACCCAAGGTGGCCCCCAGAAAATCCACGCCGGGCAGGAATTTTTTCTGGTAGGTGATGCCTTCGATGCCAGTGACATCGTCGAGCGTTTTGACCGCCACACTGGTTTTGGTCCAGCCGCGATTTGCGCCGGTCGCCAGCCAGGTGGTGGCGGCGGCCAAAGCGACGAGCAGGGCCAGGGATTGCAGTAGGCGTTTCATGGTTGTGGGTTTGATGGGTTAAAAAGTAACCCCCATGCTTTCGTTGAGCAGGGCTTCCAAGTCAAGTGGCCGGGTGAACATCGCCAGGTTGCCATCGGCGGTGTGCGGCCATTGCGCCTGCGGTTTGTCCCAATAAAGCTCCACGCCATTGCTATCCGGGTCGCGCAGATAAATGGCCTCGCTGACGCCGTGGTCGGCGGCGCCTTCAACGGGCGTTTCGGCGGCGATGAGCCGCTGCAAGGCGTCGGCCAGTTCGGCGCGGGTGGGATACAAGATAGCCAGATGATAAAGACCGGTGGTGCCGGGCGGCGGGGGCGCCCCCCCCGCGCTTTCCCAAGTATTCAGCCCAATATGATGATGATAGCCGCCGGCGGACAAGAAGGCCGCGCTGCGCCCAAAGCGTTGGGTTAATTGGAAGCCCAGCCGGTCGCGATAGAACGCAATGGCCCGTTCCAGATTGGCCACTTTCAGATGCACATGGCCAATCCGCACCTGCGAATTAACGGGCAGCCGCGCTGCGGCTTTGGGGGTGGGGGTTGGCGCTGGCGTCATAATCCGGGGGTTCAGTTCAGGTCAAACAACAGCACCTGCGACGGTTTGGTGGCGGAAATTTCCACATGGGTTTCCCCGCTTAAAGCCACGGCATCACCGCCGGAAAGTTTGGCGCCGTTGATGGTTGCTTCGCCCTCGGCCACGTGAATCCACGCATGGCGGTTCGCCGCGAGCGGATGTTTTACGCTTTGCCTCGCTTCAAGTTTTCCGAGCAGCAAGTCCGCGTCCTGATGAATTTCCATGGAGCCATCGCGTCCGGTGGGGCTGGCCACGAGATGCAGCCTTCCCGTCTCGGCTTGGGTGAATTGGCGCTCGGCGTAACGGGGCTTTACGCCCAGCGTGTCGGGCTTGATCCAGATTTGCAGCAGGCGCGTGGCCTCGGTGGTTGACGGGTTGAACTCGCTATGTTCCACGCCGGAACCGGCGGCCAGGTATTGAAACTCCCCCGCCCGGATGACGCGGCCATGGCCCAACGAATCGCGGTGTTGCAGGGCGCCGCTCAGGACGTAGCTGATGATTTCCATGTCGCGGTGCGGGTGCGTGCCAAAGCCCCGGCTGGGCAGGATGAGATCGTCATTGATCACGCGCAGGCTGCGGAAGCCGAGCCACTGCGGATCGAAATATTCCGCGAAGCTGAACGTGAAATAGCTGTCCAGCCAGCCGTGGTTGGCGTGGCCGCGTTCATCGGAGCGTCGAATAACCTTCATATTGAGACTATGCGCCCGGCTGAGGTTTACCGGAAATACCATGTTGCTTGCCTGAGCATAACTTTGAGCTATGCTCGTAGGTGGAAATGGATTTGAACGACTTTTTAGGCCCGAAGCCTATCGTCATTGACCTGCAAGCCGAAAATCGGTGGCAAGCCATTGACGAGTTGATTGACTGTCTGGTAACCAACGGCAAGCTGAAACCCGGGGATAGGCACGCGATTGCCGAGAGTGTAAAAAAGCGTGAATTCTCGATGACCACGGGAATCGGATTTGGTATCGGAATACCGCATGCTTCGACCCATTTGGTTTCGGAGGTCATCGGTGCGATCGGCCGTTCGCGCAAAGGGGTTCAATTTGAGGCGTTGGATGGCAAACTAGTTCACCGAGTGATGTTCTTCTTAATCCCTCAGGGACAATTCCAAAGACATCTGCACACGCTGGCAAATGTGGCCAAACTGCTGCATAAAGCCGACTTTCGAGACGGATTATCGTCATTCTGAGTATGGAACTGCGTCATCTTCGTTACTTCGTCGCCGTGGCCGAGGCGGAAAACGTCTCGCGGGCGGCGTTGAAGCTGCATGTCTCGCAGCCGGGCATCAGCCGGCAAATCCGCGATTTGGAGGAAGAAATCGGCTTCCCGCTTTTTGAGCGGAGCGCCCAATCCTTGCGGTTAACGGCGGCGGGGAAAGTTTTCTTGGCCGGGGCCACCGAGGTGTTGCAGCACGCGGCGGCAGCGGTGGAAAAGGCGCGAGCTATCGCACTGGGTGGCGGCGGCGAAATTCACGTGGGCTATGCGCCGTCGCTCACGGTGCAGATCCTGCCGCCGGCGTTGCGGAAGTTTCAGGCGGAATTTCCCCGGGTGCGCGTGCAATTGCATGATTTGTCCACCGAGGAGATGCTGGCGCAGTTGCGCGCCGGGAAGTTGCAAGTGGCCTTGCTGGTCAAGACCCGGCCGGCGATGCTGCGCGGGCTGGAATTCCTGGAATTGGCGCGCTACCGGATGTGCGTGGCGGTGGCCCCGTCGCACCCGCTGGCCCGATGGAAGGCGATTTCCCTGGAACAGGTGGCGCGCGAGCCGCTGGTGGCCTACAGCCGTGGGGATTACCCGGAATACCACGAGGATCTGGCCGCAATCTTTGCTGGCTTGAAAAATCGTCCCCGCATCGTCGAGGAGCATGATGGAGTGACGAGCTTGGTGGCGGCGGTGGAAAGCGGCCGGGGCATTGCGCTGGTGCCGGATGTGCTCTCGTGCATGGTGGGTCCGCGGCTGAAACTGATCCCGCTGAAGGCGGTGAAGCACGAGATTGTGGTGGGCGCGGCGTGGCGTCCGGAAAAATCTTCGCCGGTGGCCGAGAAGTTTATTGCCCTGGCGCAGGCAACGTAAGCGGCTTGCCTTGGGACACTGCGCGGGGTATTTGAGAGTCACCCATGGGCCGGACTTACGAATTTCTATGTCCCCAATGCCAATACCGCGCGAAGCTTTCGGGCGGGGCGGATAGCGGCATTCACTGCGAGGTGCAAACGGTGGTGTGCCGCGATTGCCGGGAATTGTTTGACGTCTTTAC
Source organism: uncultured Verrucomicrobia subdivision 3 bacterium (assembly GCA_903842235.1). Lineage (GTDB taxonomy): Bacteria > Verrucomicrobiota > Verrucomicrobiia > Limisphaerales > UBA11358 > UBA11358. Next base: position 13,175 of record CAIMLG010000172.1, read on the forward strand.
CCGGAAACGCGAGGCGCCCGACGGCTTCTGGAGAAGCAAGTTTCCGGCGTTTGACCGGCCGGAAATTCCTCCCTTTGTTCTGCGAGGTGTTTCTCGTCCGTTGGTCTGGCGGAGCTTGCCATTGATATGTCCCGCAAATCCCAAGCATTTCGTTGAGCCCTGGAATGACCCAGGCCGTTGTCCCCGCTGCGGAAATTTCATGGAGAAAAACGGGTTTCCAACCAAAATTTGGGATTAAACCATCATCTTTTGGAAAATCCGTCATTAAAACCTTGCGCTGTGTCAATTAGGATGACAAATTTCGCCCGATTTTTAGCCACATAAGCAACTTAGACAATTTATCTAAACCATTATTCGAGCGCAACGTCGTTAATGTGGCTTCGTTTAATGTATCCGTTTTGCTCTGATTATTACCCAAAATCTCAATCATGAAATCCCTTAAAGCAACGATCAAACAACCGGCGCGAATTTTCGTGCCGGTGCTATTCCTCTGGTTGGCCAGCCAGCCCCTGTTGGCGGTGAATCTGGTGCAGGAATTTTATCTGCCGCTGCCGGAACAGCAGCTATACACTACGCTGAACACCATCCAGTCCGGAGTCAGCCTGTCGCAGAGTTCGATTTACACCATCGTCGTCACGGGTTCCGGATCGGTGATTTATTACGACCAGTGGGAAGACGGCTATGAAATCGATTTGGGCAATCCCGCGCAAACAACGACGCAAATCTGGGGGGATGGTAACAATGCTAACGGTATTTGCCCAGGATTCACCAATGATCCGGTGGGTCTGCCGGCGGGCACGGTGATCACGCTAACGAACACGGTGCCGCTTCCGCGCAATCCCTCGACGATTTTGTATGATGCCCGGGATCGCGTCGCGGCGACGAAGGCGCTGGTGGTGACGCACGCGGGTTGGCCAGTGACGCCGGGACCGGTTTTCGGCGGGGCGGTGAGCGTGCTGTCAACGATTGATTACGGGACGAATTACATCAGCCCGGTTGGCCAGGACATGACCGGCATCAACCTCCTTAAATACGTCGGCATGTCGGTCATGGCGGCGCAGAATAACACGGGCGTGACGCTCGATCCGAATGGCGATGGCGTGGGCGCGACCAGCATCGTCTTGAATCAGGGCGAATCGTATCTCATCAACGGTGGCATAAAAAAGGGTGGGCGCATTACGGCCAGCAAGCCGGTGCAGGCGCATCTTCTCATCGGTCACACGGGCGGCAGCTACGCGAGCGATTGGTTCACGCTGTATCCGGTTGAGGCGTGGGATAACTCCTATTACACGCCCGTGGGTTCGGCGGCGAGCGGTTCGCAGCCGGCGTATGTTTACCTGTTTAATTCCAGTTCCAACGACATTCCTGTCAATTATGCCACCCGTGTCAGCAGCGGCAGTTTTTCCATCCCGGGGACGAACGGGGTTTATAAATTTCAAATGCCCATCGGTTCCGGTGCAAGCTTTGTGAGCCAGGGCGGACAAACCTTTTTTGCCATCTGCACCGTCGCCGCGAACAACGCGGCGGACACCGCTTACAACTGGGGCTTTACGCTGGTGCCCAAGTCAGCCTTGACCACCGAGGCGGCGGCGGGTTGGGCGCCGGGCAGCGCGGATGGCACCGCCAACGGCAATCCGATCTGGGTCACGCCGCTGGCTGGCACGACGATTTATGTGGATTACAAGGGCGACCATGCCGGTCCGTTCACGGATCCGAATGGAAACAAATATGATCTGAATTACCCTGTGGCCGCGTTGCAAACCCAGAAGATTTTTGACCCGAGTAAAAATCAGACGGCGTTGCGGGCTTACACCGTGGATGGCACGCTGCTGACGGCTGTTTGGGGTCAGGATCCGGACACCGCTGCGCCCGGCAACCCTTACATTGACGCCGGCACCACGGTGATTCCGTTTCCGACCCCGACCTTGTTCAAGTCGGTGGTCATCACCAACGACGCCAACACGCCCGGCTTGAGCGTGGGCGACA
>CAIMLG010000173.1 GCA_903842235.1 uncultured Verrucomicrobia subdivision 3 bacterium
CTCGCGTTTCTTGAACAGAACGCGAAAATCGAGGAAATGCCCGCAGCCGTTGCGAGCCCGAGTTAACCAAATGGTTACCTCTGGGATTGCCAGTGCGTCTTAAACTCGGCAAGTTTGGGCGGGAACGCAACTTTGGTTCTGCAGGGTGTGGTTTATTTGAGTGGAGCCTGTTTTTTGCAAGATGAAAAATTTTAACATTGCTTTGTTTTTGTTCTCCACGGTTTTCATGGCCGCCGCACAAACGAGTACGAATACAGCTGTGCCACGCGAGATGACGTTGCAGGACTGCATCCAGGAAGCACTGCAGCATAACCTCGACGTACAAATTGAGCGCTACAGCCCGCAAATCTCCCTCTACAACCTGCACGCGGCCTACGGCGGCTATGACCCCTTGCTCAACATTTCCGGTCAGCACAGCTACAATGTGTCCCCGAGTGCCTTGAATCCGTATTCCACCAATACAATTCCGGCCTCCGTGTCCAAGTCGGACAGTTTCAAATCCGACATTGGTGGCACACTGCCTTGGGGGCTGCAATATGATTTTAGCGGTAACATTGCCGATAGAGTCACGACCTATCCACCACTTTCGGGTTATGAGGATACCGCCGGTTCGATCGGGGTAACTCTGACGCAGCCGCTGTTGAAAAACTTCTGGATCGATAATACACGGCTGATAATCAAGGTCGCCAAAAACCGGCTCAAATATTCCGAGCAAGGCCTGCGCCAGCAAGTCATCACCAGTGTCACTGCCGTTGAGATCGCCTATTATGAACTCATTTACGCGCTGGAAAACGTGAAGGTGCAGCAGGATGCGCTGCAACTCGCCCAGACACAGCTGGATCAGGACAACCAACGCGTTCAAATCGGCACACTTGCAGTCTTGAGCGTCCAGCAAGACGAAGCCCAGGTGGCGCAAAGCAAGGCCAATCTGATTGCCGCGCAAAACACGCTGGCCACCGACCAAAACACGCTGAAAAACCTGCTGACCGACGAATATTCGCGCTGGCACGACATGGACATCCAGCCCACCGCAACGCTGGAGGCCCCGCTGCAACTGTTCGATTTGCAGGACAGTTGGAACAAGGGCATGACCGAACGCCCGGATTTGTTGCGGGCGCGGTTGAACGTGCAGCAACAAGGCATCCAGTTAAAATTTTATCGCAACCAGCTTTTCCCCGAACTCGACCTGATCGGCACCTACGGTTTCAATGGTGCCGGCAGGGAATACAGCGATGCCTTCAACCAGTTTCACGAGGGCAATGCCCCGTTCTACACCTATGGCGCGCAAATGACGATGCCATTAAGCAACCTCGGCCCGCGCAACCAATACAAATCCACCAAGGCGACGCTGCAACAAATTATGCTGCAACTGAAGCAGTTTGAACAAAACGTTTTGGTGGAAATTGATAACGCGGTGAAGCAGGCCCAGTCCAACTACCAAAGTGTGGAAGCCACGAAACAGGCGCGCATTTATGCCGAGGCCGCGCTGGACGCCGAAGAGAAAACCTACGCCGTCGGCAAAGCCACCACGTTTGAAGTGTTGCAATATCAAAACAACCTGACCGCCGCGCGTTCACAGGAAATTCGCGCGCTTGCCAATTACAACGAGGCGCTCGCCAGTCTCGCACAGCAGGAAGGCAGCACGCTTGACCGCTTCGGCATCCGCATCGAAATAAACTGAAGTGGGCTGTAAAAAGCGGGGATTTTTATCGGTCCAATCTTAAAACTTTTGTCTCCGTCCCGTTCTTCAGCGTAACGTCGCTTTTCGAGATTGCCGTCACGCGAAATCCGCCCACATGGCCGCCGACAAAAACCGTTCTCCCATCCACAATGGCACAGGGTCGCGCTGAATCAAACAAAATGCCCTGGAGTTTCGGCTCCGGCGATGGCGGCAGAACGGCAGGAACCGCATTGGAATCCGAGGGTGCGTTGGTGATAACCGGCAAGGAATTGGAAACGGGTTTGATTTGCCGGGTGAAAGAATGTCTCGACACGGTTGCCGGCGGCAGCGACGTGGGTTTTGACAGTGATAGTCCGAAGAAAAATCCGGCGGCAGCCAGAAGCAGAATAACCAGCGTCAGCAGAAACCAATTGATGCCGTCGCGCGAAGAGGATACGACCGGCGATAACGGCGGTGGCGAACCGGATGGCGGATTGTTCGTTTGTGACTGTCTGGCCTGCTTGAGGGCGTCGTTGATCAGGCTCATAAGTGTATGTTTCCTTCGAGTTCACGGGCAGCGCGGCTAACCATCCGGTAGTTGATCCTTTCAGATTGCTCCACAAAACCGGCAAGCAACGCCTTGTCACAAACGGCGTTGACCAGCCGTGGAATGCCGCGGCTATAGCCAAAGATGCGCCAGAGCGCAGGCTTTGTGAAATAGGGCGCGCCTCTGGCGCCAGCCAGTTCGAGCCGGTGCTGGATGTATTGGGCGACCTCGGCGCGCGTGAGCGGCGCGAGATGGTATCGCACCGTGATACGCTGGCGAAGCTGGCGCAGGCGTGGATTATTCAAGCGTTCGCGCAATTCCGGCTGACCCAA
>CAIMLG010000174.1 GCA_903842235.1 uncultured Verrucomicrobia subdivision 3 bacterium
GCCGGCTGCCCGGACCGGACGAAAATCCGGAGGGGAGAATTTTCGGGTGGAACGGCTTGGTCCGGGGCGTGGAATAATCTTTCGGCGGAGTATTTGAGTGGCGGTGGCGCAGTTAATTTTTGCGTTTCTCCTCTTCCGGGTCTTTTCCCTTGGCCGAAGTGCGAATAGGGTTTTCAGTTTGGGCTGGTTTCGCAGTCGCATTCTGGCCCATGGTTTCGCGCGGTGATTATTGGATGCGCTTGCCGAAGTCGTGATTTAAAATTGGCTTGCGGTGGGTAAATGCAGAAGCTTTTATGGGGCCATGTTTTTTCCCGCCCCTGGAATTTCCCGCCCTTGTGGTTTCGCAAGTCGCAGAAAACATCGCTTTAAATTCACCCGCGGCCGGATAAATTGTTTTCTAGGGCGGCTGTTTATTTTCTCGGGGCTGGGGCTGGGGTTGGGGCTCATCGCTAGTCCGTGGAAACTCCGGGCCGCGGCCAGTTCCGTTCCGGCCGCTGTGACGGCGCGCCTGATCACCAATTCCCTGCAGATGCTTTCTTTGGCGACCAAGCCGAACCTTGCAAAGGTGCCGATACAGTTTACGGGCATCGTTTTATGCCAGGAGCGGGATCAACTCATCGTTGGGGACGACTTGGGCGTCGTGGCCATTACGATGGACCCGCCTGCCGAACCATTGCTCCCAGCCGGGCAAATCGTGACGGTGGCGGGGACCGGCTGGATTGGTCGCTCAACCATATCTGGCACTAGGCTGGTGGTTGACAATGATGGCACCCACTCGCCGGTTTTCAAATCAGGCACAAATTATCTCTCCAAGGGCTTGAACCCGATCCGGGTGAAGTGGTTTAACGGTGCCAGCACATTTGATTTAGGGGTGGAATGGGCGGGGCCGAAAATGGCCCGCCAGCCAATTCCCAATCGGTTTCTCGTTCGGAAGGTTTCGAGCCTGTCCGGCACCAATCGGCTGGTGCCTGGCTTGAACTATTATTGTTACGAGGGTTTTTGGAATCAGTTGCCGGATTTTCCCCGCCTATTGAATTGTCAGCAGGGGGGCGCCACCAACTTTGACGTTGGGGTTCGCACCCGGGATGTTAATGTGGGAGTGATGTTTGAAGGCTTCATTGACGTGCCGACGAACGGGCTCTACACCTTTTGGACCAAATCCGACGATGGCAGCACATTATCCGTGGGTCCGCCAACGCTGGACTTTAATTGTCAGGGAACGGCGGAGCCGCCGCCGCCAATTCCGCTCCGTCTCGGGCAGTTGATTGCCAAAGAAAGCGTGAATCATTGGGCGGCAGCCGAGGGGACGGTCACCTTCGTCAATGTTCGCTCCGAGGAAACGATTTTAGAGATCACTTCCAGCACCGGCCATGCGGAGCTGCGGCTCGCGCAACAGATTGACCGGTCAATGCAGCAATACCTGTTGGGCTGTCACATCGAGGTCCGCGGAATTTGCCAGGCGGCGTTGACGCGCGATGGTCAGCCCGCCTTCTCGCTTTGGGTGCCCGGCTGGCATCAGATCAAGGTCAAAGAAATTCCGCCGGCGCACTGGGGGCGTTACCCGGTGGCCGCCATTCGTTCTTTGATGGAAACCAACCGGCAGGAACCCCGGGCAGCCCCGGTGCATATTCGGGGAACCGTCCGTACCAACTTGCCGGAGGCAACGGTGATTGAGGATCAAACGGGCCGGATGTTGGTCAAGACGGATGAGCTGCCGCCCGAAGTGGGCAGCGAAGTCGAGGTTCTGGGGCAAGCCGATCGAATGAATGGCCAGATCATTTTGGCCAACGGGTTTCTTCAGCGTTCCCGCCAAAAATCCGGGGATGAAATGCCGCCGCTCCCGCTGCTGACTCAGGCGGCGCAGGTCAAGAAATTGACGCGGGCGGCCGCCGAACGGGGGGTTCCGGTGAAAATCAAGGGGGTTATCACCGCCTGTCACGGGGAGGGGCTATAAAGATAATCGTGTAAGTGGCCAAAGCTAACTGAGAGGATAAAAGACTATGGCTATTACCGAAGCGGTGTTGGACGAACTACTGAAAGATTATGAAAAGCCC
>CAIMLG010000175.1 GCA_903842235.1 uncultured Verrucomicrobia subdivision 3 bacterium
TCGCCGGTAAAGCTCAGGCTAAACGTCCCATTGCCCGGATTGACCGAGCCCGCCAGGGCTTGCGCGGTCGCCGGCAGGCTGAAGTTTAGTGTCACCTGGGCCGGCGCCGAATCGCTGTTCCCATTATTGACCACGTAAGTAAACGTCGCATAGGGTGACCCCACGCCGTTGGTCGCCGGCGCAAAAATAATCTGCCCGCCCGCCTCGCTGGCCACGGTGTCCGGCGCGGTGATCGCCGCGCCTCGGAGGCCACCGACCGACTGGTAAAGGGTTCCCGCCGCCGGCAGGGTGGTGATCCGGTAATTCAGGGGATTGCCATTGGGTTCCGTGCCCGCCAAGGCCACCGCCAGGTCATGGTTGGCGTAGCCGTTGAGATTCAGCGCGCCGGCTTGCACCGGGGGATTCCAGAGGGCCATGGCCGATCTAAAGTTGTCCGCAATGGCCAGCCCATTCGCCAGGTCCGCCGGCACGTTCGCCTGGCCATAGGTATTATCGCCCCAGCCCAGCACCGTCCCGCCGGCCTGCAACACCAGGCTGCTGTTGCCCCCGCCGGCCACGGCCAGGCCATCCCCCAAGCCGCCGGGCACATTGGTCTGGCCGGCCGTGTTGCTGCCCCACGCCACCACGGCGCCGTTGGCTTGCAGCGCCAGGCTGTGATTCTGGCCGGCCGCGATCGCCACCGCTTTCAACCCCGCCGGCACATTGGTCTGGCCCGCGGCGTTGTTGCCCCACGCCACCACGCTCCCGTCCAGGCGCAGCGCCAGATCATGTTGCGCGCCCGCCGCCACGGCCACCACGTTGCTCAAGCCCGGGGGCACGTTGGATTGCCCGTAGGTATTGTTGCCCCACGTCACCACCGTGCCGTTGGCTTGCAGCGCCAGACACTGATACTGCCCGGCCGCAATCGCCACCGCCTGCAACCCCGCCGGCACATTGGTCTGGCCGTAAGTATTATTGCCCCACCCCACCACCGTCCCATCGGCGCGCAAGGCCAGACTAAAGGTGGTGCCCGCCGCCACCGCCACCCCGTTGCTCAGCCCCGCCGGCACGTTCGTCTGCCCGTAAGAATTGTTGCCCCAGCCCAGCACCGTCCCGTTCGCGGTCAAAACCAGATTGTAATAGCCGCCCCCGGAAAGGCTCACCACGTTGGTCAAACCCGCCGGCACATTGGTCTGGCCGTAGGCATTGTCGCCCCAGGCGCTGACCCGGCCGCCCGTCGTGAACCGGACCGCCTGACCCCACACAACGCCCAAGGCATTGCTCGCCACCACCCGGTATTGATAGACCCCGCCGGGCACCAGACTGCCGATCGCCGCGCTGACCGGCGCCAGCCCGTAGCCGCTGCCCACGTTGGTCAGCGCCGTCATCTGCCCGTAGCTGCCGGTGTTCCCCCATTCCAGCCACGCCGCCGTCGCATTCGTCCCGTTCGCCATCACCACCCCGTTCAGCACCGCGCTCGTCGCCCGGATCCCCGTGGCCGGCCCCGTCAGGGCATAGGCCATGTTTGTGCCTTGGGCGACCACTTGAATTAGCACACTGGAGGTGCTGGCCAGGTAGCCTCCATCGCCGCCGTAAACCGCCGTGATCGCATGGCGGCCCTGTGTCAGGGTGCTGGTGGCATACGTCGCCCGCCCGCCGCTCAAGAGCCCGGTCCCGAGCATTGTGGCGCCCTCCCAGAAGGTCACACTTTCGCCATCGAGCGGAGCCGGATAAATCCGGTTGGTAAAGGTCACGGGAGTGCCCACGGGGGCCAGATTGATGGACGAACTCACGGTGTTGACCGTTGCCGAATTGGTGGTGACGGTCAAATTGACCACGCTGGAGGTGCTGGCGAGAAAATTTCCGTCCCCGCCGTAAACCGCCGTGATGGCATGCCCGCCCAGGGCCAGGGTGCTGATATTAAAAACCGCCTGGCCGCTGTTCAGCCACCCCGTCCCCAAGACGTTGGTTCCATCCAGAAACGTCACGCTCTCCCCCTCCGGCGGAATCGGCGTCACCTGATCGGCAAAGACGACGGGCGTGGCATACGGCCCCGCGTTGGCGGACATATACAAGCAATTGGTCGGCGGCAGCCGGACCGCGATTTCCAGGGCGCAGAGCCCGCCGGAGTTGCCATTGGTCAGCAACAGATCAAACGCCCCGCCGGTCAGGTTGGTAAACACAAAATAGTTGGCCCCCGGCGTCTCGCCCCACTGGTCGGGGTTGGCCGGGGTCAAGTCCCGGACGAAACTGCCGTCCAGGTTGGTCGCCGGGGTGTAGAGGTTCCATTGCTGAACGCCCACTACCGCCGTATTGGTCGTCTTGCCCGCGTAAGCCCGAAGATAGTTCTGGCCGCCATTGCCCACCGCACCGCCCTGATAATAACAATAAACGTCGTAGTTGTTGGTAAAGACCGGATCCAGGTTGGTCACCGATAAATACCAGCCGGTGTTGGTCGAAACAATATACGAATTCAGCAGCGCCACGTTGTTCGTCAGCGCGGCTCCGGCGGTATTCAGGGTGTTCGCCTCCGCCGCATAATTGTAGACCAGCCGCGCGCCCGACGCATTGGTAATGCCGCCGCTGGTGTAAAACGGCACGGGGCTGACGCCGTTGCTGCCGCTGCTGCTCCCGGCCAGGTTGAACCAGTTGGTGGTGTTCAACGCCCCGGCGCCGGAGCGGTTGTTGATGGCGTTGGCGCCCAGATTCTGGTCGGCGGCAAACTTGATGGCGAGCCGGGGCTGAACCAATGGCGGTGCCGCACTCAGCACCTGGGTAATCGCGCTATACCACCGGGCACCCATTTTGTTATGCCCGACTTGATTGGGATGGATGCCATCCGCCAAGTCCGCCAGCGTGAGGGCGCTATACATATCCACGAAATAAACCAGATGCCCGATCGCGGCATGTTTGGCCACCACGCCCGGCACCCGCGGGTTGAAGCCATCCCTCAGCGCATTCGCGCCCGCCAGGGTCTTGCCCGTCAGATTGGACACGATGATCTTCGTCCTCGGGCGATTAGCCACCAGCAGCGAGATCAAGTCGTCCAATTGGTTGGCCACATTCGCCGTATCTGCGCTGTCATCGGTCAGGTCATTCGTGCCGATATCCAGCAGAATGATGTCCGGCTGGTCGGGTATCTGGCTCATCCAGTTTAGAATGTTATTTTTGATATCCGCGATTTTATAACCCCCGTGGCCTTCATGATGCGGGTACGGCAGGCCCGGCGCGCCATTCACCGTCAGCGTCCCCACGAAATCCATGGTATAGCCGCCCGCGAACATCGCCTGATACAGCGGCAGCCGATAAGCTCCGGGAACATAACCGCTGGCAGTAAACCCTTCCGTGATGGAATCCCCCAGCGGCATGATATGCAAAGTGGCCTGCGCCGGTAGAGCCAGGAATAAAAACAACAGGCTCCGGCATCCGATCCGGCACCGTGGCCAAAACCGCTTTAAGAACGGCACTTTATTCGTTTTCATAATCGTTTTTATAAAATATCGGGAGCTCGTTTTCTATTGCGGCTGAATCCGGTAGAAGCGGCGGGTCCAACTGGGGGCGTTGGGATCGAGGAA
>CAIMLG010000176.1 GCA_903842235.1 uncultured Verrucomicrobia subdivision 3 bacterium
GGCGCGTCAATGTCGTTCACCCGCAGTTGAACGGGGTTGAAATCTGCGGCTTGCAGTGCGGTCAGCGGTGCCAGCAGCAGGGCGCAGAGGGCGAGGGATTTGATCTTTGTCATTTGTTTATTCCTTATGGCGAGTTTATTGAGCGGTGAAATGGTACGTGCCTGAACCAGCGTCCACAACGACGTAGCCGGTATCGGCGGTGGCCGAGGTGATGCCGGGGATGCCCTGCACGAAAGCCTTGTTCTTCCACAGGACAGCGTCGCCTTCGCGGATGGTGGCGGTGGCAGCATCACCCAATACGGGAGCAAAGATCCGGGCGCGGCTGTTGGCCGGCACGGTCACGTCGAGGACGATGGCGGAGTTTTTCCGGCTCCAACTTACTGCTGCCTCGCCGCGCACGGTGGGAATGGACGCGCTGGCATTCGTGAGATTCTTCACGACGGCGAGGCTGGGTTTGAATTCGATTTCAGCGTAACCGGGCTGGCTCGGCCGGATGCCCGCGACCGACTCCAGCAACCAGGTCGCCAAACCCCCGCCGAGGAACGGATGGTTCTTCGACTTGTCGTTGTCTTCCCAGTTTTCCCAGAAGGTTCCCGTCGCTCGCGGACTCCGCAGCATAAATCCCCAACTCGGATAAGTCGTCTGTTGCGCCAGTGTTAGTGCCACGTCGGCGTAGCCGGTGTCGGTCAGGGCGCGCAGGAGATGCATGGTGCCGATGACGCCGGTGTCGAGATGGTTTTCTTTTGCGCGGATATCATCCACTAGGGACTGCGCCACGGCAGCGCGATGTTCGGCTGGTACTATGCCGATGGACAGCGCCAGAGCGTTCAAGGTTTGCCGGTTGCCGGTGTAAAACTTGTTGCCGTTTGGCGCGAGGAAACGCGCGTTGACCGCCGCCTTTACTTTTTCCGCCACGGCGGCGTACTTGGACGCCTCCTCATTGCGGCCCAGGGTTTTGGCCTCGCGCGCCGCAAGGTCGACGCACTGGTAGTAACACATGCTGGTGAGCGCGGATAGATTTGGCATGTCCTCATTTGAGCCGGGCTTGGACCAGTCGCCCCATAACCAGAGCATGTTTCCCACATTCTTGCCCGCCTCGTTTTTCCAAGATTTATCGGCCTCGATGAGGTAGTCGTGGTGATCTACGCTGGAGATGACGCTCGGACTTATCCGATCCTTTACCGGTTTGCACACCACTTCATCCAGCGTGTCAAACCAGTTGATAATGCAGTCGGCAAACTTGCGCGTGCGCTCGTAATCCGGAACCAGGGTGGACATGTCTCCGTAAGCTTGGTGAAAATCCCAAGGAATGAACACGCAGTGCGCCTGCCAGAGCAGGCAGAATCCGCGCCATCCTGCCATATTGGCATTGCTGCTCTCCCCGTGCGGTCCGACGAGGCGGTTGGATCTCTCAATCCATTTCCGCCAGAAATCCGCGCTGTCAAACATTGCCAGCGAAGCGCCCGAGCAGGCGTAGGCGTCGGCAGTCCATGGCGCGCGTTCGGCGCGCTGGTTGCAGCCGGAGTGCATATACACGCTGTTGTCCAGTTCGCCGACCCGGATTGCCTCGAACTCCTTATTCAACAACGCGTCCGAGCAGGAAAACGTGGTCGCGCGCCGGATAATGTCGGAGTGGATCCAGCGCCCCTCGACGCTCTTTTGCGTCAACGCCACGCTGCCTGACACCTCGATATACCGGAATCCGTGATAGGTGAGAAACGGTTCCCACGTTTCAACGCCCTCGCCTTTGAGCGTGTAATGGTCAATCGCCTGCGCCGGCAGGCCAGCGAGATTTGAACTGCGGTCAAGCGTGCCGTCGGGATAGACCCGTTCCGCGTAGCGCAGCGTCACCACCGTTCCCGCCTTGCCCTTGACTGTTATCCGCGCCCAGCCGCTGATATTGCGCTGGAGATCAAAAATCCGCACGCCAGGCTTCGGCTCCGTCATGGCGACTGCGGGCAATGTTTTGTGAATGCGCACGGCAGTGCGCTGGTGACCGGCGTCGGGCCGCTTAGTGCCGGGGAACACCCGCACCGCCGACCAACCCGTAGCCTGAAACCCGGGACGGTCCCAGCCCGCCACCTCCGCCTCCTTGCGGGCATCGTAATTTTCACCATCATTTTCCATGGCCGAGATCACCGGTCCGCCGGTGAAGCCTTTGCACTCTTTGTCGGTTCCCACCGTCAGGCGCGTGCCGTCGGTGAACCACACGTCCACATCGCACAACCATTGCCCGTGGTTGTCGCCATCACCACCGAGCATGACGCCGATGGCATTGGCGGCTCCCGCGTGCAGCAGTTGGGTCACGTCGAAGGTGAAGTAACCAGAACGAAAGATGACCCGGTCATCAACCCGCTGGCCGTTGATGTAAAAATCCCAGTAACCCTGGGAATTGGCTGTGACATAAACCCGCGCCCGACTGATGACTTTGCCCGGCGGCAGGCTGAACTCGCGGCGTATCAGATTGAACGCCCCCCCGACATAATTCCCTTTCCAATCTTTGTTGCCGTCAACGATGCCGGTCTCGAAGGTGGCTGGCTGGCTCCAGCCCTCTTCCTTCCCATCGCCATCCCCAATCCGCACCTTCCAAAAGTATTCAGTCTTGCCCACAAGAGGCTTCCCGGCGTAAGCGATGCCGTTCTGGCCCGGCGAAACCACCTTGCCCGAATCCCACAAGTCGCCTTTGTTATCATTAAGCGCCGGTTGACTTGAGGCGACGAGGATTTGATAACCGCTCTGCATGAAGGCGCGTTGCTGACTGTCAATCACCCAGCCGAAGCGCAGGCTGGACACGTCGCCGGCATCGAGGCCGATGGGCGCGTCAATGTCGTTCACCCGCAGTTGAACGGGGTTGAAATCTGCGGCTTGCAGTGCGGTCAGCGGTGCCA
>CAIMLG010000177.1 GCA_903842235.1 uncultured Verrucomicrobia subdivision 3 bacterium
CCCGGACAGGTAACTCAAGCGGGTGCAGGCGAAGCATTTCAACTGGTCGCTGGGGTTATGGCTGGCGGCGCTGTTCCTGACGATCCTCGGCGCCAAGCTGTGGGTGATCCAGCTGTATGGCACCAACCTGCCGTATTGGGACCAGTGGGATCAGGCGCGATACTTTTTTCAGCCGCTGGTGGAGGGAAAACTGATCTGGAGCGGCTGGTTTCAGCCGCATAACGAGCATCGCATTGTCTTCACCCGCCTGCTGGATGCGCTGGAGCTTTGGCTCAACGGCCAATGGGACCCGCGCCTGCAAATGGTGGTCAATGCCATGATCCATGCGGGTTATGCGTGCACCCTGGCGGTTGGCTTGTGGTGGTATTCCGGGAAAAAGCAGCCCGGCCGAATTTGCGGTCTGCTGGCGCCCCTCTTTGCGTTGCCGTTGGCCCCGGAAAACACCATCCACGGCTTCCAATCGCAGATGTATTTTCTGGGGATTTTTTCGCTGGCGGCCATGCTGGGGTTGGGCTTGGGCCGGGTGGGCGGCTGGGCGTGGTGGCTGGGCGCCCTGACGGCCGGGTTGGCGATTTTTACCATGGCCTCCGGTTTTTTGGCGGTCGTAGCCGTGGTGGGGTTGATCGCAGCGCGCAGTTTGCAGCAGCGCCGCTGGCCTCGCAAAGAGTTGATCACCGTGGCGGTGGCGGTGGCGGTGGCGGCGCTGGGATGGGCGCTGAATGTCACGGTCAAAGAGCACCAGTTGCTGCAGGCCAAATCGGCCGGCGTTTTCCTGTGGGTGTTTGAGGCCAGCCTGGCCTGGCCGTTTACCGATTTGCCCTGGCTTTGCCCGCTCCTATGTCTGCCGCTGGCTTGGCTGGTTTTTGAGTATTTCCGCGGAACGCTCAAGGATGCCCGGGCGGGAGAATTTGTCCTGCTACTGGCGGGCTGGAGCATTCTGCAAGTGGCCGCGCTGGCGTATAGCCGGGCCAGCGTGGCGGGCAGCAACCGCTATTTTGACACCCTGAGCAGCGTGCCGCTGGTCAATCTGGCCGCGCTGCTGGTGCTGCGCGAAAACGGAACCTTCGCCCGCCTGGCAGCGGCCTGGCGACAAGGGCTGGCGCTGACGGGCGCTGGGTTGTTGCTGTTCGGACTGTGGCAGGTCGCCGCGGCGGCGGTGACGGATTATCTGCCGAAAAGCCGGGCGCTGGGATTGATCGAAGAGGAAAACCTCCGGGCATTTGTTCAGACCGATGATCCTCAGGCGCTGGGCAATCCAGCCTTGCGGGCGGTGACGTTTCCCTTCACCAACCCGATCGTGCAACTGATGCGCAATCCCACTTTTGCCGCCATTCTGCCAGCCGAAGGTCGCCGGCCATTGCCGCTGGAAAACGCGGCGCCCACCCAGACAACTTTTGTCCGCGACGGCTTTGCCCCGGAAAAACCGAAACAAACCTTCACGGCGACCTGGGGCAGCTTCACGACCGATGGCGCGGCCGCCACCGGCAACTTCCTCAGCGCCCCGATGCAAGCCCGCCTGCCGCGACTGCTGCTGCCCATCTGCACGGGCGACGATTTGCGCGGGCTGCAGCTCAATGTGGTGGCGGCGGACGGGCGCAAAACCGCCCTGCCAATCCGCCAGGCCGGCCGCTGGCACACATTGATTTTCACCCCGCCCGCGAGCCGGTTTCGCCTAGAAATGGTGGATGCCAGCCGCGAATCTTGGATCGCCGCCGGCGAAATGAAGGAGGCGGGCCGCGGGTCGGTGGCGGCACGGTGGCTGACCCAGGTCGCGGTGCCGATTTTATTGGTTGGGCTAGCGGGATTCCTATGGCTCACCGGGAAAACTTTGGGCGGTCAGAAAAAAGAATGGTTGGAGGCGCTGATGGGGCTGGGTTTGGCCGGCGGGGTGATCTGGATCGCGTGCGCGCGGCAGGCGAATGCGCCCGCCCAAGCCGCCAAACTGGAAAAATCCTGGGCGATTCAGGCCCTTAAAGCCGGCGAGGGCGCGCTCGCCGCGCGGCATCTGCGCGAGGCGCTTTGGATCGAGCCAAACGATCCAAAAACGCTGTGCGAACTCGCCGCTTTGATGCTGGAGAAGCCCGAGATGGCCGGCCCCGAAAAGCCCGCCGCCGAGGCCCAAAAGCTGGCCGCCGCCTATTATCACGCCGCGCTTAAACTCCAGCCCCACTTCGCAGCGGCGGAGGCAGGCTTGCGCCGGATCGCCGCCGAAAACTGACCGAGCCGCAACGGGCTTCACCCCAAGACCGCGAAAGCCCTAATAAAAGGTC
>CAIMLG010000178.1 GCA_903842235.1 uncultured Verrucomicrobia subdivision 3 bacterium
AGGATATTGAATGCGCAGCTTCCGAGCCATGAACCCAGCTTAGCCTCATCCCGCCCCTTGGCACAAGTAAAACATTACAATCTCATTAACTGACCCCTTTACGATTGATTCGGCTTACTGACTAAAATCCGCCGGCGAAAACTTCTGGTTCAAGACAATGTTTTCGTGGGTCTCGGTCGAAATACTTTCCGTATATTCAGTCTTCGACATTCGGGCCGCGATTTGAGGATTGCGTTTGGCAGCCTCAGCCATTGTCGCCTTCATGGCTTCCGCACTCGTCACCGTTCGGACTTGATGAATGAGGAAGTCCTGTTTGCCGATCCATATTGTCTTTGTCCTCCCTTTTAATCCGCTCGTAAACACGTAACAATCCGCGTCCCCCACCTTTTCGTCTGGCAACTGCTTTTCACCCACCACCGAGCGGACAAGCTGGTTGCCCCAGTTCATTTTGAAAAAAGTTCCGGGAATCGTCGCCGCCGCGCCGCCGGAAATGCCGGTGGCACCGCTCAAAGCCATGTCCATGCTCGTATATTTGGTCGCACTGCCACCCATGTTCAACAAGAAATCACCATTGCCCGCCGACCAGACTGCCAGGGTTACGGTGGTGGAGGTGTAAGCGGCAGAGGCAGTGGTTTGTTGCCAGTCAATCCGGTAAAGATTTGGACGGGACAGCTTAATGTCGAATGTGGTGGTGATGGTCGTTCCATTCAAGGTGGCAACCGTTTTCCCCGCATCACTGTAACTGGTCAGCGACGCATATTTTTCCTGCGCCTTTTTGAAAATTTCATCTGCTGAATGATCGCCGCCGCTGGTTTGAGAAAGTGACAGCGTGGCTGCGCCGCCCGCCAGTAAAATTCCGGCGATGATGCCGCCGGCCAGTTTGAGTTTTGCGTAGGTCATAATTTTGAGAGTTCCTTTCACAAGGGTGGTAACAGTTGCCGCGACCGCCGCCCCTTTTACGGCCGTCACAGAAATGGTTGCCGCCAGACCCGCTGGTGCGGCCTGCACGGAATTCGCCGCCACCGTGCCGGCAATGAGCGCCGCCGGCAGCGTCACGCCGCGTTTTGTAAAAATCTTCCGCAGCTTTTCCAGCGCGCGGCTCACGCGCTTGTGCGCGGCAGCCTCGCTCGTTTTCAGCGCGGCGGCGACTTCGGCGGCGGTCTTGTTTTCAAAGAATCGCAGCACCACGGCGTTGCGGTCGGCCTCGCCCAAACGCCCCATGGCGTCGTCCAGCAATGGTGCGATCTGCAACCACGCTTCCGTTTCATCCCCGGACGGCAAGCCTGTTTCATACAAAGTGGATTGCATATAGGCCTCCTGTTCGCGTTGCTGGCGGCGGATTTCTCCTTTCATGAAATTGGCTGCCGCGAGCCGCGCCGTTTGATACAGCCAGCCGGACAGCACGACGTTCGGCGACAGCTTGCCCGCCTTGCGCGCCAGAATGATGAAGACCGCCTGCGTGATTTCCTCGCAATGTTGCGCATTGCCGCAGAACCGCAGCGCGGCGGAATAGACGAGGTTCACATAGCGCGCGACGAGTTCGGCAAACGCCGCCTCCGATTCGCTTTGGGCGAATTCGGCGAGCAACTCGTGGTCGTTCAGTTCGGTCATCTACCAATGATGTCCGCCAACCGCCAAACTGGACAATTTATTTCGCTGTTTCCGGCGGGGTGCGGCGTAGCGGCGTCTCGGCAAAGACTGATAAGAACTGATAAGAATTTGCTTTTTGGCGCCCGCAGGTACTGAACGCTGCGCGGGTGAGGGAGAATTGGTTTTTCACTCACATTCATCCTGGCGCCATCCTTTCAGAAGGGCAGGCGGGTGTCACAGGCTGGTTTTGACAGTGTTTTCCTGCGGAAATTAAGGAGAATGTCATTTTTTTCATAGGAGGCTTTGGTTGGCGGGGGCGGCAGGCCGGCTCTTGCCCTGTTGCTGCAGCAACCACGCCAGATGGCCGCGGGTGCCCATGTTCAGCCGCTCCGCAACCCAGGCCAGCGGCATCGTCGTCTGTGAACGCAACTTCCAAGCTAACTCCACCTTCCTCGGCTCGCCTTTCCGCCGCGCTCTTAGGTCGCCCTCGCGCCAGCCCACCCGCTTCAGCCCCTCAACCACCAATCGCTCGGCTTGCACCGCCTCCGCCTCCTGCGCTACCTCCCCAAAATGGCTCGGCCCCGGACGCGTGTCCACCTGCTCCAATAGCTCCCGCCGAAACTCTTCTCCACCCAGGCACCAGCCCCGCTCCACCCGCTTGAACTCACCGCGCATAT
>CAIMLG010000179.1 GCA_903842235.1 uncultured Verrucomicrobia subdivision 3 bacterium
CATCGTCGAGGGTGATTCCGCCGGCGGCTCGGCCAAGCAGGGGCGCGACCGGAAGTTTCAGGCGATTCTGCCGATTCGCGGCAAATTGATCAACGTCGAGAAGGCGCGGCTCGACAAGGTTCTTCAGAACAACGAAATCCGCACGATGATCACGGCCATCGGCACGGGCATCGGCGACGGCGAGGGTGAAGGCGCGTTCGACATCGCGAAATTGCGCTACCACAAAATCATCATCATGACCGACGCTGACGTGGATGGTTCCCACATCCGCACGCTGCTGCTGACGTTTTTCTATCGCCAGATGCCGCAGCTCGTGAAGCAGGGCTTTGTTTACATCGCGCAGCCGCCGCTTTACTCCATCACGCGCAAGAAAAAGACCGACTATATCGACGACGACGTGCAGCTTAACCGCATCCTGCTGCAGAACGGCGTGGAGGAAGTGAAACTAAAGAATTTGGCGGACGGGCGCGAGTTCACGCCGAAGCAGCTGGAGGAAATCCTCTCGTTGCTCGAGTCGCTCGACAAACATGCGACCTATATTAAGCGGCTGGGCGGCGACTTTGCCAGCTATGTCGAGCAGCGGGCCAAAGATGGCACCTTGCCGCAGTTCATGGTGAAAGTGCGCGATGGCAACGAGGACACGGTGCATTATTTCATCACCAACGACAAGTTGGAGGAGTTCAAGCTGGCCAACGGCGATTTGTTCTCCGGCGACACCGAAGTGCGCAAAAAGGACGGGCCGACGCGCCGCGCCAAAATTTCCGGACTGCATCTCGAGGGCAAAGCCATTGCCGATCTGCTTGGCAAGCTCGCCCGGAAGGGGCTCGCGGTGGATCATTACGCGGCGCAGGACAAGCCGCTGTTTGAATTGACCGAGGGCGAGGGCGAGCGCGCGTCCGTGACCCCGTTGTTTTCCATCCCCGAAATTCTGGAAGGCGTCAAAACCGTTGGCAAAAAAGGCATCCAGATGTATCGCTTCAAGGGCTTGGGGGAAATGGACGCCAAAGAGCTATTCGAGACGACCATGAATCCGGTCAACCGCAAGTTGCTGCGCATCGAGCTGACGGATGCGATCGAGGCGGAGGAAATGTTTGTGCGGCTCATGGGCGACGAAGTCGAGCCGCGCCGCCAGTTCATCGAAGACAATGCGCTGAATGTCCGCAACCTGGACGTTTAACCCCGGCTAAACCTTTTTAACTTTGCACCATGCCCGACGAAATTGAACCCCTCCCCGCCCCGGAAGCGACCCCCCAGGCGGCCACCGGTGGCGCTTATACGCACGGCGAAAAAGTCGCCAAGATCAATGTCGCCGACGAGATCAAGAACTCGTTCCTCGACTATTCGATGTCCGTGATCATCTCGCGCGCCTTGCCCGATGTGCGCGACGGCCTCAAGCCCTCGCAGCGGCGCATCCTTTACGCGATGGAAAACCTGTCGCTGTTCCCGGGCCGCAAGCACATCAAGTGCGCGAAGATCTGCGGGGATACCTCCGGCAATTACCATCCGCACGGCGAAATGGTTATTTATCCGACGCTGGTCCACATGGCCCAGCCGTGGGCGATGCGCGAGAAGCTCGTGGACGGCAAAGGCAATTTTGGCTCCGTCGAAAACGATCCGCCGGCGGCCATGCGCTATACTGAGGCGCGGTTGACGCATCTGGGCGCGGCGTTGATGCAGGACATGGAGAAGGATACGGTGGATTTCGTTCCCAACTACGACGAGCGGCTCACCGAGCCGAAAGTTTTCCCGGCGGCCTTCCCCAATCTGCTCGTCAATGGCGGCACCGGCATCGCGGTCGGCATGGCGACGAACATGGCCCCGCACAATCTGGGCGAGGTCGTGGACGGCATCTGCGCGCAGATTGACAAGTCGGATATCACGATTCCGGAGTTGATGAAATTCATCAAGGGCCCGGATTTTCCAACGGGCGGGTTCCTCTGCGGGGTCGAGGGCATCAAAAATTATTTTACGACCGGCAAGGGCAGCCTCAAGTTGCGCGGCCGCATTGGGGTGGAGGAGATGAAGGGCAACCGCGAGCAGCTCGTGATCACCGAGATTCCGTTCAACGTGAATCGCGCGGCGCTCGAAGAACAGATTGCCAATCTCGTCAACGAGAAGATCATCACGGAAATCTCCGCGATGCGCAACGAGTCGGACGAGCATTGCCGGCTGGTCATCGAATTGAAGCGCGACGCCACGCCCAAGGTGGTCATCGCCAAATTGTTCCAGCACACGCAGTTGGAGATTTCCTTCAGCGTTAATTCCCTCGCCATTGACCATGGCCGCCCGAAGACGCTCAATCTCAAGGAAATCATCCAGTGCTACATCGAGCATCGCCGGGAAGTGATCTTGCGGCGCACCCGCTTTGAGCTGAAGAAGGCCGAAGAGCGGGCCGAATTGCTCGAAGGCTATATCATCGCGCTGTCGAATCTGGATGAGTTCATTCACATCATTCGCTCCAGCAAGACGCGCGACGAAGCGCGGATCAAACTGCTCGCCTTTGAGTGGAACCGCACGCAGGTGGAACAATGGGGCGTGCTGATCCGCCGCGAAGCGCGGTTGCAATCCGGCCGTTACGCGCTGACGGAGCGGCAGGTGGACGCGATTCTGGATTTGCGCCTGTATCAGTTGACCGGATTGGAAATCGACAAGGTGGATCGCGAATACCAGGCGCTGATCGCAGTCATCAAAGACTTGCTTGATATTCTTGCCAAGGAATCGCGCGTGATGGCGATCATCAAGACAGAGTTGCAGGCCATCAAGGAGAAACACGCGACGCCGCGCAAGACCGAAATCGTGCCCGACGAGGGCGAAATTGCCATCGAAGACTTGATTGCGAACGAGGGCGTTATCATCACCCTCACGCACAACGGCCTGCTCAAGCGCACGAATGTCAGCCAGTATCGCGCCCAGCGGCGCGGCGGCAAGGGGGTCATCGGCATGACCACCCGCGAGGGCGAGACCGCCGAGGACAATGATTTTGTGGAGCATCTCTTCACCGCCAGCACGCATGACTATCTGATGTTCTTCACGAACTCCGGCCGCGTGTATGTCGAGCGCGTGCATGAGATTCCCGACATGGGGCGCGCGGCGAAAGGCCGAAGCATCGCGAATCTCTTGGAATTGAAGGCGGACGAAAAAGTAGCCGCCCTCATCCGCATCCTTTCCAAGACCGATGCGAACAAGGCCGACGTCACCTGGTCCCAGCCGGGCGAATTGTTTTTTGCCACGCGGTTGGGCACGGTGAAAAAAACGTCCCTGAGCGATTTTCCCAATGTCCGCAAGGGCGGCATCATTGCCATCGGCATCGAGCCCAGTGACACGTTGATCGACGTAAAGTTGACCCGGGGCAGCACGGGCGAAGGCGATCATGGCGACGACGTCGTGCTCATCACCAAAGAAGGCATGAGCATCCGTTTTCACGAAACTGATGTGCGTTCCATGGGTCGGGCGGCGGGGGGCGTGCGGGGGATCAGTTTGGAATCAACCGATGCGCTCGTGGCAACGGCGATTGTCGTGCCGGACGCGACCTTGCTGGTCGCGGGCGAGAACGGCATTGGCAAGCGGACCGGCTTTGACGAATACCGCGTCCAATCGCGCGGCGGCAAAGGCATCATCACCATGAAAACCGGCGACAAGACCGGCGGGGTGGTGGGCGCGCTGACGGTCCGCGATACCGATGACCTCATGCTCATTACGGTCGGCGGGCAAATGGTGCGGACCAATGTGCGGGACATCCGTGAAGCCGGTCGTAACACGATGGGGGTTAAATTGGTGAACTTGGATGCGGGCGACAAGCTGCAGGCCATCGCGCCGGTGATCGGTGAGGACAAGGAAGAAAATGGGGAACCGCCGGCGGGGGCCGCCGCCGGCCATTGAGGCTGGTGATCGAATTGGAAAATTGTTTTATACGCGCCAATTTTATGATCAACCGAAATCAAATCATGGTGACCGCTGGCCTGCTGGCGGCTTTTACCATCTCGGCGGCGGCGCAAACCCGAGTGGTTTCCGTGACCAATGTGGTCACGGTCATGGTCACCAATGTGGTGACAATGACCAATTATGTGTCCGCGGCTCCGCCGGCTCCGGTGGTGCCCCCGCCGGTCATTAAAAACTGGGCGAGTTCGGCCACCGTCGGTTTGACGCTAACGCGGGGGAACAATAACTCCACGCTGCTGTCCGCCGATTATGGCACCAAGAAAAAGACCCCCGACAACGAATATTCGCTGGGGGCGGGGGTGGCCTTCGGTGAGCAGGATTCCGTGGAGACCGTTAATAACTATCACGCCTTCGCCCAGTGGAACCATCTGTTCACGCCGCGATTCTATGGGTATCTCCGGACGGATGGTCTGCGCGACGAGATTGCTGATCTGGATTATCGGTTTAATCTTGGCCCCGGCTTGGGTTATTACCTCGTGAAGCTGCCGGACACGTCGCTCTCAACGGAAATCGGTGGTGGTTTTGAAGCCCAGCGGCTGGGGGGCGAGGATGAGGTGTTTGCCACGGTGCGGCTGGCCGACCATTTCGAGCACAAATTCAGCGACCGCGCTCGGCTGTGGCAGAATTTCGAAATATTCCCCCAGGTGGACCAGTTCGACAACTATATCATCAACTTTGTTGTCGGGATCGAAACGGCCTTCACCAAGTCGTTCAGCCTGAAAACGTATCTGGAGGATACTTACGCGAATCGCCCGGCTCAGGATCGCATCAAGAACGACGCGAAAATTGTGGTTGCCGGCAGCTTCAAATTTTAAGCGCCGATTTTACGGGGCCAGCCGTTCGATTTTCCAGGTGCCGTCCGCCTGCCGAAGGTAGCTGAAACGGTCATGCAAACGGCTGGGCCGGCCCTGCCAGAATTCCATCCGCTCCGGCCATAGAATATAGCCGCCCCAGTTTGGCGGCAGCGGCACCTCCTGCGGAAATTGCTTTTCCAATTTGCGCCATTTCGCCTCCAGCATCGCCCGGTTGGGAATGACTTCGCTCTGGGGCGAAGCCCATGCGCCTATCTGGCTACCGCGTGGGCGGCTGTGGAAATACGCCGCTGACTCGGCCGCTGGCAGCTTGGCAATCGTGCCGGCGACGGAAACCTGCCGTTCCAACTCCGGCCAGAAAAAAGTCAGGGCGGCGTGCGGGTTTTCCGCCAGTTCCCGCCCTTTGCGACTGTCGTAATTCGTGTAGAAAATGAAACCGCGTTCGTCCGCGCTTTTCAGGAGCACGGTGCGGGTCGAAGGTTTTCCGGACTGATCCACCGTGGCCAGCGTCATCGCGTTGCTGTCCGGGGGGCGATGATTGCCAAGGGCGCTCCAGAGCTTGTAAAGCGCAATGCCGATTTTTCGCCAGCGGCTTTGGGCGCGCTCGCCGGCGGCTTGTTGAAACCACGTTTCGAACTGCGCCAGCGGATTAACGTCCAGCCCGGAGCGGTCGAGCTCGCCGCGCCGGTAGTCTTCGCGGAAATCGCCGAGGTTCATTTTACATCCCCCGGAATTTCGTCAGGCCGAGCAGCACAATGAAGACCGCAAACGCCAGCCGCAGCATGCTGCCGATCCGCACGCGGATTTCACTGGCCGTGGCAAAATTCAGTAGGTCGCGCAGCCGCCACGGCGTGACGGTGAACCAGATGCCGGCGAGGATGAGCCCATAAGCCCAAGTCTGGATGACCAGCACAAACGGCGTTTCGCCGAGGTGCGGCCGGCCGGTGTCCAGCATCAGTTTGCCGAGCAGCAGCAGCAGCACCGCCAGCCCGCGCACCGCCAGAAAATCCTGCACGAAGAAGCACGAGAGCATGCCCACCGCGATGAAGCCCGCGATCATATAGGGTTTGAAGGCGGTGAAATCTGCGATGGGCTCGGCATTCACGTTCCAGACAAACCACGCCGTGGCGAGCAGCATGAGGCCGCAGCCGAGGGGCAAACTGCGGGGCAGGCTGCGGGCAGCGGCGGCAAATTTGCCGGGCTGCGCCAGGCCGAAAATTTGCGGCAGGCTCATGCCAACCCCGAGCAAAATGGACAAAAGTGACAAGGTCATGGGTGTAAATTAAACCACGAATACCTGGGAATGGACACGAAGAAAATTAAAGCGTTCAATTCCGCAGGTGGTGGAAAGGTTCGGCCGGGCCGCCGGAGCGCGAGTTGTCCCAACTCGCAGCGGGTGGAATGACGAGAGCCGGCCGGGATGATTTCGCGATTTGCCTGTCTGGCCACGCGCTGCGGGCCGAACCTCGGCTTGGCCTTGGGACAAGGCCGCGCTCCGGCGGGCGGGTTTTCCAGAGCGGTTCGATTTCCGGCTGGCCGCAAACGTCGCGCAGGCGTTTGGGTTGTGACCTGGTTAAGAAAGGACGTCATGGTGAAAAGATTTGGTAGAAGCGTCGAGGATTGTTTGTCGTCTGTGGATCAGTGAACTGGAATTGTCCGGGCGCAATTTCTGCAACGCCGCCGAGGGCTATCCAGTTGGTTAACGGCAACGAGAAATTTGTAGTCGCTAGCACGCCAAACAATACACCAGGATTATTTGTGAAACCAAATTGGAATGAAGCGTTTGTCAAATGCGTGCTGGATAAAGTAGTGACTGTTGGAACGGGCACGCTGATGTTGACGATTCCGCTGGTGCTTTGAATGCTGTTGACAAACATCGTGGCCAGCGCATAGCCGGGCGGAAAATTCCAGACCGGCAGCGACGTGAAGGAGTTGGTGCCCCAATTGGTAGAGGACAGGAACATTGTTTGCCCGCTTTCGAGGCTGCGCAACTGCACCAGCGGATAATCAGCGGAGGAATCTTGAGTATTGCCGCTTGAACCTTCCGCGATGCCGCGAAATTGTGCGCCAGTGACGATCAGACTCTCGCCAAGATTCAGCGTTGTGTTGAGCAAAGTAATTTGCGGCTGCTCGGTGTTGGTGTAACCGAGGCATGGATCATATAGTTCGGTGCTGGAAAGGGGGTAAACAGCACTATTGGTTTCAAAAGCACCAGCCGCAATCAACACTTGGCCGTTTGGCAACAATGTCGCCGTGTGGTAATATCGCGCATAGTTCAACGGCGCGTTTTTGAATCAATGACCTCAAGCGCGGTTTAATTACGCTACAAGGTCGGCGGGCATTGTTGGTGTTTTGTTAGTTATTTGTGGGCCGGATTTCTGCTTTTGGTTTTCTTCCCGGCGCCGGCGGCGCTGGGCAAG
>CAIMLG010000180.1 GCA_903842235.1 uncultured Verrucomicrobia subdivision 3 bacterium
CGGCCGCGCTGCGCCGTCCGTTCCCCGAGCCCGCCTTATCCGGTGGTAGGGACCGCGCGCTGCGCGGTCCGCGGCGTCGAGCCTGGCGTCCGGCGGCGGAGACGAACGTCGCAAACGGTTTCCACCCAGACCCGGTCGGGTGCCTGGGTGGCCTGGTGGTAAAAAGTCCTTCATTTGAATTGGAACCGGAATAACCCCTAAGCTCCCAAGTCGCCAAAATATCCTAATTTTGGTGCGGTTTGGTGCGGTTTGGTGCGGGTGCCTCTTGACCCTGTCCTTGTAAAAAACGTGAATCGGTCGGGCTGACCGGCTGGTCAGCTTGGGTTTGCGGGTCAAATCACCTGCGGCGGTGCAGCCGCGCCGCCCTACCAAGACAGTGTCCAGATGCACTCGTGAAAGAGTGAATTAACTTTCTGAATCGGCGGCTGCTGGAAGGCGCGCCCGCTGCCAGTTGGTGAGACCCCGGGCGGCGCAAGCCGTGGCAAAATCCTTAGCCGCCGTTCACGGGCGGCGCTGAAAGGTTTCCGCCAGCGGGCCTTTTTCCGTGCGGATCACTGTGCCGGGCGCAATGTGGTGGCGCGTGAACCAGCCTTCCTTGGTTTCCAGCACGAACAGGATGTTGTCGCTGGCGGCGATGACGGAATTGGTGTCGTTCTGTTCGAGATGATGAATTTCCGCGATCACGCCGTCCGGCATAATGTAGGCGGCGGAAATGGATTCGGGGCAGTTCTTCATCCAGAACGCCGCCCGCTGGGGCTCCGAGAGCACGAAGAGCATGGCGTCGGTCTCCTGAATATTGGTGCGGAACATCATGCCGGTCATTTCTTCCCGGGCCGAGAGGGCCAGTTCGGCGTCGAGCGATTCCAGCGGGTGGAATCGATTGTCATGAAAGGTGCCAAAAAAAATCTTCATCGTCGGCAGTTTCGGTTGGGCCTGTTTGGGCAGCAGATTTTCCTGTGACTTTGGTCGGGCAGGAGCCGGCGGTGGGGTTTGGCCGCAGCCGGCAAGAACGGCGGCGGCGAGCAGCAACAGGCAATAGCGCAGGAAGATCACGCCGCCAAATTGCCGCAACGGGCGACAGATTTCAACGAACTTCACTACCCTGACCGCAATTGGCCGACAACAAATCGCAAGCATCCGCAAGCTGCTTGCCTCGGCGAGGGCTATGCTGTCGTCCAGCTTAAGGACGTTTTACCAGCCCGGCCCGCCAAGGCAGCCGCGCGATTTGACTTGCCGGCAGGAACGCTTAATTTGCCCCACTGTGATTAATCTTGAATCGTCCGCCCAACTCGTCCGCCTGGATGTTCTGCCGCCGCGCACCTGCGCCGTGGTCCGCAGCATCGCGACGGATGACGAGGACACGCAGCGCCTCAAGACGCTGGGCGTCTGTCTGGGCCGCCGGGTGGAACTCATCCGCACCGGCGACCCGATTATCCTGAAAGTATTTAGTTCGCGGCTCGGCATCTCCGCCGAACTCGCCGCCCGCGTTCATGTGGAAGTTTGCCAGCCCGGCCACTGCGCCCTGCGCGAGGCCGATTGCGCATGAGCGAGTGCCATGATTCGAGCCCCGTGGTGGTGCCGCTGCACGCGTTCACCCTCGCGCTGGTGGGCAATCCGAACGCGGGCAAAACCACCTTGTTCAACGCGCTCACCGGGCTGCGGGCCAAGACGGCGAATTTTCCCGGCACCACGGTGGAACGCAAAGTCGGCCGCCTGCACTTGGATCAAAAACAGATCGTGGTGGTGGATTTGCCGGGCCTTTACAGTCTCGACAGCCAGTCGCCTGACGAAAAGCTCGCCGCCGATGCGCTGCAGGGAAAGCTGAACCACACCGCGCCCAACGCTGTGCTCGTGGTGGTGGATGCGACCAATCTTGAACGGAATCTTTTTCTTGCTAGCCAGGTTTTGGAATTGAAATGCCCGGTCATCATCGCCTTGAACATGATGGACATGGCGCGGCGCGACGGTATCCGCATTGATGTGGCGAAGCTCCGCAAGGAACTGGGCTGCGTCATCGTGCCCATTGCCGCGCGCTCCGGCGAAGGCGTTGACGAGCTGAAACGGGAGCTGAACCGGCTCGTCACCGGAGCCATGCCGGAGGCGGGCCAACATGTTGACCCCAAGTGCGCGGGCTGTTCGGGCTGCACCTTTCAAGCGCGCTACGAATGGACCGAGCAGATTTCCACACGTGTCATGGATCCCGTCATCGCCCAACGCTCGGTCTGGACGGAAAAACTGGATGAGGTGTTTACCCATCCGGTCATGGGGGTGGTGGTGTTCAATCTGGTCATGGTGGCGCTGTTCGGTTTGATTTTTTGGGCGGCGAAAATCCCGATGGAGTTGATTGATCACGGCTTTGCCAGCATTGGCAAATGGGTCGCCGCGCATCTGCCGCCCGGTGATTTGCAAAGTCTGCTCGTGGATGGCGTCATCGGCGGCGTGGGCGGCATTTTGATTTTTCTCCCGCAAATCTGCATTCTGTTTTTCGCCCTGTCGCTGCTGGAGGACACTGGCTACCTGTCGCGTGCCGCGTTCGTGATGGATAAAATCATGCGCCGACTCGGCCTGCCCGGCAAAGCGTTTGTGCCGCTGCTCTCGGCCCACGCTTGCGCCATTCCGGCCATCATGTCCGCCCGCGTCATCGAAAACCCGCGTGACCGGCTGCTGACCATTCTCATAACGCCATTGATGACCTGCTCGGCGCGCATTCCGGTTTATGCCATGGTTACGGCGCTGCTGTTTCCGCACTCGCCGTTGAAGGCGGCGCTGGTGTTCACCGGCGCCTATGGCGTGGGTGTGGTGGCGGCGCTCGGCGCGGCGCTGATATTTCGGAAAACCATTCTACCCGGTGGCAGCAAGCCGCTGGTGATTGAACTACCGCAATACCGTATGCCCGCTTTGCGGGTGGCGCTGTTGCATACTTATGACCGCGCGAAAATCTTCGTCAAGCAGGCTGGCACCATCATTCTGGTCATCTCGCTGGTTTTGTGGGCGCTGGCGCATTACCCGAAATCCGAAGCGTCGCCAGCGGCAGTCAACTTAACCGCCCAAGCTGCGCAGGCGGCCGAAGACGGGGACCTCCAGCAGGCGGCCAAACTCTCCGCCGCGGCCAACCGTTTGACCGCCCAGTATTCCCTGCAGAATTCCTACGCCGGAAAAATTGGCCATTGGCTCGAACCGGCCATCGCCCCGCTTGGTTACGACTGGCAAATCGGCATTGGCATCGTCAGTTCGTTCGCGGCGCGCGAGGTGATTGTCTCGACGCTGGCCATTGTCTATGGCGTGGGGGATGACGGGACGGACGACAACCGCACTTCCCTTTATGATTCGCTCCGGACCGCCAAGCGGACGAACGGCACGCCAATTTTTAACACGGCCACCTGCGCCAGCCTGCTGGTGTTTTACATCCTCGCAGCACAATGCCTGTCAACGACCGCCGTGGTGCGGCGCGAAACGAACAGTTGGAAATGGCCGCTGTTTCAGATCGCCTACATGACGGGATTGGCGTATGTCGCTGCGTTGCTCGTATATCAAGCACTACGATATTTCGGCCACGGCTAAAACTGGCTGGACCATGTTGAACGGTAGCAGACAGACCGCCAGCCGCCCCATTCTTACACCACTCGAATTAGAGTAGGTAAGGTGCAAACATCGAATGTCTTGCCCTGCCAAAAATGTTTCAGAACTCACGAAATCGATTACCTCTTCCCTGCCCCAAATCCAATGACCAAACCCCTCTCCTCCTTCATTGTCCCGTCTTTTGATCTATTCCAACTTTGACCGCACACAGAATTCCAATTTTGAAAACCACACGACACAACGCCAAATTTGATTGCCTTCTATATATTAAATGGCAAACTCAATTACTCTGTGTCGGGGCGTAGCGTAGTCTGGCTAGCGCGCTTGTTTCGGGTACAAGAGGTCGTGAGTTCGAATCTCACCGCCCCGACCATTAACTGCCAGGTTTTTCAGCGAAACAACTAATGAGCAATAGCACGGCGCTGATTTTTCTGACCGAACAACCCGGCCTGCATGGCAAATTTTTCCGACGGCGTTAACACACTAAAAACACATCTCACATTATGACTAAACCCACTCTCCTGGTTCTCGCTGCCGGCATGGGCAGCCGCTACGGCGGACTCAAACAAATTGACCCGGTCGGACCAGCCGGGGAAACCATCATTGATTACTCCATCTACGACGCCCTGCGCGCCGGTTTTGGCAAGCTGGTCTTTGTCATCCGTAAGGATATTGAACAGCCATTCCGAGAAATCATCGGGGCCCGCTTTGAAAAACGCATTGCCGTGGATTATGCGTATCAAGAGCTCGACAAGCTACCGCCGGGCTACGCTTTGCCGGCCGGCCGCACGAAGCCCTGGGGCACGACGCACGCGATTCTCATGGCCGAGGGCGTCGTCCAGGAGCCGTTTGCCGCCATTAATGCCGACGATTTTTACGGGGAGCAGGCGTATCAACTCATCGCCAAACAGCTGACCTCCGGCACGGCGAACTATGCCATGGTCGGTTTCATTTTGCGCAACACCCTTTCCCCGTTTGGCAGCGTCGCGCGCGGCGTCTGCCGGGTGGATGAAAACAATTTTCTCAAATCCGTCGTCGAAATGATGAAAATCGAACCGGCTGGCCACGGCGCGAAAAACACCGATGCCGCCGGTCAAATCACCCAACTGTCCGGCGAGGAAGCCGTTTCGATGAATTTCTGGGGCTTCACACCCGCGCTATTCCCCCAATTGCGCGCGCAATTCGACGCGTTTTTGAAAAAAAGTGGCACCGAGTTGAAATCCGAATGCTACATCCCCAGCACGGTTAACGACTTGGTCGTGGCGGGCCAAGCGAAGGTTGAAGTGCTGCGCACCAATGACTCATGGTTCGGAGTCACTTACCGTGAAGATCGCCCGCAAGTCGTGGAGAGCATCCGCCAACTCATTGCGCAGGGCAAATATCCCGAAAAACTTTGGGCGTAACACGCAAATCGTTTTCCGAGCGAGGCGGCCGTTAGGCCGCCTTTTTTTTTGGCCCTCGTGGCCAAATCAAATATCGAAACTCGGCTTGTCCACGGGCGGTTCCTGGATGCGACCAAAGGAAAGCCGATCCCAAACGCGTTCATGCACGTAATAAAGCGCCACCTTGGTAAAAAGCTCCACCCCGCTGATGGCCAGTGCCAGCGTTAGTTTCCCGGTGATGAGCAATGAAATCACCATCGTGTCAATACTCCCGGTGGCACGCCAAGAAATGGCTTTCACGATGCTGCGATAATACTTGTCGGCCATGAATGCAATGGGTTTAGCTTGGTCCAATCCGGCGACTCCGAATTATATATAATAGCGACCATCGATGTCGTTATTATAGATAATAAACAGCCGCAGTCAACTTTCTAAAGATAAAGGTTCAGATGCCCTCACCGCCAATAAAGCCAATGCCGATTTCCTGTCGGGAAACGGGCAGGTGTTGGGCCGCCTTAGCCAAGGTGGCCTGATCCATTAGATTGGCGACATAATTCCGCGCGTCAAAAAACACCCGGCGAAAGCGGCAGACGGACTCTTGCGTGCAACGCTGGTAGCCGGACCCGGAAACACAGTCAATTGGCGCCAATATGCCATCAAAATGGCGCGCCACCTCGCCCATGGTGATTTTGCCTGGTGCTTTTGCCAGCAAGTATCCACCCCGGACGCCCGCCACACTATCCACCCATCCTTGGGACTTCAGCGCCAGCATGATTTGCTCCAGAAACCGCTTGGGCACATCGTTGCGCCGGGCGAGTTCGCGGATGGGAATCGGCGCGCCGCCGTAATGATCCACGAGCGTGAACAGAGCCCGCAAAGCATAATCGGTCTTCTTGGAAATGCGCATGTCAAAACACGATAAACCCGGTTGATTATTAGTCAACCGGGTTTATCGTGGCAGAACCCAAATCAGCTCACAATGCGACCGCCTTCATTGAGGAAGATGCCCTTGAAATTCATCTCCAATGCCTGCGGATTGGTGGCCTTGGCCAGCGCCTCTTTCTCCGTCACCTTGCCGTCTTTCACGAGATTGAACAGGGACTGATTGAAAGTGAGCATGCCGTCGTCCGCGCTGGTTTCGATCACCGCGGAGATTTTATCCAACCGGTTTTCCTCCAGCATTTTTTTGATGAGCGGCGAATTGATCAGAATTTCCAACGCCGGGGTCATCCGGCCGCCCACCGTGCCAACCATGCGCTGGCAAACCACCGCCCGCAGGGTGCCCGCCAACTGGCGGCGCACCTGTTCCCGCTCATCCGCCTTGAAGAAATCCAGGATGCGCGTGATGGACTGCGCTGCCGTGGTCGTGTGCAGCGTGGATAAAACGAGGTGGCCCGTATCCGCCGCGCTCATGGCGGCGGAAAAGCTGATGTCATCCCGCATTTCGCCGAGCATGATGATGTCCGGGTCCTGCCGCAGGACGTGTTTCAGCGCGTGGTGGAAGGACACCGTATCCAAGCCGACTTCGCGCTGCTCAATGACGGACTGATTGTCCTCGAACACAAATTCGATCGGGTCTTCCAGCGTGATGATGTGTTTTTTGAAATTGGCGTTGATGTGCTCGATCATCGCGGCGAGCGTCGTGGATTTGCCGGAGCCGGTGGAACCCGCCACTAAAACAATGCCGCGCGGCTCCTCGGCGATGGTCTTGACCTGATTGAGCAGGCCGAGTTCCTCAAAGCTGGCGACGTGGCTCTTGACGTGACGCATGGCCAGCGCCCACGAACCGCGCTGCTGGAAAAGGTTCGTGCGGAACCGGCCCACTTCCGGAACGTAATAAGAGAAATCCACCTCGCGATCCCCCTCCAGCCGCTGCTTGAGATGCGTCGGCGTCACATGGGCGACGACGCTGTTCATCCACTGATCGGTCGGCATGGGGCACTCAATGGAAACCAGCTCGCGATTAATCCGAAAAATCACCGGCGTGCCCACTTTGATGTGAATATCGGACGCGCCGCCTTGCACGGCGGTTTTGAGAATTTTGTTGAAAAGTTCCATCCGGGCAGATTAATAAAAGTTCCGCCAAACGCCAGCCGAGAAAATACGCCAGCTCGATCCGCTCCGTTTTTTTCGTGGCTTTCGCGGCTTTCGCGGTTAACAATTTCTCATGTCCAAATACAAAATCGGCATCATTGGCGGCAGCGGACTCTATGCCATCGAAGGCTTCACCAATCAAAAGTGGGTCAAAGTCAAAACTCCATTTGGTACGCCGTCGGACGCTTTTCTCACCGGCGCCCTGGCCGGGCGCGACGTCGTATTTCTTCCGCGCCACGGACGCGGCCACCGCCTTTTGCCAAGCGAACTCAACCATCGCGCCAACCTGTGGGCCATGAAGCAACTCGGCGTGGCGTGGATCATCAGCGTCAGCGCCGTGGGTTCGCTCCAGGTCAAATACAAACCCTGCGACATCGTGCTGCCAGATCAATTTCTCGACCGGACCAAGCGCGATTGCGAGCACACTTTCTTCGGGCGCGGCATTGTGGGGCACATCGCCTTTGCTGATCCGGTCTGCGAGGAATTGCGGCAAATCATTCTGAAAACCGCGCGGAAACAGAAAGCGCGCGTGCATGACGGCGGCACGTATGTGAACATGGAGGGCCCCGCATTCAGCACCCGCGCCGAATCGCTCACCAACCACCGGCTTGGCTACGACGTCATTGGCATGACTAATCTCGGCGAGGCCAAATGCGCCCGCGAAGCCGAGATCGCCTATGCCACGATGGCCATGATCACCGACTACGACTGCTGGAAAGTGGATGAGGCCCACGTCACGGTGGAAATGGTGATTGCCAACCTGAGGAAGAATGCCGCCACCGCCAAAGCCATCATCACGCAGGTCATCCCGCAAATTCCGGCCGCGCCGAACTGGCCCTGCCACGCCGCGCTCAAGAACGCCATCATGACCGAACGGCAAGCCTGGCCCAAGAAAACCATCGCCGAGCTTAAGCCCCTTATCGGGAAATATCTTTAGCATCCCGAGCATTCGCCACAGAGCCACAGAGAGCACAGAGGAAAAATAATTGACCGGAATGGGTTTACGCCGCCGGCTCGGCGGCAAAGATTTGATGCAATGAACAAACGCGCCATCATTCAGAAAATCACCGCCAAACTCGTTGCGGAATTGGAAGTCTATCTCCGGGCCGCGCAGTTCTCCCGCGCCGAGGCCACGCACGAATCCAACAAGGCCGAGAATAAATACGACACGCGCGGTCTGGAAGCCTCCTACCTCGCCCGCGGCCAGTCCAAGCAGGCGGCCGAACTGGAAGCCGCGATTGCCGAGTATCAAAAGCTGACTGCGCGCAAGTTCGCCGTTGGCGACCCCATCAACATCGGCGCCTTGATCGAACTGGAGCAACTGGGCGAAACCGCCTTATATTTTCTCGGCCCGCGCGCCGGCGGCACGGAAATTATTCACGACCGCAAAGAAATCCTCGTCATCACCCCGCAATCGCCGCTGGGCGAACAACTCGTCGGCCAGCCGGCGGGCACCGCCCTGCAATTAAAGCTCGGCCGCGAAACACGACCCGCCAAGATCATCGGCGTGGCATAAGCCGGAGCAGCAACCGCCGCTGTGGTGATTTCGTGGTTGGGAAAACATTTGGCTTGGAAAAATCTTTTTCCGGTGTAGAACTATCCCGCTCTTTGAAACGGCGGAAGCAATTCCGCCTCTGCAGTCAAATGTCTGGGAACCCGGTGAAACTCCGGGACGGTTGCGCCACTGTAACGGCTACAAGTTCCAAGGCCACTGCCGCAAGGCGGGAAGGCGGAATAAGGCTCGAAGCTGAAGTCAGGATATCGGTTTGATTGCGCTCGTCGGCCCCGCGTCTGGGGCACTTCTCCGCCAAGAGAAGGATGAGGCCAGCCTGCCGATCCGTTTTCGGCGGGACTCGTCGAATGCCTTCATTCCCCGTTTTGCCGGAGCGTGAAGGCTTTTTGCGTTCAGGCTCTGCGCTGGTCTCTCAACCAAACCCGTTTCAGGAAATTTTTCCCTGGGACCAATTGAAAGATCCGCGTTAATGAAAACTCGTCCGCTGGCCGTCCTCGGCCTGCTGGTTCTACCCGCCTTGCTGGGCGCCACCGAAACCAACGGCGTCGCCAGTGCGGCGCCCTGGCTTGGTTCCAGCACCAATGCCGCCGCCGCGCTAGATGAAATTACCATCTCGGCCACCCGAATCGCCACGCCGCAGGAAAAATCGCCCGCGGCGGTCACCGTCATCACCCGCGAACAAATCGAGCAATCGCAGCAGCAACTGGTTTCGGAAGTATTGCGCGGCCAGCCGGGGGTGGAAATCGCCCGCACCGGTCAGCCCGGCACGGTGACCGGCGTATTCCTGCGCGGCGCGAACAATAACCAGACCCTCGTGCTCGTGGACGGGCTCCGCGTCAACAGCCCGTTTAATAATCAATTCGACTTCAGCCAGCTTGCCGTGGATAACGTCGAGCGCATCGAGATTTTGCGCGGGCCGCAGAGCACGCTTTACGGCTCCGAAGCGAGCGGCGGCGTCATTGACATCATCACCAAACGCGGCACCCGCCAGCCGTCCGGCTGGCTCCAGAGTGAATACGGCTCCTTCAACACCGCCAGCACGCGCGGCGGCTTTTCGGCCAGCGAAGGCAAATTATCCGTGGGCGGCACCGGCAGCTACGCCAGCAGCGATAACGACCGCATCAACAGCGATTACCGGCAATATCATTTTGACGGCCGCGCCCGCTATGACTTTTGCGACCGGTACAGCGCCACGCTGTTCGCCAGCTATTTCCACAACAACGACGGCACGCCCGGCGATGTTTTCACGGATGATCCCACCGCCCGGCTGCGCACGGAAAGCGCTCGCTTCGGCCTGACCCTCAACGCCGATTTGACGGACTGGTGGAATGCCAAGGTGAAATTGTCCCACGCGCGCGAACGGGGCAATTTCGATCAACCGGCCAACGCCGCGAATTATTTCACGGATTATTTCTCGCAGACCGTGGCCGAGCGCGATCAGGTGGATTTCCAAAATGTCTTCACCCTCTCCGAACAGCACAAGGTGCTCGTCGGCGGCACGCTGGAAGACGCTTCGGCCACCCTCGCGGCCGATGGCAGCTACGGCCCGTCCGCGTTGGATCAGACCCTGAATACGCGCTCGGCCTACGGACAATACGATTTCACGCCGCTGGAACGCCTGACCTTCACCGCCGGCGGGCGCGTGGATGACTCGGACACCTTTGGCGCGCACGGGACGTATCGCTTCGGCGCCCGGGCCACGGCGCCCGGCACCGAGACGATTTTCCGCGCCAGCGTGGGCAGCGGTTTTCGCGCGCCAAGCCTTTCCGACCTGTATTATCCGTATTACGGCAATCCCAATTTAAAACCAGAGCAAAGTCTGGGCTGGGACGCCGGCCTCGAACAGCCGCTGTTAGCTAACAAACTGCGACTCGGCGCCACCATTTTCCACAACGACTTCGATAACCTGATCCAGTATTCGGGCGCGACCTTCCAGCCGGAGAACATCGGCCGGGCGCGGACCTTCGGCGTGGAAACCTTTGCCGCGTGGCAATTGCGCACCAACCTCACCGCCCGCGCCAGCTATACCTGGCTCCAGACGGAAGACTTGGACACCGGCGCAGAACTGCTTCGCCGGCCGGAACACAGCGGCAGCCTGAATTTGAACTGGCAGATCCTGCCGCAATGGAGCGCCGATGCCTCGGCGCAGTTTATCGGCCCCCGGGCGGACAAAAACTTCGGCACTTACCCGGCGCAAACGGTCACCTTGGACACCTACACCAAGCTGGACCTCGCCCTGCACTGGCAGGTTCACAAGCATCTGGAGATCTTTGTCCGCGCGGAAAACCTGCTGGACAAACGCTATCAGGAAGCGTTTGGTTATCCGGCGCTGGGCCGGGGCTTTTATGGCGGCCTGCGCGCGCAGTTTTAACCGCCAAAGCCATGAAGGACGATCCCATTCAGCCCGACCGCTGCCCGCTGTGCGGCGGGCCGAACCATTGCCAGATCTGCACCCGCGCGGCCGACCAAGGCCCGTGCTGGTGTGCCCGCGTGAAGATTCCCGCCGCACTGCTGGCGCGCGTGCCGGAACTGCTCCGGAACCGCGCCTGCGTCTGTCGCCGCTGCGTGGAGGAATTCACGCGCCAACCGCAAGCGTGATTAAAAACGCCGGTAGCGGCGCCAGCCGAGCAGCAATGCACCCAAGCCGACCAAAGCAAAAGTGCCCGGTTCGGGGATGGGTGAAGATGAAAACTGGATGTTGTCGAGTGTTCCGCCGTAACTTGGAGGAACCGTAAAAAGCAATGGGCCCGTTTGACCGGCGAAAGCTGAAATATCCGCCGAATAGATGTTGTAATTGGCGGTGCTGCCGCTTACAGAAAAATCAAGCGGCTGGCCGTTGAAGGTAATTTGCATCCCTTGGTCATTACCCCAAAAACTGATTGACGCCGCCCAGCTTGGTATCTGCCCAGTCTGACCGATTGAAATGGCGAATGTTGATCCATATATTTTCGGATCAGCACCAATAAGTAATGCATAATATTTCCTATGAATCGGCACAAATGAAGAAGGGGGATTTGTATCTATTATGCTGATCGACGCACCACTCAATGATCGGTCATCGTAAAAAATATATGGAGCCACGACTGTCCAGCCGGGAAAGGCATTAGTGGCGTCAATTTGATTAAAGGTCAGATTCCCATCTATCTTTGCACTTTCAAAATTAAGATTTAAGAAGCCTTGAGAAAGGGCAGCCGTGATCATCGCCAATTGTAAGCCGACAAGTATTTTTATATTCATGATTTTGGCTTGCAGGGTTCTGGTTGCTTTTTCACATAAGGGAGCCAAGGCCACCTTCGCCGGCGAGCCTTAAGCCAACAAAGTTGGCATTTTTGCGTCCTGGCGCGAGTCAGAAATCAAACCCCAATCTGCTGCTGAATCGCGCCGCAGATTTTATCGGACCAGGTTTTCAGCGCGGCGGCATCCCGGCCTTCCACGAGCAGGCGCACTTTGGGTTCGGTGCCGGAGTAGCGCAGCAGCAGGCGGCCGCCTTGCGCAGCCAATTCCTGTTCCGCCGCGGCGATGAGCTGGTTCACGCCGGCGAGCTGCGCAAACGGCTTTTTCTCGCGCACTTTCACATTGGTGACCAACTGCGGAAAACGCGTCCAACATTGAGCCAACCGGGAGAGCGGTTGTGCTTGGGTCTTGAGTATCCGCAGGATTTGCAGCGCGGCCACGAGGCCGTCGCCGGTGGTGCCGTAGTCGCGGAAGATCAGGTGTCCGCTCTGCTCGCCGCCGAAGTTGAAGCCGTGGCGCAGCATTTCATCAATCACGTTCTTGTCGCCCACGGCGGTGCGGAGCATCCGGCCGCCGGCGGCCACAAGGGCGGCTTCCAGCCCGGCATTGCTCATGACGGTGGAAACGAGGGTTTTGCCGGCCAGCGTGCCTTCAGCCAACATGCCCAGCGCGGCGATGGCCATGATGTCGTCGCCATCAATCAATTGGCCAGTTTCATCGCAGAGCAGCACGCGGTCGGCGTCGCCGTCGTGCGCAATGCCCAGATGGGCGCCGCATTCCACGACCTTCCGGCACATGGGTTCCGGGTGCATGGAGCCGCAGTTTTCATTGATATTTTTGCCGTCCGGATGGTTATGGCAGACGATGACATCGGCGCCGAGTTCGCGCAGGACGCAGGGGGATGACTTGTAGGCCGCGCCGTGGCCGCAGTCCAAGACGATCTTCATGCCCTCCAGCGTCAGGCCTTTGGGAAAGGAGGATTTGGCGTATTCAATGTAGCGGCCCAAGGCGTCGTCAATGCGCACGGCCTTGCCGATTTCGGCGGCGGAGGGGCGGATTTTTTCCACCTCGCCGGAGAACACCAGCCGTTCGATTTCGCCTTCAATCTGGTCGTCCAGCTTGTAGCCGTCGGCGCGGAAAAACTTGATGCCGTTGTCGGTGTAGGGATTGTGCGAGGCGGTGATGACGATGCCGGCATCGGCGCGCAAGCTGCGCGTGACGTAAGCGACCCCGGGGGTGGGCAGGGGGCCGATGAAGAGGACATCCACGCCCATGGAGAGAATGCCGGAGCTGATGGCGTTTTCCAGCATGTAGCCGGAGAGGCGGGTGTCTTTGCCGATGACGATCTTGTGCTTGCCCCGACCGCGCGATTGGGATTCGAGGTTTTTAAAGACGTGCGCCGCCGCGCGGCCGAGCTTCAAGGCGGTTTCGGCGGTGACGGGTTCGACGTTCGCGGTGCCGCGCACGCCGTCGGTGCCGAAGATTTTTTGGGGAGTACTCATGAAATCAAAT
Source organism: uncultured Verrucomicrobia subdivision 3 bacterium (assembly GCA_903842235.1). Classification (GTDB taxonomy): domain Bacteria; phylum Verrucomicrobiota; class Verrucomicrobiia; order Limisphaerales; family UBA11358; genus UBA11358. The sequence goes on from CAIMLG010000180.1 coordinate 13,315, forward strand.
TTTGCTTAGGGGGTTTTGCCAGGCATGAGGATGCCGACTTTTGAGGGCTCCACGCTGATGAGGGTGATGCCGGGCGGCATGGAAATATCCACCGGACAGAACTGATCCTTGGCGGATTCCAGGCCGCTCAAGCCTACGAGCGCCCGGATCTGGCTGGCCTGGAGCTTGTCAATGTTCTCGGCGGAGCCGCCCACTTTGACGGCGACCGTGGCGGGAGCAACGGCAAAACTGCTGACATTTTCCCGGGTGGAAACGAGCTGCACCGGGATGGTTCCGTAGGTGACCGTGCTTTCAAAAGCGGCGGCGGTGGGGGTCCGGGTTTCCCGCTGAATGTTGTGGTGAATCGTCAGCCAGATGAGCACCGCCAGCAGGAGGGTGAAGAACTTCCATTTCCAGTCTTTGATGAAGAGCTCGGTCAGCATGATGAGGCGCTTATTTATCGCCGGCTTTGGCCGCCGGACGGGGTTCGTGTTTGGTGATGACCGCCGGGCCTTTGAGGCGGTTATGCTCAGTGAACCACGCGTGCAGCCAAGGGAGGCCGACATGCGTCTTGGCCGGGCGCAAGATCACCGAGGACAGGAAGGCGCGGAGTTCCTCCAGCGTCACGCCGCGCGTGAGTTGGCCCTTGTAGGCGTAGGAAATCAGGCCGCTCTCTTCCGACACGACCACGATGACCGCATCCGTCTCCTCGCTCAAGCCGATGGCGGCGCGGTGCCGGGTGCCGAGCGACTTATTCAAATCCGACCGCTGGGTCAGCGGAAAAATACACGCGGCGTAGGCGATGCGATCGCCCTTGATGATGACGCCGCCGTCGTGGATGGCATTGTTCGGGAAGAAAATGGTCTCCAGCATTTCCGGCGTGGCATCGCAGTCCACCTTGATGCCGGATTCGACGGCCTCCTGCAACTGGATGGACTGCTCAATGGCGAGGAGCGCGCCGATCTTCACATCGGCCAGGCGCTCGACGGTCTGGATGATGACCTCGATGGCCTCACGCTGTTCACTCACGCTGGCAAACAGCGGCAGGTTGCCCAATTCGCTTAAAATCCGGCGCAGTTCCGGCTGAAAAATCACCAGCGCACCAAAGACGATAAACACGGAGGCGTTGGCGAGCAGCCAGCTCAAGACCTTCAAGTCCAACAGCGTGGTGGCCAGGGCCAGCGCCAGCAGCACGACGAAAAACCCAATCACCACCGGCCAACCCCGCGTGCCCCGCACGAACCGGCTGGCATAATAGAACACCAGCGCGAGGATGAGAATTTCCAACGCGGGCCGCCAGCCATTTTCAAGCTCAGTCAAAAAGTTCATGCTTTCGAGATAAAATCGCTTCCGCCATCCGCACGGCCTGCACCGTTTCCGCCACGTCGTGCGTACGGATGATCCTCACGCCGGCGGCCACCGCCAAGGTGGCGCAGGCCAGCGAGGCGGGCAACCGGTTTTCGACCGCCGCCCCCAGCAATTTTCCAATGAAGGATTTTCGCGAAACGCCGAGCAGCAACGGACGCGGCTTCTTTGTAAAACTCCGCAGGCCCGCGAGCAACTGCAAATTATGCTCCAGCGTTTTGCCAAAACCGATGCCGGGATCAAAGATCACCTGTTCGGGGGCGATCCCGGCAACCTGCTGCAGGGTTTCCATCTGACCGTCGAAAAATTTCCCGATTTCGCCAACCACATCGCCATAAACCGGGGGTTCCGGCATGGTCAGCGGCGGGCCTTGGGCGTGCATGACGACGTAGCCGGCCTTAAATTCCGCGACGGCCCGCCACAGGGCCGCGTCGCCCCGCGCCGCCGCCACGTCATTGACGATGCTAGCCCCGGCTTGCAGGGCCGCCCGCGCCACAGCGGGCTTGCGGGTGTCAATCGAGAGCGGAACTTGGATTTGGGGCACCAAGGCGGCAATGACGGGAATCACCCGGCGCAGCTCCTCAGCCTCGCTGACCGGCGCGGCCCCGGGACGCGTCGATTCGCCGCCCAAATCGAGGATTTCCGCGCCTTGGGCCACGAGCGCGAGCCCGTGGGCCACGGCCGCGCCGACAGCCAGAAATTTACCACCGTCGGAAAAGGAATCCGGCGTGACATTCACGATGCCCATGACGAGCGCGGGCCGCGGGAAGAAAAATTCAAATTGGCGGGCGCGGAAGATCATGGGAAATGAAGAAAAATGGGTTTCTTCAGGCGGCCGACAGGGTTCAAACCTTCGTCCGAAAATATGCAATCGTGGCTTTAAGCCCCTCGGCCAACTTCACCTGCGGCTCCCATTTCAGGAGTTTTTTGGCCTTGGTGATATCGGGCTTGCGCTGTTTCGGATCGTCCTGCGGCAGCGGCTTGAAAACGATTTTGCTCTTGGAACCGGTGGCCTGAATGATCTGCTGGGCAAACTGGAGCATGGTCATTTCCGTCGGGTTGCCGATGTTCACCGGCAAATCGTAGTCGCTCATCATCAGGCGGTAGATGCCTTCAATCAGGTCGGCGTAATAGCAGAAGCTGCGGGTTTGGGTGCCCTTGCCAAAAATCGTGATGGGCTGGTGCGTGAGCGCCTGGCTGACGAACGCCGGCACCACGCGGCCGTCGTTGATCCGCATGCGCGGGCCGTAGGTGTTGAAAATACGGACGATGCGGGTGTCCACCTTGTGTTCCCGGTGGTAGGCCATCGTCAAGGCTTCGGCAAAGCGCTTGGCCTCGTCGTAGCAGCCGCGCGGGCCGATGGTGCTGACATTGCCCCAGTATTCCTCGGTCTGCGGATGCACGTGCGGGTCGCCGTAAATCTCGGAGGTCGAGGCGACCAGAAAGCGCGCGCCCTTGTTTTTGGCGAGGCCGAGCGCCTTGTGCGTGCCCAGCGAGCCGACCTTCATGGTCTGGATCGGGATTTGCAGATAATCTATCGGGCTGGCGGGCGAGGCGAAGTGCCAGACGTAGTTCACGGGCGTGTCGAGGAAAATGAATTCCGTGACGTCCTGCTGGATGAACTTGAAATTCGGGTTGCCGCCGAGGTGGACGATGTTGTCCACGCTGCCGGTGACGAAATTATCAATACCGATGACCTTGTGGCCGCGCGAGATCAGCAGGTCGGTGAGATGCGAGCCCAGGAATCCGGCCGCGCCGGTGACGACCGAGATGGGTTGTTTATGTTTCATCGTTAAATTGTGAATGACAGAATGCGCTACATCGTAGGGGAGCACGCCGCCGAGGCAACGCTTAAACGACACGCTTAAACGAATTCCCCGGGGCGCCCATTATTTTGCGCCAGCGGCCGAGAGCACCGCGGGAATGGTGCGCAGCAGAATCTGGAGGTCCAGCCAGATGGACCAGTTATCAATGTATTCCAAATCGAGGCGGACCCATTCCTTGAAATCGGAGATTTTATTGCGGCCCTGCACCTGCCAAAGACAGGTGAGCCCCGGCTTGACGCTCAGGCGGCGGCGATGCGCCAGGTCGCTGAAACGCTTAACCTCGTCCACCGGCAGCGGGCGCGGGCCGACCAGGCTCATTTCGCCGCGCAGGACGTTGAACACCTGGGGCAGCTCGTCGAGGCTCCATTTGCGGAGCCATTTGCCGACCGGCGTCACGCGCGGATCATTGGTGACCTTGAAAACCGGCCCCGACATCTCATTCATCGCCGCCAGCTCGTGTTTGACCTGCTCGGCGTTGGAGGTCATGGTGCGGAATTTATAGATGGAAAACGGGGATCCATTCAGGCCGGAACGCTGCTGCCGGAACATCACCGGACCGGGCGAAGTGAACTTCACCAGCACTGCGATCACCAGCATGGGAAGCGCGGCCAAAAGAAGCAGCAGCATGGCCCCGAAAAAATCCAGCAACATTTTGGCCAGCATCTGCCAGGAAGCCTCCGGGGTGGTGCGGAACACCAGCAGCGGATGGCCGAACAGTTCATCAAAACTGGCCCGGGCAATGTGCGTCGCAAAAAAATCCGCCACCAGCCAAGCTTCCACACCTTCGAGCTCGCACAGCTGAATGACGCTCTCAACGCGTTCAAAGTGAGCGTGTTTGGCGCTGACCAGCACCCCGCTGGCGGAGTGTTCGTGGAGGAGTTCAATCAGCACCTGCGGGGGCGAGTGCGTCAGGTGAAATTCGGCGGCCACCTCTAGGGAATCACCCGCGCGGGCGATCAGTTCGCGCCGGAGCCGGGCAATTTCCGTTTCGGAGCCAGCCAGAATGATGCGGCGTTTATATTGCGCCTTGCCCATGCGGCTCTGCAGCGCGGCGAGGATCATTTCTTCCTTGGCCCAGACCAAGCCAAAGCTGATCACCCCAAACAGCCCCATGCCGACCCGGGGAACTGTCAGCCGGAATACAAACAGCAGCAGCACCAGCCCGAGCGTCACCAGACAACAGCTCTTGAGCAGCGGCCAAAACATCGCCAAGCGGCTGTCGTTCAGTCGCCGCTTGTAAAAGCCCTGGGATTCCAGCACCAGCGGCGCCCCGGGGACCAGCAAGAAATAAAGCCAATAGACCTGGCCAAACGCATCGGACGAAATCACCTCCAGCCCGAACAGGTGGGCAAACCATTCGGTGCCCCGCAGGGCATAGGCCAGCCAGAAGCTGGCGGCAAACAGGCTCGCGTCGGCAAGCTGTTGCACCTGGGTCCGAATCTGGCGGTCACGTTGCAGCATGAAAAACCACTTGGGTTGCCGCCCAGAATATCCGATCACGCGACGGTTTCAATTCATTTGGCGGGCGCCGGCACCAGTTGAAATTCGGGCACGGCCGCCACGATCAATTTTTTCATCCGCTCAAAGGTGGCCTCCTCCTGGCCCGGGGAGCACACGGAAAAAACCGTGACGTAGGCCCAGCGGTCCAATTCACCGGTCAGCAAAAAGTCTTTAATCATGCGCATTTTCCAATCGTTATGCCGGGCCGTGAGATGCTGGGCATCGACAAACCAATAGGTATAGATGCCGGCGCGCTTCACGGGCTGGCTGTGGTCCACGGTATCAATGGTGGCCACCACGCGCATCACCGGCAGATCATAGGTCACCGGCCGCGTCATCGGCACCGACTGAATCCGGGTGGCGTGATCGTCGAAGCTCCAGCCCTGACCCACCAGGCAAATCTCCGGCTTGTGAATGCTCGTCCGGTCGGCCCCCATGAGCACGACATTGATCACCGCCTGATAACCATCGTCACCGGTATAAAGCCGCTGGCCGAAACTCGTATCCTTCGGCAGCCCGTTGGTCACGGCGGCCGCCTGCGGCACCAACTCCGACTTGTAACCCGCCAGGGTTTCCGGCAATAGCACTTCCAGATTATCACAGCCGGGAATGGGCCGGGTTTTCACCCCGGGCGCACCCAGTCGCTGCCCAACCTTGGCATGGTGGAGCAGGCCGGCCGACACGCCGATGAGCGCCAACACGACCACCGCCGCAATGAAAGGTTTCATTTTCATGTCAAGTCACCGGCTCCTTAACGATGGGGCCTGCGGCCTCCCCTTTTTCCAACCAGCGGGCCAGCAAGAAGGCGCTGCCCAAGGCCACCACAAAGGTGACGAAACCAAATTTGGTCTCCACCATTTTGCCGGCGTCCTGCCCAAGCATCTCCGCCACGCCGATGGTGAAACAGATCCGCACCACATTACCCAGCACCGCCAGCGGCAGGGCCGCCAGAATCATGGCCGCGCGCCGCCAGGGCGCTTGGAAAACCACAAACCCATAGATCGTCATGACCGTCAGCAGCGCCATGATGCTGCGGATGCCGCTGCACGCCGCCGCCACTTCATAGGCAAAGGTCCGCTGGCCGTCCATCAATTGCGTGCCCTCGCGAATCAAATCCGGGGCCAGCCCCAGATGCGCCACGCCCGCCACCAACCAGGACACCAGCAGCCGCAATTTGAAAGTGAAACCGTCCAGCAATCCGCCCGTCGGCAGACAGAACGCCAGCAGGAAAAAGGGGAAGAAACTGGCCTTCAGCCAATGCCGCCCCCAAGCCAGCGCCGTCAGGCCGTAAAGCCCGGTGAAAAATCCCAACGTGGATAATTGGGATTGCTGCACCACATAGCCCACCAGATGCAGGAAGAGGCCGAGCAGAAAGAGCAGCAAGCCCGGCCACCACAAACCCGCCGGCTGCGCGAGCAGTTCCCCCCGCTTCCACCACAACAAGCCCAGCATCACAAAGGGGATGAACAGGCTGAATTGCGCATCACTGTTGGGGGCCGTATAGATGTCCATCAACCACATGAATAGCGAGGGCGAGTGGACGTAGCCCAACGTCGCATTGCCAAAGAAGACAAACAGCACCACCCAGGCCGCCGCCAGGAGGAAAAAAAACAGCTTGTTCGGCAGCGCCCGCCATTCGGCCCGGCACCGGCCTGCCAGCACCGCCACCCCGCCCACCAGCGCGGCCCCAAAGAGCGGCACGGGCACCGGACTGCCCCGGAATTGTTCGCCAGTAAAATAAAAAGCCGCCGCCAGCAGAATCAGGTAGCCGATTTCCAGCGGGCGCAAGCCATAGGGCAGCGATGGGGTGTTCATTTTTTATCCAACGGTGCCCATTAGATAGGGGAACCGCCCGTTCTGCTCAAACAAATTCAGGCGCAGGGCGAAGATTTCAAGGACCCGCGAACCGGCTTGGGGGACTCCGGAGCTGCCCGATTTTCTCCAAGCCGGCGCTTTTGGTTCAGTCGCGGCCTCAAAATTCAATTGAGACGGCTCGTTTTACTGCTAGGCTTAACAAGCTGGCAGGTTTCCCCCTCCGAAAGATAAATGGATACGCTTGAAAATTTAATTCCTGAAGACAGTGGTTCGGCCCCGGCGCTGGAACCGGTGGCCATGGTGGCGCTCGATGCCGGCCGGATGCTGATGGAAGCCGGGGCAAATGCGACCAGCATTGATGAATTGGTGGCGAAGTTTGCCCGGGGACTGGGCGCGGACCGGGTGGATTTGCGGATTGGCTACGCTTCGCTAGCCATCACCATTGGCATTCATGAAAACGGCATCACGCGGATGCGCGAAGTCGGGCATTTGGGCGTGAACCAGCGGGTGGATCAGGAATTGCGGCATTTGGCGAACCGGGTCTCGCAGCAGGAATTCTCCACGGAACAAGCGCGAGCTGAACTCACCCGAATTGCGGCCAAAACGCCGCGCCATTCCACGTGGGTCATGGGGATCGCGGTCGGCCTGGCCTGTGCGGCCTTCGGCCGGTTGTTGAAGGTGGATTGGCTGGGCACCGGGCCGGTTTTCCTCGCGGCCATGATCGGGCAATTAGTCCGGCGGGAGCTGCTCACGCGCCAGGTGAACGTCTTTATCTGCGCCACGCTGGTTTCGTTATTAAGCTCGGCCATCGGCGGCCTCGGGGCCCACTGGGCCGGCAGCATGGAAATTAAAACCGCCATGATCGCCTCCATTTTGCTGCTGGTTCCGGGCGTGCCTTCGGTCAATGCCCAGAGCGACATTCTGGACGGCCATCCCACGCTGGGCAGCGCGCGGGCGGTAACCGTGGCGGTGATTCTCATCTTTGTGGCCGTCGGCCTCTGGCTCGGCCAGGTGCTGCTGGTTAAAGCCTTTGGCATTTGAAACCCCTATGGACCCGAACCATCCATTCTATTTCCTGCTTAACCCGGATCAAGCCGCCCATTCGCTTTTCTATATTCTCCACCAGACCCTTTGCGGGGCCCTGGCCGCCGCCGGCTTCGGCGTGCTGTTCAATATCGGATTCCGTTCGCTGCCGTGGTGCGCGGCCAGCGGGGCGCTGGCGCTCGCCGTGCGCACCTATTGCCAGGGCTTGGGCTGGAACCTGGAGGCATCGTCCTTTGCCGCCGCGCTCACGGTGGGCGCGGCGGTGCAAGTGCTGCGCGCGCGCACGGACATTTCACAGAACGCGCTGGACGTGGTCGGCTGCATCCCGATGGTGCCCGGCAGTTTTGCGGCCAAGGCCATTCTCGCCCTGTTCGCCCTGACTTCCACGGCCACCGGCGATGCCTCGGACACGCTGATCACCGCAGTGCAATACACTTTGCGCGTGACTTTCACCATCGGCGCCATCGGCACCGGGTTGGCCATTCCCACCCTGCTGCTGCGGGTGCGGGTGACCCGGTGAAGCTACTTTTCGCTTGCTCGACGAAGAGTAAAATTGAATTTCTCCCGGCCATGCTGTTAAATTCACCGCATGGGACGCCAATGGTTACATGCCAAACGTCTGGTCGCCGGCCTCAAAAAAGGCCGGACGACTGGTAAACTTGTTCGCGAAATTTCCGTCGCCGCCAAAATGGGCGGCGCCGATCCCGCGATGAACGCACGCCTGTTCACCGCCGTGGAAAAGGCGAAAAAGGAAAGCGTCACCAAGGACGCCATCCAGCGCGCCATCAACAAGGGCACCGGCATCGGCGGCGAAAAGATGATCATGGACCACGTCGTCTATGAAGGCCGCACGCCGCACAACGTGCCCGTCATTGTTGAAGTCTATACCGACAATGTGAACCGCACCGCCCCGGAAATCCGCGTGCTCTTCAAGAAGGGCCAGCTCGCCACCACCGGCAGCAACAAGTTTCTCTTCGACCACGTCGGCCTCGTCGAGGCGCATCATCCCGACGCCAACACCGATCGCGAAACCGCCGCCATCGAGGCCGGCGCCAATGAGGTCGAGGCGCTCACCCACGAGCAGAATGACGACATTCCCGAAGGGGCCGGCGGCGCGAAATTCATCTGCGAACGCACGGAAGTGGCGAACGTGGCCAAATGGCTTACCGCGAACGGTTGGACGGTGGTCACCAGCGAACTGGGCTACGTGCCCAAGCAATTTCCCGAATTGACCGAGGCGCAGCAGAATGAAGTCGGCGAATTTCTCCAGACGCTGGACGAGCACGACGATGTGCACCGCGTCTGGGCGGCGGTGAAATAAAACCGGCCGATTTTCCGGCTGGATCTGGCGAACTATTCTCCGCTGTCCGCAGCGGGTTTTCGTTCCCAACTGCGCCGGGCTTTTTCCGGCAGGCTGGCGTCCACGCGGGCGTAGTAGGTTTTCTCGCCGAAGAGGCGGTTTGCCTCATGCTCCAGTTCGAGGGAGGGCAGAACGCTGAAGCGCTCGTGGACTTCCATAAAAACCTGCGTGCCTTCGGGCCGCAAGAAACACAGAAACAGCGGGCATTTGCCGGCGTGCGCCGCCACGAGGTCACGCACGCGATCCAGAGCTTCCGGCTTCAGATGCGCGGTATTCAGACGGAAGTGCACCTGCTTGGTGTATTTCTTGGGCGCGTCGGCCAGCGGCATGATCTCCTGCGGGAAAAGCTTGGGCCGGTCTTCGCCGGTGCTGACTTCGCCAATGACGAGAATCGCCTTATTGGGTTCCAGTAGCGGGCGAAACTTCTCGTAATCGTTCATCACCAGCAATTGAACGGAGCCGTCCAGATCCTCCAGCGTCACCATGGCGTAGGGTTTGCCGGATTTCTTGGAGATACCATGCTGCACCGCCGCGATCATGCCGCCAATGCGGGTCAAGGTGCGGTTCGGCAATTCAGGGAGCTGGGCGGTGTTGGCGAGGGAAAACTTTTGCAGCAATGGCACCAGCGGCGTGAGCGGGTGGCCGGTGACGTAGAAGCCGAGCAATTCTTTTTCGTGCGCGAGCAGCTCATGCTGGGGCCATTCCGGCAGGTTGCTGAGGGTTTCGGGCATCGCCGGCGCTTTTTCCTCCAGCGCCCCAAAGAGCGAGCTCTGGCCTTTCTGCCGGTCGGACAAAAGGCTGGCCGCCCGCATCAGCGTGCGTTCGGTCTGCGCGGCCAAGGTAGCCCGCGTCTGGCCAAAGGTATCGCACGCGCCGGTTTTGATGAGCGCCTCCAGCGTTTTGCGGGTCACGGCGCGACTGTCCACATGCTCGCAGAGCTCGGCGAGCGATTTAAAATTTCCATGTTCCGCCCGCGCTTTCAGAATCGCCTCGACCGCGCCTTCGCCCACGCCTTTGATGGCCGCCATGCCGAAACGAATGGCTTTCCCGTTCTGCGCCGGCGCAAAATAGACTCCGCTCTCATTGACATCCGGGCCGAGCACTTCGATGCCCACTTCGCGCGCCTCGGCGATGTATTCGCTCAATTTCTCCGTGGCCGCCATATCGTTCGTCATCATGGCACAGTAGAATTCCACCGGGAAATTCGCCTTCAGATAGGCGGTTTGATAAGCGACGATGGCATAGGCGGCGGCGTGCGACTTATTGAAACCGTAGCCGGCAAATTTTTCCAGCAAGTCGAAGATTTGATTCGCCTTGGTCTTGGGAATCTTGTTTTTTTCGTGACAGCCTTTGACAAACGTCTCGCGCTGCTGCTGCATCTCCTCGACCTTCTTTTTGCCCATCGCGCGGCGCAGCAAATCCGCGCTGCCCAGCGTGTAGCCGGCAAGCAACTGCGTGGCCTGCATCACTTGTTCCTGGTAAATCAGGATGCCGTAGGTCTCCCGGGAGATGGATTCGAGCAGCGGATGCTCGTATTTGACTTCAATCTCACCATGGCGACGCTTGATGAAATCGGGAATCAGGTCCATGGGGCCGGGACGATAGAGGGCCACGAGCGCGGTGATGTGCTCCACGGAACTGATTTGGAATTTTTTGCACAGATCGCGCATCCCGCCGGATTCCAACTGAAACACGCCCAAAGTTTCCGCCCGGTTCAACAAGTCGTAGGTCTTCTGGTCGTCCAGCGGCAATTGATCAATGTCGATTGTGATGCCTTGCGTGCGCTGCACCATTTCGCAAGTATTGCGAATGACGGTCAGCGTCTTCAGCCCCAGAAAATCCATCTTTAGCAGGCCCAACTCGCCGACCGGATTCATGGCGTATTGGGTGACGAGCGTGCCGCTTTCGTCGAGCTTGAGCGGCAGCAGATTGACCAGCGGCTCCGGCCCGATGACGACGCCCGCCGCGTGCACGCTGGCATTCCGCGTCAAATCCTCCAGGATGAACGCCGTGTCCATCAGCTCGCGCGTGACGTCTTCATTCTCGTAAGCCTCCTTGAGTTCCGGCACCTGCTTGAGCGCCTTCGTCAAATCCATTTTTAACTCGGCGGGAATCAATTTTGCCAGCCGGTCGCAGTCGCCATACGGCAGACCCATCACGCGACCCACGTCGCGCACCACGGATTTCGCGCCCATCGTGCCAAAGGTGATGATCTGTGCGACGGCCTCGCGGCCGTATTTTTCGCGGACGTATTCGATGACATCCGCCCGGCGATCGTCGGCGAAATCGATGTCGATATCCGGCGGATTGACGCGCTCGGGATTCAGGAAGCGTTCGAACAGCAGGCCGTAGCGGATGGGATCCACATTCGCGATGTCGAGCAGGTAGGTGACGATCGAGCCGGCGGCGCTCCCGCGCGCCACGCAGGAGATGCCGTGTTCGCGCCCGTGCCGGATGAAGTCCGCCACGATGAGAAAGTAGGAGATAAAGCCCGTTTGCTCGATGACGGTCAGTTCAAGCTGCAAGCGGTCAATCACCGCCTTGATGGCGGCGGCGACGGCGGGATCCTCCCGGTGGCCGCGTTCGGGAGAACGCGGATCGGTCGTTTCATTCCGCGAATTGACATTCGCGGCTACCGCCGTTTGATACGTCGGCAGCCGCCTCGGCTCATCAATGCCGGAGATGACAAATCCGTCGCCTTCCGCTTTCGCATGAAGGGTGTAGCGGCGGAACAAGCCCTCCGCTACCTGCTGGCGCAAATAACCTTCGCGCGTGAAATGCTCCGGCGGGTGGAATACGGGATATTTATTCTCGCCAAACTTGATCTCCAGATTGCATTTTTCGGCGACTTCCAGGGTGTTTTTCACCGCGTCGGGAACTTCGGCGAAGCGGGCTTTCATCTCCTCCGCGCTGCGCAGATAAAATTGCTCCGGCACATAGCCCGCGCTCATGCGCTTCGGGTCGCTCAACAGCGATTGCGTGCCGATGCAGACGAGGCAGTCATGCGCGTGCGAGTGGCTTTTCTCGATGTAGTGCACATCGTTGGTAGCGACGAGTTTCAAGCCGAACTCCTTGGCGAAGAGGAGCAACTGCTGGTTCACCTTGGCTTGTTCGGGAATGCCATGGTTTTGCAGTTCGAGGAAAAAGTTCTCCGCGCCGAGTGTCTGCTTGAACCAGTCCACCACCGCGCGCGCCTTGGCAATTTGATCTTTCATGATCAAATCCGGAATCTCGCTCGCGAGGCAGCCGGACATCGCGATCAAGCCGGCGCTATGCTGCGCCAGAATTTCTTTATCAATGCGCGGCTTGTAATAATAGCCTTCCAAATGCGCGGCCGTCGTGAGCTTGATGAGGTTCTTGTAGCCAACTTCATCTTTGACGAGCAAGCCCAGGTGATGATATTTCTCGCCGTTGCTGACCTTGCGCTCCAAGCGCGAGCCGGGCGCAACATACACTTCGCAGCCGATGATGGGCTTGATGCCCTTGGCCCGGGCGGCTTGATAAAACTCAATCACCCCATGCATGGCGCCGTGGTCCGTGATGGCGAGGGCGGGAAATTTCAACGCATGCGCCCGCTCCATCAATTTGTCCAGCCGGCAGGCGCCATCGAGCAGGGAATACTCGGTGTGCAAATGCAGGTGGACGAAATCAGCGTGCGACATGGGGACAATTTACCGCTCACCGCGCCTCCCGCGCAAGAAAGGGATGTTCATAAACCGGAATGAAAAGCCGGCCACGGGGTTCCCGCAGCCGGCTGACAGAGATAAAACCTGGAAGCGCCCGCAGTTATTCCTGATCCGTGACGGTGTCGTGGAATTTGAGGATATCGCCCTTTTCGCCTTTGATTTCGGCTTCCTTGAACTTGATGGCGGTGCGGGGATGCTGGTTTAGCATGCCGGTGAGCAAATACGGCAGGTCGTAACCCCAGAGCAGCTTGGCGCGCATCGGCTCGATGTGGTTCTGCACGCAGTCCAGCACGGGGCGGAGCTTGTATTGCGGGTTGTGCAGGAAAGCGAGGAGCAGTTCCATCTGGCAGTTACCCGCGCCGCGGCCGAGGCCGGCCATGGTGGCATCGAGATAGTTGGCGCCTTCGATGATGCCCTCGATGGTATTGGCGAAGGCGAGGTGCATGTTGTTGTGCATGTGCATGCCCACTTCCTTGCCGCTGGCCTTGCAGTAGCTGAGATATTTCTTCACCAGCGCCCGGATCTGTTCGCCGTAAAACGCGCCAAAGCTGTCCACCACGTAGATCGACTTGACCTCGGATTTCACCATCATTTCCAGGCCCACTTCCAATTCGTCATTGGGAATGGTGGAGGCGGCCATGAGGTTGAGCGTGGTTTCGTAGCCCTTGTCGTGCGCGTCCTTGACCATTTCCAGCGCGGTGGGAATCTGGTGGATGTAGGTGGCCACGCGGATCATGTCGAGCACGGAATCCTTCTTCGGCAGGATGTCCTCGCGGTAATCGCTGCGCTCGGCGTCGGCCATGGCGCACAGCTTGAGCCGGGTGGGGTTATCGCCCACGATGCGGCGCATGGACTCTTCGGTGCAATATTTCCAGTCGCCGTGTTCGCCGACCTTGATGCCTTTGCGGGAGGACTTGTAGCCCAGCTCCATGTAATCCACGCCGGCCGCGACACAGGTGTCATAGACGACCTTAACGATCTTGTCCTCGAAATGGTGATTGTTCATCAAACCGCCGTCGCGGATGGTGCAATCCACGACTTTGATTTCGGGGCGGAAGGAGAGCCAGCGGCTGGCGGCGGTGTCTTTGGCAGAAGTGTCAGCTTTCATGGTTAAATAGGTTGTTGGCGACGAGCGCGCATTATTCCTGAAAACCGGTGGAAATGGACAGAACAAAGTGGCGCAATTTCGCCACCCAATCCGCGCTTATGAGGAAACCCGCAGCGAAAAAGCCGGACGGGTTTAGGCCGCGAACTGGAGTTCGTATAGCTTTTGGTAAATACCGCCGCGCTTCACCAGTTCTTCATGCCGTCCGGTCTCGACAATTTTCCCCTGATCCAGCACCACAATCATGTCGGCGTGCAAAATGGTGGAGAGGCGGTGGGCAATGCAAAAGCTGGTGCGCCCCTTCATCAGCTCATCCAGCGCGGACTGCACGGCGCGTTCGGATTCGGTGTCAAGGGCACTGGTGGCCTCGTCGAGAATCAGAATGGGGGCATTCTTTAACACCGCGCGCGCGATGGCGAGGCGCTGGCGCTGGCCGCCGGAGAGCGAGACGCCTTTTTCGCCCACGACGGTGTCAAAGCCCTCGGGTTTTTGCATGATAAATTCGTAGGCGTGCGCCTGACGAGCGGCCATCTCAATGTCCGTTTGAGAAGCGCCGGGGCGGCCCAGCTCGATGTTCCGGCGCACCGTGTCGTTGAAAAGGATGTTTTCCTGGGTAACGACAGCGATCTGGTTGCGGAGGTCGCGGGTGGCAAACTCGCGCAGGTCCGTATCGCCGATGCGGACGCTACCTTGTTGCGGATCGTAAAAGCGGAGCAGCAGATTGGTCAGGGTGGTTTTGCCGGAACCGCTGGTCCCGACCAGGGCCACCATCTGGCCCGACTGGACGGTCAGGTTAATGTTTTGGAGCACGCGTTTCTCGCCAAAGGAAAAATTAAGGTTTTCAAAGCGAATCTCCGCGCCAGCGGCATGCACCAGCTTGGCCTGGACGGGCTCGACGATGTCACTTTTGGTGGCCAGCAGTTCGAAGACGCGTTCGCTGGCAGACCGGGCTTGTTCGATACTGTTATGCAAGCGGGTGAGGCTCTTCATTGGGCGATACATGGAGAACATGGCGAGGATGAACTTAAGAAAGTCCCCAGAGGTGGTTTTCATGCCGCCTTTGAGGGCGATGAAGACGATGATCGCCGAGACCCCAATAGAGCCGGCGAATTCCATCAAGGGACCGGGGATTTCGCTGGAGCGCACCGCCCGCATAAAATGGCCGACGAATTTACCGGAGGAGGCCCGAAAGTGTTCGACAACGGTAGGCTCGAGATTGTAGGCCTGAATCACGCGGATGCCGGTAAAGGTTTCGGACATGGTGCCGCCGAGGTCGGCCATTTCGGACTGCATGCCGCGACTGGCGCGCCGGATCCGGCGACTTTGGATGGTGATGGGCACGATGGTCGCCGGCAGGACCACGAGGGAAATCAAGGTGAGCATGGGCTGCTGCCAGAGCAGATAGCCCAGCAGCGCCAGCAGCGTGACGGGGTCCTTGACCATGGTGGCGGCGCTCTGGCTGATGACGTTTTGCAGGGCACCGGTGTCATTCATCAGCCGCGACATCAATTCGCCGGTCTGAGACCGGTTGAAGAAGCCGGCGGAAAGGCGGATCAAATGATTAAACAACCGCACCCGCAAATCGGTGACCGCCCGGGTGGCGGTCCATTGCAGGCAATAGACGTTCAGATAGGAAAAAAGCCCCCGCAAGAATAAAATCAAGGGGATCAGGCTCACGACCAAGAGAATGGCTCCGGGGTGCGCTTGGACCCCGGTGGACAGGGATTGTTGCACCGAGTTGGCGGCCTCGCGCAACCCGGCCGGCAGCCAACTGGACTGCGCCGAGAGCGGGGTCTGATTCGCCGAGGGAAAAACCACCCCATAAACAAACGCAATCGTGGCGATCATCAGGGGCTCAATCAAGCCGCTGACGATGCCGAACCCCACGCCCAGGAAAAACCGCGCCCGATAAGGGCGGATGAAGGTCCAGAGTTGGCGCAGAAAAGCAATCATTGGAGATATTCTGGCCATGGCGGGGGAAAGGGAAAGATTTGTTTTACCCCAGCCTATGGTCGGCGAAGTTGCCGGTGCAGACGGCTCCAGGCGTCACAGCGCGGGGGTGGCGCCTGATCCGGGGCCGGAGGTTTTTGCGGTATCTCAGCGGTGTCCAGCTATTGTCTGATCGCTTTGAAGAAGAGTTCGACCTGCCACCGCTGGTGATAGAACTCAGCAACAGTGGCCGACGTTGGAGACCTCAGTCTTTGATCATGAAAGGAATCAGGCGATTCAAATCCATTTTTCACGGGAGCAAATCTTGGGAAGAAAGATTCTGCGGATCTTCCACATTGAAAAAACGCTCGAGCATTTCATTGACCACCACAACGGGTTTTTGACGTTCAATCAACGGGCCATCAAGCGGGTATTGCCAGAAAAAATCCACTTCGCCGAAATGATAACCAAGAAACGGAATCCAGTAGCGGCCAAACGAATCCGTATAGACCATGGCTCGTCCCTGAGCTTGGGGATTTTTCGCAAAAGCCATGTCTTTTACATGTTCGCCGGCAGGGATGAAGGTTTCCAACGATGGCAGGCTGGGTTTGGGAAGGAGGAATATGGCGTTGCTTTCCGCCATGCTGACTTGGATGCCGCGCAAGCCAACCAAATCACCCCCCGGCATCAGGCGGTTAGTGACGGCAAAGGAGGCCAAATTCACAGAGGCCAAGCCGGGTAACGGGCTTTTGGCCAGGGAGGACATAACTTTTAGCAGTGTATCCCGCAGGCTGCCGCCGACAAGTGTGATTTTTTTGCGAGGTGAAGCGGCCGCCTGCGGGATACACTGCCGTTGAACTGAGCCGCTGAACCCGTGACTTCGTGCTACTGGGGAAAGTAATTCCTTGCCATGGCCAACATGGACTGCCGGTGGCTTGGAAAACGGGGTTGAAAATCCTTTGAGCTGCAGCGGGGCCGTGCCGCACCACTCCGGGAACCGTGAGATCGCGTCCTCCAGGGCTGTCGGCGGCGCTTTTGGCCGCACCG
>CAIMLG010000181.1 GCA_903842235.1 uncultured Verrucomicrobia subdivision 3 bacterium
GCATCAGCACGCCGGGATGGGACGGGTTGCAACCTTTCATTCGCCGTGGGATTTCTGCTGAATTGATCGTGGTTGTATCCTTAAAATCGCTCATCGCTTGGCTCCTTTCCCAATCCACTGGTTGATCTCTGCCGGCGTCATGTAACCGATCTTCTTTTCCACCTTGCCGTCGGGCCGCGTCAATACCCAACGGGGAACGAGGGCGGATTCTGGGTAGACTTTAGCTACTTCGGCATCAGTGTAGAGGATGGACTTGAACACAATCGCAGCGTTGGACTTGAGTCCCGGTACAGTATCAGTTTCGGTTTGAGTGCAGGCTTGGCACCACGAGCCGGTGGCAGTAACCAGCGTCAGTTGTGGCAAGACGACCGGCGGCTTCGGGGGCTCCGGCGGTTGTGGAGGCTCGGGAGGCTTTGGCGGCTCCGGCGGCTGCGGTGGTTGTGGTGGTTGCGGCGATGGCCCATATAGCGACTCCAGCAGGGCCACCAGAGCCTTGTAGTCGTTTTCGCAATCCAGGATAGCCTTGGTCTTGGCCTTCATCGCGGCGTCCACGGTGGCCTGTGCCGTGACGATTGCCTCGCGGTCCCGCTGGCAGAGTGCCAATGCGTCCAACAGCACTTGCGGAATGGCCCCGGCAGTCGCCTTGACTGTGGCCACCTTCGCCGGCAGATCGGCCGGGAACACCACCAACTCGGGGCAACTGCCCACGAAGAGCAGGGCAGACAACAGAAGCCAACGGAGAGATTTCATCGTCAGTTCCTTGTGAGAGATTTCATCGTCAGTTCCTTGTGATCGAAATAGCCGGGGCGGGGTGGAGGCAGCCACGCTCCGCCCCGGCAGGAGTCCGCAGCGCCATGCCCGCCAAGAGCAGCGCCGCGAAGGTCAACTACTCGGCGTCGGCCGGCAGTGGCGGAATCGGAATCACAATGCCGAACATCGCCAAAATCCACTGCACGAGGGCCACGGCCTGTTCGGGATGAGCCTTGACGTAGGCGATCAGCCACTTGACGAGCGTGCCGTCAAAGAGCTTCTTGACATCTTCGCCGGCTGTCTGCGCGACCTCGACTTCCGCCATCTTGGCGGCTAATTCGGCATGGTCCGTTCGCACCGCCGCAAGGATTTGGGACATCACAATTCTCCTTCGATTTCGGGGACATTCAGGAGCGTTCTTCACGCAACGCGCTTTCGCAAGGCGACAATTAAAGCACACTTCCCGCCACGCTGCAATAGATCAATTTCGTTTTAGCGGAACCGTGGGCGGCTCGCCCCGCTCTGCGCTCGGTCTTTTGCCAACTCCTCTCGCACCCAGGCGGCGCGTTTTTCTCCGGCAACGCGATCGGCAATTTCCCGCACCAATGCCTCCAGGCGTTCGCATACATCGCCGACGGCCTCCGCTGCATCATTTCCCCGCGGTGAAATCATATCTGCCAGTTCGCCCGCAATCCAATCCAGCACGGCGTCGGCGACCAGCGGCTCGTCCGCGTCGGCGTCGTCACGATGCGTCGAGTTCGCGCCGGGCCCGCGAGCGCCCTGGTAAATTCTGGTGTCCACAATGCACGACTGAGGCGTCGACGCTCGTGTCTTGGTCATTTTTTCATCTCCCTGGAAAATGTTACCCGCTCCCAGTGCCGCCCCCAGCGGTCTTCGTAGTACCGCCAGCGGCCCTGTGCGTAAACCGGAAACTCCTCACCGGCCACAAACTCGCCTCCGCCGTCGCTGCTAGCTGCCAGAGCTAGTTCGTCGCGGTTTTGGCCGAGGCCCGATCCATTCAACGGAACCAACACCTGGTCGCGGACCATCGCTGCAGCGGCCGGCGGGTGGCATTGGGTGCATCGCCAAAAACCGTAGGAATCCCGCCAGTAGTGCCGGCCATAGGGCGGCGAACAGATTTTGCAGCGTGCGGTTGGCCGGCGGAAATCCGGTTCAGGCGCGGAGCCCTGCCCGTCCGTCGCGGCTGGGTTGCTGGCGGATTTTGTTGCAACCGGTCCTGTGGCGAGTATTTTAGCGAGGGTTCTCATTTTGGTTTTTTCTCTCTCGCAAGAAAATGTTAATTTACGAAACTTATGTTAAGCTGCGTCGGGATTTGTAC
>CAIMLG010000182.1 GCA_903842235.1 uncultured Verrucomicrobia subdivision 3 bacterium
TCATCAGCAAATCGCTCCCAAACGCCGGCGTCTTTGCCCTCAACAGCCAGCAGCACCCGCTTGGCCTGCAAGTCCACAAACACCGTCAGGTAATTGTGTCCCTTCTTCCGATTCATCTCGTCGGCACCCACCCAAACGACATTTTCCCAGCTCAAATCTTTCCATGCCGCATCCACATGGGCGAACAGGGCCCGCCACAACTTTTGATCCGTCTCCCCCAAAATCTCGCCCGCCTTTTTGACCGGCATCTCTCGCATCAGCGTCAAGGCAAAGGCCTCAAACTCCTGTGTCAAACCCCGGCTGCGCCCCTCCCACGGCGCACGCACCGTGTAAACTTTCTCGCATTCCTGACACTTCCCGCGAGGCAGCGCACACGCAATCTCAGACTGCAACTGGCACACGTTGAGATGTCGCCACCGCCGTTCCGGCGCGTGATCATACCCGCGCACGGTCTTGCGACCGCAATCCGGACAGCTTTCCTGTTGCCACAGGGCAGGCGTTTCCTCCACTCGGATCAACACCTTGCTTTCTGATGCTTGATAATCCATGCGCGTCACCCGCCAGGCTTCGCCCAGCGCCAATATCTGTTGAAACATTTTTTCGGGAATCATCCCCGATTTCACCCCGTTTTCCCCTTGCACTCAACCTTTTTACCCATTACAAACGTCGAAGAAGCACCGATTTATGAGTTGCTGCATTAGCGGTTCGGAGCGATGATCGGGAAATTGCATAGGGGCGTCTGCCTGAATCCATTGCCCAAGAGGGAGCCCTTATTGCCGCCGAGTTCCATCATTCAGGCTGCTTTGTCCGCTGCCAAATGATAAAAAGCAACGGGATTAACAAAGATTGCACAACCATAATGCCGCATTGGCACTAATCTAAAGATATGTTCAATGATTCCATTCGCCGGCTACCGCGACCGCAAGAGGTGGCGCAGATGACCGCAGCGGAACTGCGCGAGGCATTTCTGGTGACCGGCCTCTATTCCGCTGGTCAGATCATGCTGCAACTCACCGATCTGGATCGGTTCATCGTGGGCGGCGCGATGCCTGCCAAGGCTCCGCTGACGCTGGAAAACCACAAAGAAACCGGGCGCACCTATTTTCTCGAGCGTCGGGAACTGGGCGCCATCAACACCGGCGGCCCCGGCACGGTTACCGTGGATGGCAGAAGTTTCGCTGTAGAAACCGAAGGCTGCATCTATGTGGGGATGGGCGCAAAGGAAGTGAAATTTTCCAGCCACGAGGCGCAAACTCCGGCAAAATTTTTCATCCTGAGCTGTCCGGCGCACTTAGCGCATCCGACCGCCGTGGCGACGCGGACAGAGGCGAACAAGATTATGCTCGGCACCCCGGCGGCGGCCAATCAGCGCGTCATCCGCCAATACATTCACGAACAAGGCATCCCGAGCTGCCAGCTCGTGATGGGCTACACCGAACTCGCCGAAGGCAGCGTGTGGAACACCATTCCCCCGCACACCCACAACCGGCGAACGGAAGTCTATTGCTATTTCAACCTTGGCGAACGAATCGTATCGCACTTTATGGGCGAGCCGACCGAGACGCGCCATCTGTTTGTGCATGACCACGAAGCCGTGCTATCGCCAGCATGGTCTATCCATTCCGGCTGTGGCCAGGGGAACTATAAATTCATCTGGGGCATGGCGGGGGAAAACAAGTGCTTTGACGACATGGATACAATTCCGCCACGGGATTTGCGCTAGCATTGCCGGCACCATTTTAATCCTATGCGTTTCAAAAATAAAGTTGTCGTGGTGACCGGCGCCAGCCGAGGGATTGGCCGGGCCATTTGCGTGGCGTTTGGCCGCGAGGGAGCCACGGTGGTCGGCGTGGCGCGGAGCGAATTGGCCGAAACGGGGGCGGCCGTGCAGGCGGCGGGAGGAACTTTCATGGCGCATCCCGCCGACCTAGGCACCGGAACGCAAAAGGATTGCCACGGGGTGATTGCACAGATTCTCGCGCAGACGGGCCGCCTGGACATTCTGGTGAACAATGCCGGCATCATCCGGCGCGCGCCCGCCACGGAGGTTTCGGAAGCGGATTGGAACGCCGTGCTGGCGACTAATTTGAGCGCGCCGTTTTTTCTCCTCCAAGCGGTCGGCAAATGGTGGATGGAAACGGGCCGTGCGGCGGCTCCGAAACATGCGCGGCTCAAGCTAGTGAATGTGGCGTCGCTGCTGTCGTTTCAAGGCGGCATTACCGTGCTGGCCTATGCCGCGAGCAAACACGGACTGGCCGGGGTGACCAAGGCGCTCGCCAATGAGTGGGCGGCGGAACGAATCAACGTCAATGCTATCGCGCCGGGCTACATCGCAACGGAAAACACCCAGGCGCTGCGCGCCGATGCGGGGCGGAACCATGCCATTCTGGCGCGCATTCCCGAAGGCCGCTGGGGCATGCCCGAGGATATTTCCGGTGCGGTTCTGTTTCTCGCCTCGCCCGATGCGGATTATCTCAACGGGACGATTTTAAATGTGGATGGCGGCTGGCTGGCGCGCTGATTTTTGTCGTGAACACCCTTGATCTCAAACCCGCCGGCTCGTGCCAATACGACGCGCTGGCCCTCGGCGAAATCATGCTCCGCCTTGATCCCGGCGAAGGGCGCATTCGCACGGCGCGGGCGTTCCGCGTCTGGGAAGGCGGCGGCGAATACAACGTAGTGCGCGGCCTGCGCCGCTGCTTTGGGCTCAAGACGGCCGTGGCGACCGCCTTCGCTGATAACGAGGTGGGCCGGTTGCTGGAAGATCTGGTATTGCAAGGCGGCGTGGCCACCGACTTCATCCAGTGGCGACCGTTTGATGGCGTGGGTCGAGCGGTTCGCAACGGCCTGAATTTCACCGAACGCGGCTTCGGCGTGCGCGGGGCCGTGGGCGTGTCGGATCGCGGACGGAGCGCGGCCGCACAGCTCAAGCCCGGCGATTTTGATTGGGACTACATTTTCGGCAAACTTGGCGTGCGCTGGCTGCACACCGGCGGTATCTTCGCGGCGTTGAGTGACACCACACCTCAACTGGTCATCGAATGCGTTCAGAAAGCGAAGCAATACGGCACCATCGTCAGTTACGATTTAAATTATCGCCCATCGCTCTGGCAGTCCATGGGCGGCCAACTGCGGGCGCAGGAAGTAAACAAGAAGATTGGCCAATACGTAGATGTGATGATTGGTAACGAAGAGGACTTCACTGCTTGTCTGGGACTTCCAATTGAAGGCGCGGACGAAACGCTTCAGCATCTTGACGTCGCGGCGTTCAAAAAGCTGATCGAAACGGCGGTGCAGACGTATCCGAATTTCAAGGCCGTGGCGACGACGTTGCGCGCGGCGAAAACCGCGACGGTCAATGATTGGGGCGCGATCGCCTGGATGGCGGGGGAATTTTATCAGAGTCGCAACTATCCGGCTCTGGAAATCCTCGACCGCGTGGGCGGCGGCGACAGTTTTGCCGCTGGCTTCATCTATGGGCTGATGGCGGGCAATGACGTGCAGCAAGCGGTGGATTACGGCGCCGCCCATGGCGCGCTGGCCATGACGACGCCCGGGGACACGAGCATGGTGACGAAGGCCGAAGTGGAGAAACTCATGCAGGGCGCCGGCGCTCGCGTGCAGCGATAATAATTTTTTATGCCCGAACCCTGGCCGGACAAACCCCTTTTTCCCGGGCGCTTGGTCTGCGTGGCGATCATTGATCACGCGGAAGACGCCGTCCCGCTGGCGGAAGCCTTGCTCGCCGGTGGCTTGACGACTCTGGAATTCACGTTCCGGACCCAGGCGGCAGCGGAAGCCATTCGGCGCGTGCGCATCGCGCTCCCAGAGATGCACGTCGGGGCCGGGACGATTCTTTCGCAAGAACAGCTCCACCAGGCGATCGGTGCGGGCGCACAGTTCGGCATATCTCCGGGCGTGGATGAGGCCGTCCTACAAGCGGCCCAGCATGCCCAATGGCCTTTCTTACCCGGAGTAATGACGCCCAGCGACATTCTCCGGGCGCTGAATTTGGGGTTCACCTGCCTGAAAATATTCCCGGCGGAGGCCGCCGGCGGGATCCAGCTGCTCAACGCTCTGGCCAGTCCGTTCGCGTCGAGCGGCGTGACGTTCGTGCCAACCGGTGGCATTCGGGCGGACAATCTCGCGGCCTATTTGCGGGCGCCGGCGGTGGTGGCGGTGGGCGGGTCGTGGATGGCAGAACGTGCTTTGATTCAAGCTCGAAACTGGCTGGATATCACCCGGCTGACCCGCGCGGCGATGACGGTGACGCAAGCGGCGCTGGTCAGTTGAGGTTCGAGATTTTGGCGAGACGAGATAAAACGCAAACCGCCGAAACAAACTTTGTTCCGGCGGCAGTATATAATTCGGGGCACTAGTCCCGCAACTCGGCTAGTTTTTCGGAGCCGTATAATACTTGTTGGCGTATTCCTTCACCATGCGGTCAGTGGTGAATTGGGAGACAAGCGTGGCCATGGAGTGGCGCATGCGCTTAATCCATTCCCGCGGGATTCCATTCACATCGCGGTTGAAGAACAAGGGCACCACCTGCTTGGTGAGCACTTTGTAGAGGTTGGCGCTGTCCACGCGATCCTGCTCCTCGATGCTGTCGGGGTGCGAGTCATCGCCGATGGCAAAGCCGTTGTGGCCATCGTAGCCTTCGCGCCACCAGCCATCCATGATGCTCATGCCCATGCAACCGTGGCAACTGGCCTTCATGCCGCTGGTGCCAGAGGCTTCGAGCGGGCGGCGCGGGTTGTTGAGCCAGATGTCGCAGCCGGCTACCATCTGCCGGGAGACGTGGATGTCGTAGTTTTCCAAAAAAACGAGATTGCCGGTGAGTTCGCTGTGCTTGCTCAAATGAATTATCTGCTGGATGAAACGTTTGCCCTCGTCGTCCCGGGGATGGGCTTTGCCGGCAAAGACAAACTGCACGGGCCGCGACTTGTCGTGGACAAGTTTTAGGATGTTCTCGAACTGCTGGAAAATCAGCGGGGCGCGCTTGTAAGTGGCGAAGCGACGGGCAAAGCCGATGGTGAGGGCGTCCGGATTCAGCAAATGGTCATACCGGATGAAGTCGCCAGGCGTGGCGCGCTGGCTCTGGAGCAAAAGGCGGCGGCGGGCGAACTCGATCAACTCGCGGCGCAGCTTGTAGCGGAGCGCCCAGAGCTCCTCGTCGGTAACAAAGGCAGGGTCGGTCATCTTTTCCCAGAAGGAGGCATGGTTGATCGCGGAGGCCCAGTCTTCGCCAAACTTTTCGCGGAACAATTTTGCCGGGCCGTTGTGGCTGGCGGTGAGTTTCTTCCGCCAGAATTGGCGGACGGAGCCCTTCATCCAACCGAGCAGGTGGATGCCATTGGTGATGTGGCCAATGGGGACTTCGTTTTCCGGCACCTTGAAAAAGTGCTGCCACATTTGGCGGCTGACCTGGCCGTGGAGTTCGCTGACGGCGTTAGCGGCGCGGGAAAATTTCAGCGCCAACACAGTCATACAGAAGGTCTCATGATCGTTGTCCGGATTCTCACGGCCCATGGCTAGCAGCTGTTTGAAGGTGATCGGCAGTTCCCCGGAGAACCGCTGCATGGCGTAGTTCATCAGTTCCGGGCTGAAGCGGTCATGGCCGGCCTCCACGGGGGTGTGCGTGGTGAAAATACACTCCGGCTTGGTGAGCGCCTGCGCTTCCGCAAAAGTTTTGCCCGCCGCGATCTTCTCGCGCATGAGTTCCAGCGTGAGAAACGCGGCATGGCCCTCGTTCATGTGGAAGGTGGAGGGCGCCAGACCGAGCGCGCGGAGCAGGCGCACGCCGCCGATGCCCAGCAGCATTTCCTGCATGATGCGCGTGGTGCTGTCGCCGCCATAGACGCGGTTAGTAAGATCCCGGTAAAGCTGCTCGTTGCTGGGCAGGTTGGTATCCAGCAAATACACCGGCACGCGGCCGACGTTGACCCGCCAAACCTGGAAATCCACGGCCAGCAGGCCGATTTCCACGCGGCACAGCAGGCGTTCACCATTGGCGTCCAGGACGGGCTCCACGGGGACGTTTTTCGGGTCCACCGGGTTGTAATATTCCGTCTGCCAGTTGTTGGCATCAATCGCCTGTTGGAAATACCCTTCGCGGTAGAACAAGCCGACGCCCACAAAGCCCAGGCCGAGGTCGCTGGCCGATTTGCAGTGGTCGCCAGCCAGGATGCCCAGGCCGCCGGCGGCGATGGGCAGCGATTCGTGAAAGCCGAATTCCGCCGAAAAATACGCCACGGGATTTTTGTAAAGCGGCGCAGCGTGACAATGGCCCCAAGTTCTCGGTTCGGCCAGATACTTTGAAAAATCCGCCAGCACGACGCGGACGCGGGCGGCGAACTCGAGGTCCTGCAAACGCACGCGCAGCTCATATTCCGAGACTTCGTGAAGCACGGCCACCGCGTTGTGAAAGAGGTTCTGCCAGCCGCGCGGGGACAGCTCCTGAAAAATATCCTGCGCCTCTTGATTCCACGTCCACCAGAGATTGCGGGATAATTTATTCAGCCCGGAGATCAGCTCGTTCACTTCGGCGCCTGATAATGGTTTGTTCATGAGTATAAGTATTGCTTCAGGAATTGCCGACTCCTTGCCGACATTGGCAAAGTCTAATTCGTAAGCAGTATTCCGGCAAATGATTTTTCCCGATACCCGCCGGTCGGCGGACGGGTGGTTGCGGTTTCCGGGAAAACCGGCGCTAAATTTTCCGCGCGCGGGGCCAGCGCCGCAGGCCGTTCTGCAGCCACAGCCACCAGACCATCCACAGCGCCTCGAAGACGATGCCCCGGGACAATTTGGAAGTGCCTTGCACCCGCTCCGTGAAGATAATCGGCACCTCAGCCACCGAAAACCCGCTGCGCCAGAGCCGGTGAGTCAGTTCAACCTGGAAACTGTAGCCGTTGGAATGGATGCGCTCCAGATGGATGGCTTGCAGAGCGCGCCGCCGGAAGCATTTGTAACCGCCGGTCGGATCGGTGATAGGGAGGCCGGTAATGAGCCACACATAAATCCCGGCGCAGCGGCTCAACATCAGACGCTTGAGCGGCCAGTTGATGACCCGCACCCCGCCGGAATAGCGGCTGCCGATCACCAGATCGGCCGATTCCGCCGCCTTCAGAAAATTCGGGATTTCATCCGGGTCATGCGAAAAATCGCAGTCCATTTCAAAAATAAACTCATAGTCATGCGCCAGCGCCCATTGGAAGCCGGCGAGATAAGCGCGGCCCAAGCCCTCCTTGTCGGCGCGGTGCAAAACAGGGATTTGGGGATGTTGGTTGGCTAGTTCATCAGCA
>CAIMLG010000183.1 GCA_903842235.1 uncultured Verrucomicrobia subdivision 3 bacterium
GGGCGGTTCTTGACTATGCACACTTTACGTTGTTCGCTCTCCCGCCGGCAGTTCGCTTTGGTTGGGGATGCAACCCGTCCAGCTATGTCCGCCCCCTGGATGCGACAATCCCGATCGCCTGTCAATTTCAGCTCCCCGGCCAAAAAATCGGTTCAAAAAATGGCTGGGTAGTTTTGTGCCGGTGGCGGGCATTGGTGTGCGCGCCTGGTCGGCGGCTTTTGAACTTTCTCGCAAAGCCCGCTCCTTCGCCGCCAAACATCAGGCCCTGCGCAAAGCCGTCGCGCGCCGGGGAAACGGCCCGGATGAATTACCCGTCATCCTCGCCCATATGCGCAACCTGTATCGTAAGAGCACTCGGGTCACCGC
The DNA here is from genome assembly GCA_903842235.1 of uncultured Verrucomicrobia subdivision 3 bacterium. Lineage (GTDB taxonomy): Bacteria > Verrucomicrobiota > Verrucomicrobiia > Limisphaerales > UBA11358 > UBA11358. The sequence goes on from CAIMLG010000183.1 coordinate 367, forward strand.
GCGCCGGAAGGTTCGCGGCTTGAACCGCCGTGGCGTGCGGGGTCGGCGGCGCGGCCTGCGCGCCCACCGGCGGCTGGCCCCGGCTCGCCCCGAGTTTCTTTGACGCGGCGGTCATGGAGCGGGAACGGGAAAACCGCGCCGAACAGCGCCGATGGATGGCGCTCTGGGAACCGGCGATTGCCAAAGCTCATGGCGTGGCTCCGGCGCCGGTGTCGGTGTCGGACCGCGGCGAAGGGCCGCCGTTGCCGCCGCCGCGGGTCCAGCGGGCCGTGGATCGCGCCTTGGCCGAGCTCGACTTGTGGCTGACGGCGGGCTCGGTCGCCCTAAAACGTTATCGGCAGCGGAACCCGCACGCCTTGCCCAGTTGGACCCGGCTGGCCCGCAACTTGGAGCTGGCGTTCGATCTAAATAAAATGGCCTTGGGACTGGACTCGCCCAACCCGCTGCCCGAAAAAATCTGTTACGATTACGAACTGACCGACCTCAAGCGCGGCTATGGCCATTGGCTGGATCCGCCGCCCGTTTCCGGGGTCCCTTCGGCCACCCCGCCCATCGCCTGCCCGCCCGCAACCGAAACCGCCCCGTCGCCTCGGTCGGATATCATGGCCGTGCCCTTGATCCGGTCGCCGGCGGGTTTCTGGATGTATGACTGGAGTCGCGCCCGCCCGGCGTAGGTTGATGCTATTGGCTTGAGGTTGCCCAAGCCCGCCACCCGATGGACTCCCCAAGTGGCGCTGTTCGCGGCGCGAAGCGGGGTCCATTGGCAGCGCGGTTTTAACCCTCAAGGGGTGGCCCCTGAGGAAGTCATCAGGATGAACAGATTGGTCTTGCCGGCGGTCAAGGCGGTGGGAACCCGGCTTTGCACCAATTGATAACCGGGATGGTCCGGCTGGTTGCTGACAGCTTCGGGCGTAAAGGTCGTCCAATTCACCAGATCGGTGGAGCATTTGAAGGTGTAAATTACCCCGGCAGCAACAGCGTTCTCTAGTTGGTAATGATTGAACCGGAATTCGCCGGACGGCAGGGCTTTCGCCCAGAGCAGGCGCCGGTTGGCATCGGCCACGCCGGGCTGGCCGCCTTTCAGCCATTCAATAAGGTTGCTGTCGCCGTCGGCATCGGGGTCGGCGCTGGCGGCATTGGTGGGCGCGTTCAACCCGGCGTTCATGGCATATTCAGATGCCAGGGTATCGCCCAAGGGCAGGGTGCGGATGGCGAGGTTGTCCAGCTTGACATAGCTCACCGCGGGGGCGGTGGCGCGGGCGCTGAGGCCAAGGTAATTGGCATCGGTGTGGTTCCATGTGAAGGTGCGGGAAACGCCGGCGGTGGCCGGGTCCAGATCCACGGTCTGGCCATCCAGCAAAACGGAGACGGTCACGGGGCTGCCGGCGTCAAAGCTCGTGGTGGCGAAGCTGGCGAGCAGCGTGCCGTGGTTCTGGTTCATGGGCACGGAAACGAGGAGCACGCCGTTGCTCCACATTTTCACGTTGCCGAAGTAATCGAGTTCGATGAAACAATTGGCGACGCCGAGGTTGAGGCCGTTGCCCCGGAAGGAACCGGGGCTGGCGATATCCGCGCCGCCGGCGGCTTGGGCCTGGGTCAGGCCCACGGCCAAGCCGGCGTAGTGGTTCGTGTCGGGGGTAAAGGCATTGATGTCATCAATGCGCAGTTGCACGGAGAAGCCGCCGGCGGCGGTGATGTCCGCGCCGATAAAATTATGCCGGAGCCCGCTTTCGCTCGTGCCGCCGTTGACCGCCATTCGCAGGCCGTTGTTGGTGACGATCATGTCGCCGGCGCCGCCGTTTTCAAAACCTTCGTAGTAGGCGCTGCCCGCGCCGAGCGGGGGCACGCGGCTGCCGGACATGCCGGTGGCGCTGGCATCCAGGTCGGCGGAATTGGGGCGGTTGAAGTTGTCCACGAACAGGTCGTTGCTCAACGCGGCGGGATAAATTTGCGGCGGGGCAAAAGCGGATAAGGCGTAGCTGACGGGCAATCCGACATTCAAGGACCAGGCGTTCCAGGCGTCAATCAGGTGGGCGAGGACGATCGGTTCGCTCGCGGCGCGATTGGTCAATTCCGTGGCGTCGGTGGTGAGATCGTAAAGCTCCAGTTGGTCAGCCGGGGAACTGCCGTCGCTTAACGCGAAGTTCTTGGTAACAAGCTTCCAATTGCCGCGAAAATAGCCGCGGTTGCGCTCATGCTCGCAACCGATGTCGCGGAGGGGGATCGGTTGACCGGCAAACAGCGGCTTGAGGCTGACGCCTTGCGCCGGGATGACGGCGTGTCCGTTAAAGTTGGTCGGTCGGGGGGCACCGGTGATCTCGGCAATGGTCGCCATGATGTCGATTAAATGGGAGCGCTGGTCTATCCAGGTGCCCTTGACGGAATTGCTCATGCCTGCCGGCCAACTCACGACCAAGGGCGAGCCGATGCCGCCGTTGTGATTGAAATGTTTGTAATAGCGAAAGGGGGTGTTGCTCAAGTTGGCCCAAGCTCCGCCGAGATTGACGCGGGGGTATTTGGTATAGGAAATGCCGAGCGCATCGTAGGCGGATTTCGGCCCGCCCATCGCCGGCAAATCGGCGGTGTCCCACGGCGTGAAGGTGGAGGAATCGCTGTTGCCAAATTCGCCACCCTCATAATTCGCGCCGTTGTCGGCAAGCACGAAGATGAGCGTGTTGTCGAACTGGCCTAATTCCTTCAGCCGGTTGATGACCTTGCCGATGTTTTGGTCATCGAGTTCGATCATGGAGGCATACACGGCCGCGCGGCGGGCGAGGTCGTTGCGCTGGGCCAGGCTTAAGGTGTTCCAATCATCAATCGGTCGTTGCGCCGCCGTGCCGCTGGGGCATTCCGTGCGGTTTTTGGGCGACAGGGCCGTGCCGGGCTTGAGCACGCCCATGGTCAATTGCCGTTCATACTGCTGTTGCCGGAGCACATCCCAGCCATCTTCATAATGCACCACATCCACGTCGCCCGGATTGGGATCGCCGACGTCGGTGTATTTATTCGCCAAGGCCGCCGGGCCATTGACCGGCCAGTGGGGGGCGTTAAAGGGCATATACATGAAGAAGGGCCGGCCGTCGTGGTACGTGACAAAGTTGTTGTTCAGAAAATCCACGCAATAGTCGCCGATGGCGTCGGAGTAATGGAATTGCGTGGCGGGGCCATAGGTGCGCTGGGGAATGGCATTGCTGGTGGAGGTGATGAAGTAAAGGCTTTCGTCCCAGTAATCAAACACCGCTCCGCCGTTCGCGCCGGAAGCGTTGGCGTTCTGGCCGAAGGCGTGGTCAAAGCCGCGCGCGCGCGGGATTTCCGCCGGATCCATTCCGATATGCCATTTGCCGGCCATGTAGGTGCGGTAGCCACTCGGGCCAAAAGGCCCGCGCGTGCCCAGCAGTTCCGGGATGGTAATATTATTGTCAATGCGTAGATCGGGCAGCGCAACCGTGGGGCCTTGCGCGACCTGTTGGTTGTAATTGCCCGTCAGCAATGAGCAGCGCGTGGTTGAACAGCGCGCGGTGTTGTAAAAATTGCGGAAGCGGAGGCCGTTGGCCGCCAGGCTGTCAATGTTCGGCGTCTGGATCGGGCTGCCGTAGCAGCCAAAGTCACCCCAGCCGGTGTCGTCATACAGAATCACGAGCACATTGGGGGGGGTGGGCGGCGGCGTCAGCGTCTGGCTGACCGTCGCTGTGGCCGTGGCCACCAGTTGCGGGACGGAATTGGAAACGCGCACGGTGAACGTGGTGTCGCCCAAAGCGCCGTTCACCAAGGCGGAGATCGCCTGGGTGCCATTACTGGCAGGCCCGCTTTGGCCGCCGCCGGGGTAACTCACGGCTTGGTCGGCACTGATGGCATAGGTGGAGCCAGCCGTCAGATTGGCGGCGGTCAAACTCAGCGTGACCGCTTGCGCCGGGTTATTGCCCGCCACCAAATTGGGCGTCACTCCCAAGCTGGCCAGCGGTGCGGGGGGCGTGATGCCGGTGGTCGTGACTTGGAAATCATCCGCCACCGTTCCCGCGGCGGATCGTTCGGCTACGGCGGTGTAAAGTTCGCCATTCCCGCTCCAGACAAAGCTGCGCGTGCCGGGCAGCACGTCCACAAAGCCGCCGCCCGCGCCGTTGTCGAAGAAAACATCATAGCCGACGGTGCTGCCGGCGGCAGTATTGGTAATCGTTAAAACCACCCGGATCGTGCCTGGAATGAAATTAGTCGCCCCGGAGTCCAGATCAATCGTGGTGGTCGGCGTAACCGCTCCTGAGCCAGGTCGGGCCGATGGGCGCTCATCATTGATGCGCAGGAGGCCATCCTGGGTCTCCGCCACGAACAAATCCGCCACGTTGAGGATTGGCTGATCCACGGTGGAACTGAATTCCGCCAGCGAGCCGCCCAGACCAATGCCGGTATAACGGTCGATCGGCGAGGTGCTGGTGGGGGCCGTCACCGCCTTAACCTGCACGGAAAGGGTGCCGGCGCCCAAGTCGTTGGCAAAATTATGGTTGAGAAAAACGTGATCGGTATGACCATTCCCACCCAGTTTAAGGGCATTCGTGATAATCTGGGAATCTGCAGGATTGGCTTGAATAACATCCACCGGCTCGCTCCAAATATTTCCGACGGTCAGCGTGCCATTCGTGATCAGGAGTCCCCCCATGCCATTCGTGGCACCGCTCAGATTCACATTGTCAGCGCGGTTAAAGCTGTCCGAAAACAGAACGGTTTGCGCTTGCCCGCTGGTGCCGAAAATCATGACAAACGCAGCCAGAGTCAGGCCAATGAGGCGAGTATGGGCGATCGATTTTAACTTCATGGGAATTGAAATGCCGCCGGCTGGAGAACCGCCGGATATTAAATGGTGTTTAGGGTTTAACGGGGGAAAATAAAGAAGTTTCTCGCCCCAAACCATCGTCCATAGCGACGATGCCGAATTAATGATGGTCCCAATTCATCCCGTCCATCGGCGGCAACGGCTGCCAGCATGGTTGATTTTTTTGGCTTCCGGCTTAGTTGGATGTTTGTGCCACGTTTGAGACGGCTGGGGGGGGCGACTGGCAGGGAACTCTATTTCCCGATGAGCGGTGATAATTTTTCCATCATTACCGGCGGCAGCCGTTTGGGCTTTTCGGCGCGGCTGGTGCAACAATGGAAGGTTTCCGCTTCTATAATTAATTTCCCATCTTGATTCAAGATGCGATGGCCGAAATTCAGCCGGACCCGCTCGACGAGGGTGGGGCGCACTTCAATGGTCAGCCAGTCGTCATAACGCGCGGGGAAGTGGTAGCGCACGCGCGCTTCGATGACGGGAAAAATATAATCCGCGTCCTGCCAGGTCAGCACCGTGGTTCCGAGGGAACGGAGAAATTCGCCGCGCGCGGCTTCCAGCAGGTCCAGATAGCGGGAGTGGTAAAGGTGGTTGCCCACGGTGCAGTCGGCGTAACTGACGCGGTGCGGATGACGAAACGGTGCGGCCATGCGCGGAGACTAGCCGGATTTTGCCCAAGTTTCACTCTTAAAATTCCATTTGCGCGAACCGGGTTTGCCGGTATGTTGCCAGCATGAACTGGCAGCAAATCCTGATCCTGGCAATTGTTTTGGGCGTGGCGATGATTTTTCTCTGGCGCAGTTCCAGCCCCGCCAAACACCCCCACCGTTGCAACTGTGGCTGCGCTCCTGAGGATGAACCGGAAACGGAACGTAAAAATCCAACGCCCTGACCAGTTGATTTGGGATGAGCATTTCCATAACCCATTTTTAGCATGGCCGTCACCAAAGTCAGTTCCTCAATGCATTTTGCGCCGCGCAGCCACAGCGCGGGCGAGCCGGCGACCGGACGTTGGACCCCGAACACGGATATTTATACCACCGAGACCGGTCTGGTCATCAAGGCCGAGCTGGCGGGCATGAAGAGCGACAGTCTGGAAATTACGGTGGAAGGTCAGCGGCTGCGCATCAATGGCGTTCGTCCGGACTGCTGCCGCGCCCCGCATTGCAGTTTTTTAGTGATGGAAATAAGCTACGGCCCGTTTGAAACCGTGCTGGACTTGCCGGCGGGCTACGATTTGACTCAGGCCAAGGCGGTTTATGTGAACGGCTTTTTGCGCGTGGATGTGCCTTCCGCCCAGCGAACGCAATCTAAAACGACCAAGGTCCCGATCAGCCAAGGAGTTTGACCGCGCATGAACATTTTCAGCGCGGAAGTGTTTCATTAAAGGGCATGATGAAAAACACGACGGAAACAGAGTTTGTCAGCATCCTCGGTTCCAACGAAAAGACCGAGGTGTCCGGGCGCGTTTCGTCGCGCTCACTGCCGGAAAATCTTCCCATCCTCGGCCTCTCGGACATCGTGATATTTCCCGGCGCCGTCGTGCCGCTGCTGGTCGAGACCGGCCCCAGCCTCAAACTCGTGGATGATCTGGTCGCCGGCGACCGCTTGTTTGCGGCCATCCTGCAGCTCAATCCCGATGTGGCTGAACCCGGCCCGGACGACCTGCATCGCGTCGGCTGTGTTTCGCGGCTGAACAAGATGGTGAAATTTCCCGACGGCACCGTCCGCATCCTCGTGGAAGGCCTCTGGCGCATCCGGCTGGGCACATTTCTTCCGGCAAACCCATATTTGCGTTCCAGCTATGAACTGCTGCACGACGAGACGGAGGATTCGGTTGAGCTCCAGGCCATGCTGCGCAACGCGCACAAGCAGTTTGACGAAATTGCCAAAATTTCCACCGTGCTGTCCGATCAGGTGAAAATCGCGGCGCTCAATACCGAGCACCCCGGCCATTTTGCCGATCTCATCGCCGCGAATCTTGGCCTGCCGCTGGACGAAAAACAGAAACTGCTCGAAACGGTTTCCGTCCGCGAACGCCTGCAAAAGCTCCTGCCGCTCCTGAATCGCGAGCAGGAAGTCCTCAACTTAAGCTCCAAGATCCAGAACGACGTCGCTTCCAACATTGCCAAGACGCAGCGCGACTTTTTCCTGCGCGAGCAAATGCGCGTCATTCAGCGCGAGCTCGGCGATGCCGATTCAAACGCGAACGAAATTAAAAATCTTCGCGATAAAATCGAGCAAGCCAGGCTGCCCGACGAGGCGCGCAAAGCGGCGAACCAGGAGCTTGACCGGATGCTGCAGACCTCGCCCGCCGCCGCCGAATACGGCGTCTCGCGCAATTACCTCGACTGGATTCTCGCGCTGCCGTGGCAGCAGGAAACCGTGGACAAGCTGGACTTGAAGGTCGCGGAAAAAATCCTGAACGAACAGCATTTCGGCCTCGAAAAGGTCAAGGACCGGCTGCTCGAATTCCTCGCCGTGCTCCAGCGCCGCAAGGAAATCAAAGGCCCGATCCTCTGCCTGGTCGGCCCGCCCGGCGTCGGCAAAACCTCGCTCGGCAAAAGCGTGGCGGATGCGCTCGGTCGCAAATTCGCTCGGATCTCGCTGGGCGGCATGCGCGACGAGGCGGAGATCCGCGGCCACCGCCGCACTTACGTCGGCGCGCTGCCCGGCCGGATTTTGCAAACCCTCCGCCGCATCGAGAGCCGCAATCCCGTCATTCTGCTCGACGAGCTCGACAAGGTCGGCGCGGATTTTCGCGGTGATCCGGCGTCCGCGCTGCTCGAAGTGTTGGATCCGGCGCAGAACCACACCTTCACCGACCATTATCTCGATTTGCCGTTTGACCTGTCGCGCGTGTTGTTCATTGCGACCGCCAACTGGCTCGATCCCGTTCATCCCGCGCTGCGCGACCGTTTGGAGGTCATCGAACTGCCGAGCTACACCGAATCGGAGAAGCTGCAAATCGCCAAGCGCTATCTCGTGCCGCGCCAGTTGGAGGAACACGGCCTGACCCGCAGCGACGTGAAAATCTCCGACGCCGCGTTGCGCGAACTGATCCGCGAATACACCCGCGAAGCCGGCGTGCGCCAGTTGGAACGCGAGATCGCCGCGCTCGCCCGCAAGGCGGCGCGCAAAATCGTCGCTGCCAACGGCGCGGCGCAGACCGTCAAGCTGGATGCCGCGGACGTCAAAGCCTACCTCGGCCACGCCAAGTTCGTTTTGGAAAGCGCGGAGAAGATTGAAGAAATTGGCATTGCCACCGGCCTCGCGTGGACGCCGGTGGGCGGCGATGTGCTGTTCATCGAAGCCACGCGGATGCGCGGTCGCGGACAGTTGATTCTGACCGGTTCGCTCGGCGAGGTGATGAAAGAAAGCGCCCAGACCGCCGTGAGTTATTTGCGGTCGCAGGCGAAGAAGCTCGACCTCGACTTTGACGACTACGGCAAGAACGATTTGCACATTCATGTGCCCGCTGGTGCGACGCCGAAGGATGGCCCGAGCGCGGGCGTGACGCTTTGCGCGGCGCTGGCCTCGCTGATGAGCCGGCGACGCGTGCGTTCCGACGTGGCGATGACCGGCGAAATCAGCCTGCGCGGTCGCGTGATGCGCGTCGGCGGCATCAAGGAAAAGGTGATTGCCGCGGCGCGGTTCGGCGTCAAGCAGGTCATTTTGCCGGAAGGCAATCGGGCGGATTGGGAGGATGTGCCGGCGGAAGTGCGCGCCAAGCTGAAGGTCCATTTTGTGAAGCAGATTTCCGAGGTTCTGCAGCTGGCCCTCGCGCGGAAATAATTCCCCGTTTCTGAAACGGGCGTTTGCCGGGCGGGCGCGGCGCGGCAAAATTTCGGCCAACTTTTCTTTCCGAACCCGCGCCCCTTTGACCCAGGGGCGGATTTTTTACCGGAAGGGCCGCCGCACCAGCGATAACTGTGCACGGAGTTTTCGCTAGTAATGTGCCCCTTTCAAAAGTGATGCGGTACTTTTCACGGAAAATCGCCTATTTTTGCTATAAACGGCTCGTTTTCCCAGTTTCGCCCCCACTTTAGCCCGGCGGGAAGTGGCGTTGGCAAAGAACCTTCTGGACAGCCCCGGTTCGGCGACCTAGCGTTGCCGAATGAAACTTTGGACCGACTTCCGCCACGCCACCGGTGCGCTGGCCGTGCTGATGATATTCCTGGTCGGGGGCGCGCGGGCGGCAACGACGAATGTTTTGTCCACCACAGAAATTCAAGGGCGAGAACTGGCGCAGCAGCTTTGCGCGGCGCGGCCGGCGGAGAATTTTACCAATACCGGCGTTTTGAAAATCCGCGATGAAAAGAAAATTACGACCGTTATTCCCGTCCGATTCCAGACCTTGGTAAACGCGGCAGTTTGGCAGATCATTTATGAAACGATTACCACCTCAAATCGGGTTCAGCTAAATGTTGTTCATGAGGTTGGAAAGTCGAATCGATATTTACTTTGGGAAGGATTGCCAGGGCTTGGGGAGTTGGTGGATCACAAAGCAATGGTCTTGTCCGGTTCAAACACAATGAGAACCTTCGCCAAGGGGGATTTTTGGATCGCCGACCTGGGCTTGGAGTTTTTTCACTGGCCGGGGCAGAAGATTTTGAAGCGGGAGATCAAACGGAGCCAGGGCTGCGCAGTGTTGGAAAGCACGAATCCCAATCCGGCCACGAATGGCTATTCGCGCGTGGTGTCATGGATTGACAACGAGAGCGGCGGCATCGTGCAGGCCGAGGCCTATGATGCCAAGGGCAAGAAGCTGAAGGAATTTGAGCCGAAGTCCTTCGAGAAGGTGAACGGCCAGTGGGAGCTGCAGGAGATGGAAATCCGCAATGTCCAAACCGGCTCCCGCACGCGGCTGGAGTTTGATTTGAAAAACTGACTTCGGCAGGTGGGGCGAGCGTCCCCGCGAGCCGTTCTTGGCTCGCGACCATGCTGGCTCGCGGGGAC